>NZ_RAHU01000010.1:0-120958 GCF_009659995.1 Stenotrophomonas sp. MH181796
TCTACCAATTCCGCCACCTGGGCGTCGAGGAGCGAAATTATGGGGTGTTGTTACGGGGGTGTCAACACTTCTTGCAGATCCGGGGTCGAATCCCGTTTCGCAGGCGAAACGGGATTCGACCCCATGGGGCTCGCGTTGGGGTCAGAGCCTTTTCCTGTGGGAAGGGCCCTGCCCCCGCCCCGAATTGCAGGCAAAAAAAATCCCCGCCGAAGCGAGGAATTTTTTCGTTGGTGCCCAGGAGAGGACTCGAACCTCCACGGTTTTACCCGCTAGTACCTGAAACTAGTGCGTCTACCAATTCCGCCACCTGGGCGTTCCAGAGGCGCAATTGTGAAGATGAATCCGCAGGCTGTCAACGACTTCCTGAATATTTTTCATGCAAGGCCTTCAAGACTGCCGCTGACCCGTTATGCACACCGTCAGCGGCTACCATGTAGGGCGATGACTACCAAAAAACCAAGCAAGGGCGGGAGTACCTCCCGCAGCCAGGCCCCGAAGAAGGGCGCCAAGGCGGGCACGGCCCGCACCACCAAGCCGGGCAAGCCGTTGCCGGGCTGGTTCCCCGAATTGAACGAAGGCGGTGCACCGCCGCGTGGCCGCAAGGCCCGCAGCGCCGATGCCGCCACCCCGGGCCCGGCCCCGGGCCGCAAGCTGCCGCCGACCGGCAAGGTGATCGACGATCCCTATGCCGCCCGCGAAGCCGAAAAGTACGAACAGCCCATCGCCAGCCGCGAGGCCATCCTGGCCCTGCTGGAGCGCTGCGAAGGGCCGCAGACCGCCGAAGAACTCGGCGCGCGCCTGGGCCTGACCGCGCCGGACCGGGCCGAGGCGCTGTCGCGCCGGCTCGGTGCCATGGTCCGTGACGGCCAGCTGGTGCAGAACCGTCGCGGCGGTTTCGCCCCGATCCAGACCCTGAACCTGGTCACCGGCGTGGTGATCGCCAACCCGGAAGGGTTCGGTTTCCTGCGCCCGGTCGAGGGTGGTGACGACCTGTTCCTGCCGCCATATGAGATGCGCAAGGTCATGCACGGCGACAAGGTGCTGGCCCGCGTGACCGGCATCGATCACCGTGGCCGTCGCGAAGGCAGCATCGCCCGCGTGCTCGAACGCGGCATGACCCGCCTGATCGGCCGCTTCAGCATCGAGATGGGCATCAACTATGTGGTGCCCGACGACAAGCGCGTGCAGCGCAACGTGCAGGTACCGCCGGACCAGACCGGTGGTGCACGCGACGGCCAGCTGGTGGTCTGCGAACTGACCCAGGCGCCGGACAGCCGCCGTCCGCCGATCGGCCGCATCATCGCCGTGCTCGGCGACAAGCTGACCGCGTCGCTGGTGGTGGAGACCGCCATCCACGGCCACGAGCTGCCGTTCGAGTTCCCGCAGGAGGTGCTGGACGAAGCGGCTTCGGTGCCGCTGGTGGTCGAGCCGGCGATGATCGGCGACCGCGTCGACCTGCGCAGCACGCCGCTGGTCACCATCGATGGCGAGGATGCCAAGGACTTCGACGACGCGGTCTACTGCGAGCCGAATGCCGAGGGATTCCGCCTGGTGGTGGCGATCGCCGATGTCTCGAACTACGTGCGCCCCGGCACGCCGCTGGATGAGGAGGCGCAGAAGCGCGCCACCTCGGTGTACTTCCCGGGCTTCGTGGTGCCGATGCTGCCGGAGACGCTGTCCAACGGCATCTGCTCGCTGATGCCGAAGGTCGACCGCATGTGCTTTGTCTGCGACATGCAGATCGACCGCGACGGCCTGGTCACGCATTCGCGCTTCTACGAAGCGGTGATGAACTCGCACGCGCGCCTGACCTACACCCAGGTGTGGAAGGCGGTGGGCGAGGACGATGCCGATACCAAGGCCTGGATGGGCGACCTGCTGCCGCAGGTGCAGCGCCTGCACCAGCTGTACAAGGTGCTGTCCAAGGCACGCGCCAAGCGCGGCGCCATCGAGTTCGAAAGCAGTGAAGTACGTTTCGTGCTGGACAACCGCGGTGAAGTCACCCAGGCCGGCATGCTGGTGCGCAACGACGCACACAAGCTGATCGAGGAATGCATGATCGCGGCCAACGTCGAGGCGGCCAGGTACCTGCTGTCGCGCCATGTGCCGGCGCCGTACCGCATCCACGAGAAGCCGCCGGAAACCAAGTACGCCGACCTGCTGGAATTCCTCAAGGAGTTCAAGCTGAGCCTGCCGCCGTGGTCGAAGGTACGCCCGGGCGATTACACCAAGCTGCTGAAGAAGATCCGCGACCGCCCCGATGCCACGCTGCTGGAATCGGTGCTGCTGCGCAGCCAGAGCCTGGCGATCTACAGCCCGGAAAACCACGGTCACTTCGGCCTGGCGCTGGAGGCGTACGCGCACTTCACCTCGCCGATCCGTCGCTACCCTGACCTGCTTGTGCACCGCGCGATCAAGCACGCGCTGTCCGGCAAGCCGCTGGACAAGTTCACCTACAACGCGCGCGAAATGGCAGCCCTGGCGCTGCAGTGTTCGGAGCGTGAGCGTCGTGCCGACGAGGCCGAGCGCGAAGTCGACGAGCGCTACCGCGCGGCGTGGATGGAAAAGCACGTGGGCGGCCAGTTCGACGGCGTGATCAGCGGCGTGACCAGCTTCGGCCTGTTCGTGGAACTGGACGAGTCGAAGGTGCAGGGCCTGGTCCATGTGACCCAGCTGCCGCAGGACTATTACAAGTTCGATGCCACCCGCAAGACGCTGACCGGCGAACGCCGCGGCAGCAGCTACCGGCTGGGCGACCGCGTGCGCATCCTGGTGCTGAAGGCCAGCATGGAAGAACGCAAGATCGACTTCCGCCTGGTCGAGCATAAGGGTGAGGATGAGGGCGATGGCCTGCCGCCGCTGCCCGAGCGCGGCAAGCCGGCCAAGCGCGCGAAAAAGCAGTATTGAAAGGTGTGCCGACCAACGGTCGGCACCCACCTCACCCGGTCGGCACCCACCTCACCCGGTAGGTGCCAACCTTGGTTGGCACGACGTTACGGAGGACCGCAGATGCAGGGTCAACCCGAATACAGCGGCGGCTGCCAGTGCGGCGCGATCCGCTTCCAGGCGCGAGGCGAGCTGACCGACAGCTCGATCTGCCATTGCCGGATGTGCCAGAAGGCCTTCGGTGCCTACTATGCGCCGCTGGTGTCGGTGCGCGGCGTGCAGTTCAGCTGGACCCGCGGCCAGCCGCGCTATTTCCAGTCGTCCAACGTGGTGCGGCGTGGCTTCTGCGCCGACTGCGGAACGCCCCTGACCTACGAAGCCCCGGATGGCGTGGCCGTGGCCGCCGGTGCCTTCGACGAGCCGGAACGCCTGCCACCGACCATCCAGTACGGGGTGGAGCGCAAGCTGCCGTTCGTCGACAGTTTGTCCAGCCTGCCGGCGCGACGTACCGAGGAAGACGTCGCGGCGCTGGAGTTCCTGGCCACCATCGTGTCCCACCAGCACCCGGACCACGACACCCCGCACTGGCCGCCGCGCAGCCGATAAGCCACCTGTAGCGCCGAGCCCACGCTCGGCTGCTCTGGGTCCAGGCTTCATCGGCCGCCGCCCGCCGCCCGCCGAGCATGGGCTCGGCGCTACAGAGGGCCGGCCGCAGCGCCCGGCCCGCCGATGCTCTACCATAGCCACCCCCTTTCCGGTCCCCGCCCGCATGAGCAAGAACAGCCAGTGGATTGTCGGCGTCAACGCCGTCGCCTCCTCCATCGAGAACGACGCCGAGAACGTCCGCGAAGTGCTGGTCGAGGCCGGTGCGAAGAACCCGCGCCTGACCGAGATCGAGGAAAACGCCCGCCGCAAGGGCATCGACGTGCGCAAGGTGAACAGCCAGGCGCTGGACGGTGTCGGCGGTTCGGTGCGCCACCAGGGCGTGGCCGCGCGCTATGCCGCCGCCCGCACCTACAGCGAGAACGAGCTGGAAGGCCTGGTCACCGCGGCCGAGGGCAAGGCCCTGCTGCTGGTGCTGGACGAAGTGCAGGACCCGCACAATCTCGGTGCCTGCCTGCGCTCGGCGGCTGCCGCCGGCGCGACTGCCGTGATCATCCCCAAGGACAAGTCGGCCACGGTCAATGCCACCGTGCGCAAGACCTCGGCCGGTGCCGCCGATCTCATCCCGGTGGTGGCGGTGACCAACCTGTCGCGCTGCCTGAAGGACCTGCAGAAGCAGGGTGTGTGGATCTACGGCCTGGCCGGCGAAGCCACCGCCTCGCTGTACCAGCTGGACCTGAAGGGCAACATCGCCCTGGTGCTGGGCGGCGAAGCCGATGGCCTGCGCCGCCTGACCCGCGAGAACTGCGATGGCCTGGTCAAGATCCCGATGCCGGGCGAGATCGAGAGCCTGAACGTCTCCGTCGCCGCCGGCGTCAGCCTGTTCGAGGCCGTGCGCCAGCGCGGTTGATCGGCCAGCGCGATGTGATCGGGGTCAGATCCCTCTCCGCTGGAGAGGGATCTGACCCCTTCTTCATGTGCCGTGTCGACCAAGGTCGACACCTACCGGGTAGTCGCCAACCTTGGTTGGCGCTCCTAAAGCTCACCCCGCGCTGCCGCCCAGTGCCTTGAACAGGGTCACGTCGTTGTTCAGCTGGCCCTGGCGCACGCGCGCCAGCGACAGCTCGGCATCGCGCCGGGTCTGCTGCGCTTCCAGCCAGGTGCGCAGATCGGTGGCGCCCACGCGGTAGCGCACTTCCTGCGCGCGTTCCACTTCCACCGCTTCGTCGTACGAGGCCTGCGAGGCCGCTACCTGGCGCGCCAGCTGCTCGCGTGCCGACAGCGCGTTGTCCACTTCCGACAGCGCGGTGTACAGCGTCTTGCGGAAGTTGGTGGCGGCGATCTGGTAGGCGGTGCCGGCAATATCGGTATCCAGCTGCGCACGCTGCAGATTGAGGAACGGCAGTGACAGGCCGGCGCCCAGCGTGGCTACCGGGTTGCGCAGCACATCGCCCAGCGAGGTCGCGCTGGAACCGAGGCTGCCGGTCAGGCTCAGCGCCGGGTAGTACTGGGTGGCGGTGACCTTGATGGTCTTCAGGCTGTTGCGCAGGCGCAGTTCGGCCGCGCGCAGGTCGGGACGGCGACCGAGCAGGTCGGTCGGCAGGCCCTCTGCGATGCTGGGGCTGCGTGCGCCCAGCAGGTCCTGCGGTTCGTCCTGCTGCGGCCAGGGCGTGCCGTCCAGCAGCACGGTCAGTGCGTTGCGTACTTCCACCCGCTGCTGCTCCAGTGCGCTCTGCGAAGACCGCTGCGACTGCAGGTTCTGCAGCGCCTGGCGTACTTCCAGGCGCGATACCGCACCGGCGTCGAAGCGTGCCTGCACCAGTTCGCGGGTGCGTTCCAGGCGCTCCAGGTTGGCCTGGCCGGTGGCAATCGACTGGTTGAGGTAAGCCAGCGTCCAGTACTGGGTGATGGTGTCGCTGATCACCAGCAGCGCGGTGTTCTGCCGGTCTTCCTCGCTGGCCTCGGCTTCCCAGCGGGCGATGTCGCGCTGGGTGCGCAGGCGGCCCCACAGGTCCACTTCCCAGCCCAGCGAGACGCCGGTGGAATAGCTGCGGCGCCAGTCGTCGGCCTGGTCGGTGGCGCGGCTGGCATTGCCGCTGACGCCGGACGACGAAGGCTGTGGCCACAGCGCGTTGCTGGCCAGTCCGGCCTGCAGGCGCGAACGCTGCACGGCCAGGCCAGCGGCGGCAAGATCGCTGTTGGCGGCCAGCGCCTGCGCCACCAGACGGTCGAGACGCTCATCGCCGAAACCGGTCCACCAGGTGTCCTGGCGGATGTCGCGGCCCGGAGTATCCAGGCTGCTGCGCGGATCGTCGGCGGGCGCATTGAGGGTGGCGTCGCCACGACCGTAGGTCGCCGCCACGTCGGGGTCCTGCACCGGATAGCGGCCCATCGATGCGCAGCCGGACAGGGCGAGCAGAACGGCACCGGCCAGCAGCAGGCGCGAGGGGGCAGGGAAGGTCAGTCGGGTCATCATCTTCATTCGCGGGCCAGGGCCTCCACCGGGTCGAGCTGCGCGGCGTTGCGCGCAGGCAGGAAGCCGAACGCCACGCCGATCAGGGTCGAGCAGGCGAACGCGGCAACGATCGAGGCCGTGGAGAACAGCACCTGGAAGTCGCTGGCGAAGCGCCCGATCATCGAGCCCAGCAGCAGGGCCAGGCCGATGCCGAGTACGCCGCCAAGCAGGCAGACCAGCACCGCCTCGATCAGGAACTGCTGGCGGATATCACTCTGCCGTGCACCCACGGCCATGCGCACGCCGATCTCGCGGGTACGCTCGGTGACCGAGACCAGCATGATGTTCATCACGCCGATGCCGCCGACCAGCAGCGCGATGGCGGCGATGGCGCCGATCAGCAGCGTCATCGTGCGCGTGGTCTGTTCGATGGTCTGGCGGATTTCGGCGCTGTTGCTAAGGAAGAAGTCTTCGGTGCCATGGCGCATGGTCAACAGGCGGGTGATCGCTTCCTGTGCGGCATCCATCGGCGTGTCGTCGTCCACGCGCACGGTGATGCTGGACACGTGGCTCTGGCCGAGCATGCGCGACATCACCGTGGTGTACGGCACCCACACGCTGAGGCTGGTGCTGCCGCCGAAACCGAAACTCTGGCGCTTGGCCACGCCGACCACACGTGCCGGCACATTGCCGAGCAGGATCACCTGGCCGACCGGGTCGACATCGGGGAAGAACTGGGTCTGGGTGTTCTCATCGATCACCGCCACCTGGCCCAGGCCCTTCACCGCATCGCTATCGAAGAAGCTGCCGCTGAGCAGGGTCACGCCCTTGACCCGGAAGAACTGCTCGCCGACGCCGCTGACCTGGGCGGTGGAGGACTGGTTGCGGTAGCGGGCGGTGACCGAGGTCGACACGCTGGGGGTGGCGCTGTCCACGTAGCTCTGCTTTGCCAGTGCATCGGCGTCGCTGGCCTTGAGCGTCTGTACCCGCGCCGAGCGCATGTCGCCGAAACCACGGCCGGGATAGACGTCGATGGTGTTGGTGCCGAGCGCGCTGATGTTCTGCAGGATCTGTTGTTGCGAGCCATTGCCCAGCGCCACCACCGAGACCACCGAGGCGATGCCGATGATGATGCCGAGCATGGTCAGGAAGGTGCGCAGCCGATGTGCGTTCATCGCCAGCAGCGCCATCCGGAACGCTTCGGTGAAGCGGTCGCGTGCGGCCCGCCAGCTGTTGCCGCGGGCGACGCCGGTGCTGGCCTCGCGCTGCGCACGGTAGGTCGGCGCATTCGGGTTGGCGCGATCAGCGATGATCTCGCCGTCGCGGATCTCGATGATGCGCTGCGCGTGTTCGGCCACGCTCATGTCGTGGGTGACGATGATGATGGTATGGCCTTCGGCGTGCAGCTCACCGAGGATCGCCATCACTTCCTCGCCGGATTTCGTATCGAGCGCGCCGGTTGGTTCGTCGGCCAGGATCACCTCGCCGCCGTTCATCAGGGCACGGGCGATCGACACGCGCTGCTGCTGGCCACCGGACAACTGCCCCGGCTTGTGGTGCATGCGATCGCTCAGGCCCAGCCGCTGCAGCAGCTGTTCGGCACGCGCGTTGCGCACTGCGCCCGGGCTGCCGGCATACACCGCCGGCACCTCTACGTTGCCGCGCGCGTCCAGGTCGCCGAGCAGGTGGTAGCGCTGGAAGATGAAGCCGAAATGCTCGCGGCGCAGTTCGGCCAGCTCGTCCGGCGCCATCTTTCCGGTCTCGCGGCCGGCCACCTGGTAGCTGCCGCGGGTAGGGCGGTCGAGGCAGCCGAGGATGTTCATCAGCGTCGACTTGCCCGAACCGGACTGGCCGACGATGGCCACCATCTCACCGGCGTGGATGTCGAGATTGACGTCGCGCAGCACGGCGATCACATCATCGCCGGCCGGGAATTCGCGTCGCAGGTCGCGCAGGCGCAGCAGCGGCGCCGTCGTGCTCATCGGCGCCCCATGCCCGGGCCGCCAACCCGCATCTGCATGCCGCCACGGTTGCCGCCGGCGGCGCTGGCACCGGCCGCACCGGCTTCGCCGACCACCACGCGCTCGCCTTCCTTCAGCCCCGACAGGATCTCGGCCGAGGCGCCGTTGTTGATGCCCACGGTGACCTTGCGCGGCTGCGGCTGGCCCTTGTCGTCCAGCACCCGCACCATGCGCTCGTCGCCACGGCGCTTCGGTCCCAACGCCACTGCCGGCACCATCAGCACGCCCTTGGCCTGCTTCAGCAGCACCGAGACCTGCGCGGTCATGTCGATGCGCAGCGTGCCATCCGGGTTTTCCACATCGAACAGTGCGTTGTAGTAGACCGCGCTGCTGGAGCTGGAACTGGAAGAGCTGCTGGAGCTGGACGAGTTTTCATTGGCGATCGAGGCCGGCGCCGGATTGATCTGGCGCAGCGTGGCGTGGTACTTGCGGTCCGGACCGCCCAGCGTGGTGAAGTACACCGGCATGCCTGCCTTGATCTTGACCACGTCGGCCTCGGAGATCTCGGCATTGACCGTGACCACGTCCAGCCGCGCCAGCATGACGATGGTCGGTGCGGTCTGGTTGGCGTTCACGGTGCGACCTTCCTCGGCCACCACCGCCACCACAGTGCCGTCCATCGGCGCCACGATGCGGGTGTAGGCCAGGTTGGCGCGGGCGGTGCCCAGTTCGGTTTCGCGGCCCTTGATCTGTGCCTCGTAGGACTGCAGCTGGGCACGGGCGGTCTTCAGCTGCGCCTCGGCGGCATCGTATTCCTGGCGCGAGGTGGCCTCGGCGGCCAGCATCTGCTGCTGGCGCGCGAACTCCAGTTCGGCCTGGCGCAGGGTGGCCTGCTGCACGGCGCGCTGGGCGGTGACCTGGTCCAGCGAGGCCTGCGCGTTGAGCACCTGGTTCTGCTGGGTGGTGGCGTCGATCTCGGCGATCAGGTCACCTTCCTTCACGGTGTCGCCCAGTTGAACTTTCAGCGACTTGATCTGGCCCGAGGCCTGCGCACCGACGCTGACCAGCTTGTAGGCGTCGATCACGCCGGTGGCGTCCACCGTCTGCTCGATGTCACCGCGGCTGACCGGCGAGGTGGCCACCGCCGGGGCGGCGGGCTTGCGCAGCAGCCACCAGGCGGCTGCGGCAACGGCAAGGGCGAGCAGGGCGATCAGTATCAGGCGACCCCGGCGGGTCGCGGGCAGCAGGCGGAACGTCACGTCGTGGCTTCACTCTCGGGGCCGCGGTGGCGGCGTTGGTGGGCATTGTGAAGACCGGGCGATGGGCGGCTCAATCCTCGGGGTATGTCTCTATGTAACACTGTCGGTGAATACGCGTAACCACAGGTATCCCGCCAATGGCTGGATACACTGGTACGCATTGCCCCGGATGCGGTTCAGCTGCCGACACGGGATGATCGCGACATGGAGACTGAAAACACGATGCATCGACTGCTGATCGTCGACGACGACAACGACATCCGCACCCTGCTGGCCGAACAGCTCGGCCGTGCCGGCTACCAGGTAAGCACGGCCGCAGACGGCACCGCCATGCGCCAGCTGCTGGACCGCGAACACGTGGACCTGATCGTGCTCGACCTCAACCTGCCGCGCGAGGATGGCCTGACCCTGTGCCGCGACCTGCGCGCGCGCTCGAACACGCCGGTGATCATGCTGACTGCGCGTGCCGAGCCGATCGACCGCGTGCTGGGCCTGGAAATGGGCGCCGATGACTACCTGGCCAAGCCGTTCGAACCGCGCGAGCTGCTGGCGCGCATCCGCAACGTGCTGCGCCGGACCGAGGCGCTGCCGGCCAACCTGGAGCCGCTGTCGGTGCGCCGTGCGCGTTTCTCGCGCTGGGTGTTCGACCTGGAGCATCGCCACCTGGTCGATCCGGACGATCGCGTGGTGGTGCTGTCCGGCGCCGAGTTCCGCCTGCTGCGGGTGTTCATCGCCCATGCCAACAAGGTGCTGTCGCGCGAGCAGCTGGTCGCGCTCAGCAGCGGCCGCAACTACGAGGCGCAGGACCGTGCCATCGATCTGCAGGTCAGCCGGCTGCGCAACAAGCTGGGCGACGACGGTGGCCCGGACGGACTGATCAAGACCGTGCGCAACGAAGGCTATGTGCTGGCCTCCTCGGTGAACCTGGAATAAGCCGCGATGAAGCGCCTGCGTCATTTCCTGTCCTCGATGGTCGGGCGGTTGTTCGTGATCCTGCTGCTGGGCATGAGCGTGGCCGCGATCGGCGCGACCATGCTGGCTACCTCCAAACGCCAGCAGGAGTTCGAGCGGCAGAACCTGAACCGCATCGCCGACCGCCTGCAGGGTTACGTCAACCTGCTCGACGGCAATCCCGAACTGCGCGAGCGCCTGCTGGAGGTTGGCGGGCCGAGCGTGCGCGCGCTGCAGCCAGGTGCACGCCTGGGGCGGGCCGATACGGCGTTGATGGAAGTGCTGGATGACCGGCCGGGCCCGGTCGCACGCGCGCATGTGCATTTCGCTTCGTTCCGCTCCTGCATTCCCAAGCTGCAGGATCTGTTGCCACCACCGCCGCCGGGGCATCGCCGGCATCCACGCGAACGTGATCCGGCGTTCATCCCGCCCAAGTGCCGTGCGGTCGACGTGACCCTCAACGACGGCACGCTGCTGAAGCTCGCGCTGGATTCGCCTGCGGTGGCACACAACGGCATCCTGGCCGTGGACCCGTGGTTCCTGACCCTGCTGGTGCTGGCGATCGCGGTGCTGGCCTACATCGTCGCGCGCATGGCCAGCGCGCCGCTGCAGGAACTGGCGGCCGCTGCCGAGGATCTCGGCGATGACCTGCAGCGTGATCCCTTGCCACTGCGCGGGCCGCGCGAGGTGCAGCGTGCCGCCGAAGCCTTCAATGCCATGCAGCACCGCCTGCAGCGGCACCTGGCCGAGCGTACGCAGATGCTGGCGGCGATCACCCATGACCTGCAGACCCCGCTGACCCGCCTGCGCCTGCGCCTGGAGAACGTCAGCGATGAAGCGCTGCGCGAGCGCCTGATCGGCGATCTGGCGGCAATGCAGGCGCTGGTGCGCGAAGGCCTGGAGCTGGCCCGCAGCGCCGAAAGCGCCGAGCAGCGTGCCGCGCTGGACCTGGATTCACTGCTGGAGAGCATCGTTGAAGACGCCGCCGAGGGCGGTGCCGATGTCGTCTTCGAGGGCGGTACCGGCGCGGTGCTGATGCTGCGCCCATTGGCCATGCATCGCCTGTTCTCCAACCTGGTGGACAACGCGGTGATGTACGCCTACCGGGTGCGGGTGCGGGTGGAACGCGGCGGTGGCACGATCACCGTGATGGTGTCGGACGATGGTCCCGGGCTGGCGGAGGATCAGCTGGAGGCGGTGTTCGACCCGTTCGTGCGGGTGGAAACTTCGCGCTCGCGGGAAACCGGCGGTGCCGGGCTGGGCCTCACCATCGCCCGCGCACTGGCCGAGAAGGACGGCGCCCGCCTGTGGCTGCGCAACCGTGCCGAAGGCGGACTGGAGGCGGTGGTGCAGTGGCCAGCCAGCGCGCAGGTGGTGCCGCCGGGCCGGGCTGGCTGAGGCTGACGGCCTGGCAACGGTGACGCCCGGGCCGGGGTTTGGCCTATCATCTGCGCAACTCCCCAGTTTCCCGTCGATGAGCCAGCCCGTTCCCGCCGGCACGCCGTTCCGCGCTGCCCGGCCGTTCCCGCACGCTGCCTGGCCTGGCAGCCGCGTCTGGCCACCGCCGCTGCACTGATGGGCGGACAGGGGGGCAACCGGCGCTGGGTGGAGTGCCACGTATCAGGATTCAGGCGGGTGCTGCGGCAGGGGCTGCTGTGGCTGCTGCTGGCGCTTGCGCTGCCGCTGGCCGCACAGGACGGTGCGCCCCCGCTGCGCGACTACGCCATCGATGTGTGGACATCGCGCAACGGCCTGCCACACAACTCGCTGCGTGACATCGCGCAGACGCCGGAAGGCCACCTGTGGTTCGCCACCTGGGAAGGCCTGGTGCGTTACAACGGCCTGGATTTCACCGTGTTCGACCGCAGTACCCGCCCGGGCCTGCGCGACAACGGCATCGGCGCGCTGTTCGTCGACCGCCAGGGCGGGCTGTGGATCAGTGATTCGCGCGGCAATGTCAGCCATCGTGGCAATGACGGCCAGTGGCGGGTCTGGGAGCACCAGGCCGATACCCCGCAGGTGCTGATCCAGTCCATGCAGATGGACAGCCGGGGGCGCCTGTGGCTGCTGTACGAAGGCAAGGGACTGGGTTACCTGGTGCCCGACAAGGGCATGGTCTACCAGGCGCCGCCGGCTGGCCTGCCGATGGCGATGAGCTTCACCAAGCTGGTGGTCGATGCGCAGGACCGGGTCTGGGTCGGCACCCTTGACGGGCTGGTGCTGCGCGACAACGACGGCGTGCTCAAGCGCGCGCCGGCTGCATGGGGCCTGGGTGCGGGCAGCGGCCTGTCGTGGCCGTACCGCGCGCCGGATGGCGCGTTGTGGATCGTGGCCGGCGAACGCCTGTACCGGGTGGAGGACGATCAGCTGGTGCTGGTGCACCGCCTGCCGGGCCAGCTGCACATGACCTCGATGCTGCAGGATCGCCATGGTGACCTGTGGCTGGGCACCGAGAACCAGGGCCTGCTGCGCATCTCCGCACATGGGCTGGAGCGGCTGCCGGCCGGCCTCAACCTGCCGGGCGGGCGCGTGGTCAGCCTGCGCGAGGATGCCGAAGGCAGCATCTGGGTGGGCGCCAATGGCGGCCTGTACCGCCTGCGCGAAACGCTGTTCAGCAGCTACACCGAACGCGACGGTCTCAGCGGCGACTACGTGCGCACCGTGTTCGAGGATCGCGACCGCCAGCTGTGGGTGGGCAGTGCCAGCGGCCTCGACCTGCAGACGCCCGATGGCCGCTTCCGTGCCGTGCCACTGCACAACCGCGGCGGCAAGGCGCCATCGGTGCTGAGCCTGGCGCAGGGGGCTGATGGAGACCTGTGGGTGGGGACCTTCGGCGACGGTGTCTACCGCCTCGGTCGCGACGGCAGCCTGCGCCACAACTATGCGGCCGCCGATGGCATGCCGGGCGGCAACATCCGGGCGATCAGCGTCGATCCGCAGGGCGGCGTCTGGGCCGGCACTCAGAAGGGCGTGGTCCGCATCGAGGGTGATCGCGTGCAGGTATCGAACGTCCCGGGCATGCCCGGTGGCCTGATCACCGCGCTTGAGCATGACCATCAGGGCAACCTGTGGATCGGCACCATCGAAGGCATCCGCGTACTGCGCGGCGACCGCGTGCAGGCGATTGACCTGGCCCCGATGGGCGGTGGCCGCAGCGTGTTCGGCTTCCACCAGCTGGGCGACGCAATGTGGATCAGCAGCGACCGTGGCCTGTATCGCTGGCAGGATGGAACGCTGGCGCGGGTTGGCCTGGAGCAGGGCATGCCGGTGGACACGGTGTTCCAGCTGGTGCCGGACCGCCTGGGCAACGTCTGGATCAGCAGCAACCGCGGCGTGCTGCGCACCGACATGGCCACGCTCAACGCCGTGGCAGATGGCCGCACGCCGCGGGTGGTGGTGGAGCGCTACAACGAGATCGACGGCATGGCCAACGCGCAGGCCAACGGCAGCTCCAGCCCATCGGCGATCCTGCGCCAGGACGGCACGTTCTGGGTGGTCACCGTCGGTGGCCTGAGCACCGTCGATCCGCAGCGCCTGCAGCGCTTCCGCGAGCGTCTTTCACCGCCGGCAGCGATTGAAAGCGTGCAGGTGGATGGTGCACCGGTGCATTGGGAGGGCCCGGACCGCAACTACATTCCCGGCGGCCGCCGCTTGACGGTGAGCTATGTCGGCCTGAGCTACCTGATGTCTGACCGGATCCGCTACCGCACGCGGCTGGACGGCCTGGATGCGGGGTGGGTCGAACGCGGTCCGCAGCGCAGCGTGGAGTTCGTCGGCCTGCCGCCGGGCGACTACACCCTGCACGTGGCAGCGGCTCATCCGGGTGGCAGCTGGGGCCAGCAGGAAGCGGTATGGAGCTTCACCGTGGAGCCGTTCTGGTGGCAGCGACGCAGCGTGCAGGTGCTGGGTGGACTGATGCTGCTGGCCGGGCTGGTGGCGCTGTACCGCCTGCTGCTGCAGCAGCTGAAGGCCAGCAACCTGCGCCTGGCGCGGCGGGTGGATGAAGCCACCTTCGACCTGCAGGCCAAGACCGTGCACCTGCAGGCGCTGAACCAGGAAAAGACTGAACTGGCCGAGCGCCTCGCACGCCAGGCCGAGGCCTTCGAACGGCAGGCCCGCGAGGACGCACTGACTGGCCTGGCCAACCGCCGTGCTTTCGATGAAACGCTGGCGCGCGACTTCGCGCGTTCGCAGCGCAGCGGTCATCCGCTGTGCCTGGTGGTGCTGGATATCGACCACTTCAAGGACGTCAACGACCGCCACAGCCACAGCATCGGTGATGCCGTGCTGGTGCAGGTGGCACGGTTGATCGCTGCCGCCAGCCGCGACTCGGACCTGCCGGCGCGGACCGGCGGCGAAGAGTTCGCGCTGCTGCTCAACGACACCCGCCTGGAGGAAGCCGCACAGCTGTGCGCGCGCCTGCGCGGCCTGTTCCACGACCATCCCGACTGGGCCGGGGTGGACGGACTGCGCGTGACCTTCAGCGCGGGCCTGGTGGAACTGGATGCCGACGACCGCACCCCGGCACTGCTGTACCAGCGCGCAGACCGCGCGCTGTACCGCGCCAAGAGCGATGGCCGCGATCGTACGAGCATTGGGTGATCGCATCCACGCATGGCGTGGATCTACGGGTGTTGCCGTACCAACGGTCGGCACCCACCAGAGAAGTGACCCACCACAGAAGTGATCGGCAGCCCCCAACGAGCGCAGCGACCCGCGGTTGCTCCCGCTTTTTCTGATCTTTCCGTGGCGGCCAGCAACCTGTCGAAGGCCGGGCAGGGTGGGTTCGCGGGGGTATCCGCGCCATGGATGGCGCGGCTAAGCCCCCAGGGACGGGTTCACGGCGTCCCCCGCGAACCCACCTTGCCCGGCCCAACCGATGATTCGCTTCACGCCACGAGGGGCTCCGCCGTTGGCCGCTTCACCGCGGCCAGGCGTTGGCGATCGTGCAGAACAACCGTGCCGTCTGCTCGGTGTCATACACCGCGCTGTGTGCCTCGTTCGCGTCCCAGCCCAGCCCGGCGGCCGTGGCCGCACGCGCCAGCACGGTCTGCCCGTAGGCGATACCGGCCAGGGTCACCGTGTCGAACACGCTGAACGGATGGAACGGATTGCGCTTGTGGCCGGTGCGTGCCACCGCCGCGTTGACGAAACCGAGGTCGAAATGAGCGTTGTGGCCGACCAGGATCGCGCGCTGGCAGCCGTACTTCTTCATTGCCGCACGCACCGGGGTGAAGATGTGGTCCAGCGCGGCCTTCTCTTCCTTGGCCAGCCGGAACGGGTGGTCGAGGATGATGCCGGTCACTTCCAGTGATTTCGGATCGATCTCCAGGCCCTCGGCCGGCACCACGTGGGCGCTGGCGGTCTGGCCGGGGTAGAGCAGGCCGTTCTCGTCCATCTCGATCGGCACGGCAGCGATTTCCAGCAGTGCGTTGCGCTGGCTGTCGAAGCCGCCGGTTTCCACGTCCACCACCACCGGCAGGAAGCCGCGGAAGCGTTGTGACATCGCGCGCTGCGCCTGGGGTACTGCGGAATCGGGAGCGGCGGCAGGTGCGGGGGTGGGGTCAGTCATGCGTGAATTCTAGCAGAGCGACCCTGAGCGCCCGGCCAGCCTGCGGTGCACGGGTTCCCTGCGCGGGCGTGTGTCGACCAAGGTCGACACCTGCCGGAGCACCGCACGCTCAGGATTCCGGCAGGTGCCCACCTTGGTTGGCACGGTGCGCGCCGACCAAGGTCGGCATCTACCGGACTGCTGGCCGCGCAGGCGTGGCCGAGGGAGACCACCGCGTCAACCACGCATCCACACTCAGCTTGCCGGCGCCGGTGAAGATCAGCGGCAGCAGCATGGCCATGAACAGCACCGGCAGCTTGAAGTTGCCGAAGCCCTGGTCGCTGATCGCGTAGCCCATGGCCAGGTCGGCCAGCGAGTTCCACTCCATCGGCCAATGCACCGCATAGGTGGCCACCACGGTCAGCACCAGCAGGCTGGCGGCGGCGAAACGGGTGCCGAACCCGACCAGCAGGCAGGCCGCGCCGATCAGCTCGAACCAGGTGGCAAGCTGCCAGTTCAGCGCCGCCGGCAGCTGGTCGAACGGGAACGGGAAGGCGTCCTGCAGGTCGGCGAACCAGTTCTGGCCGTGCAGCTTTTCGCGGCCGGATTCGAAGTACTCCCAGGCCAGCAGCAGGCGCAGGCCAAGCGGCGCCAACCAGGGGGCGAGGCGGTCCAGCTGGCCACGCGCGGTGGCCAGGGTCGGAAGGTTCATCAGGGGATCTCCGCGAATGAGGTGTCAGGGAGGGGCGGTGAGCGGGCCGATCACGCCGGCCTGCAGGAACTGCCGCAGCAGCGCGGCACCGGGTTCGGCCAGCGCCTCCTCAGCCAGGCCGTGCGCGGCGGCCAATTGCCGCAGATAGGCATGTCCATCGAGGCCGGGTTGTTCGCCGATGCTGGACAGCAGGTATACCGCCAGCGGGCTGAGTGCGGCGAAGCGCACTTCGCCGTCAGCCTCACGGCGCACCAGCAGGCCGGTCGGCTCGGTGGGCGGCTGCATTGGTGCATCCTCGGCACCCAGCCGGTGAACCGGCCACTGGTACAGCAGCGGCCACGCCAGCGGCGAGCGTTGCAGTGGCACCCGCAGCGGATCGATCTCACCCCGCGCCGGCAGCGGCTCGGCAGGAAGCTGGTACAGCGCGGTTTCCACCCACTCGTAGTGGGCCAGCTCGGCCAACGCCGGGTGCGACAGCTGCGGCTGTGCCTGCAGCCACTGCACGAATTCGGCGGCCAGTTCGGTGAACAGCGGCGTCCGGCAGCGATGGGTGACGAAGTAGTGGCGCACCAGGTCGCTCCAGGCCGGTTCGCCGAGCAGGCGCACGCAGACCGGGAAGCCGTTGCTCAACAGGCCCAGCAGATTGTTGAACAGCAGCCGTTGGTATACCGCGACCCGGCGTGGTTCCAGCCCGACCGGCGGTGGCACACCCTGCGGATCGCGCAGGTGTGCGGTGAACGCATGCTGCTGTGCGCGCAGAGTGTGGGAGGAATCAGCCATGGGCGATACCGGCATGGCTGGACTGCAGGCGGCGGATGGTCTGCAGTTCGCCCTGCAGCTCGGCGTACGGGGGGAAGTTGAAATCGCGTTCGAGCAGGGTGGGGCGTGGGCCGATGCGCGCGTAGGTACGCGCCAGCAGCTCCCAGACCGGGTCGATCACCGCGCTGCCATGGGTGTCGATCTTCAGGTCCGGTGCCTCGTCCAGGTGCCCGGCCACGTGCAGGCAGACGATGCGCTCTGCGGGTAGCCCGGCAATGAAGCTGTCGGCATCGTAGCCGTGGTTGCAGGCGTTGACGTAGACATTGTTGACGTCGAGCAACAGGTCGCAGTCGGCTTCGGCGAGCACGGCATTGGTGAAGGCCAGTTCGTCCATCGCCGGCTCCGGCGCCAGGTAGTAGGACACGTTCTCCACCGCGATGCGGCGACCCAGCAGGTCCTGCACACGGGTGATGCGCGCGGCGGTATGGCGCACCGCTTCGTCGGTGAACGGAATCGGCAGCAGGTCGTACAGGTGGCCATCGTCGCTGCAGTAGCTCAGGTGCTCGCTGTACAGCGGCACGCGGTGCTTTTCGAGGAACTGGCCGACCTGCTCCAGCAGCTCGATGTCCAGTGGTGCGCTGCCGCCCAGTGACAGTGACAGGCCATGGCAGCTCAGTGGATGGCGCTGTGCCAGTTCGGCCAGTGCATCCCCGGCGGGACCACCGACGTTGATCCAGTTCTCCGGTGCGCATTCGAGGAAGTCGAAGTCGCCGGCCGGTGCATCACGCAGATCCTGCAGCAGCGCCCGGCGCAGGCCCAACCCGGCGGCCGCCGCGCGAAGCGGCGACCGCAGGTGGACAACGCTGGCGCGGACGTCAGTGCTTGCCACCGCACTTGCCTTCGCCACACTTGCCCTCGGCCGACTTCTTGTCGCCGCTCTTGGCCTTGGCGCCGGCCGCAGCACCGGCGGCCTTGCCCTTGTCGGCGCCGCACTTGCCTTCGGTACTCTTGCCGTCGGCACCACATTTGCCTTCGGCGTGCTTGGTCGCGTCCGCGGCCATCTTGGTGTCCGCTGCCTTGGCATCGGTGCTGGCCTTGGCAGCCTGGCCGGCGACCAGATAGCCCTGGGCGAGGTCGCTCATGCTCAGGGCCGAGGCACTGGCGGTCATGCCCAGGCCGGCGGCCAGGGCGGTAGCAGTCAGCAGGGACAGGGTCTTGTTGGAACTGCTCATCGGTCGTGCTCCTGGGTGGTGTGGGCGGGTGCCCGGGTCGCCGGCAGGGGTGCCGGTGGAAACGATGGTGCAGCGATCCTACTCAACGAATCCTCGCCAAGACCTCAAATTTTCGTGAGGTTTGTTACAGAAGGGGAGACCGGTGGCCAGAACGCCCAAAACAAGAAGGCCGCTGTCACCAGGACAGCGGCCACCTTGGAGTCAACTCCGGTGTTGCAGTGCAGCGTCAGGGCTGGCCGGTGCTGGAGGTTTCATCGCGTTTTTCACGCGGCGGCAGCGGCTGCTCGCCATGCACCAGGAACCACACGTTCTCGGCGATGTTGGTGGCGTGGTCGCCCACGCGCTCCAGATTCTTGGCCATGAACAGCAGGTGCGTGCAGGGGGTGATGTTGCGCGGGTCTTCCATCATGTAGGTCAGCAGCTCGCGGAACAGCGCGGTGTACTGCGCGTCCAGGCGGGCGTCGTCCTCGCGCAACGCCAGCGCGGCATCGGCATCGTTGTCGCGGTAGGCGGCAATGGCACGACGGACCTGCTGCGCGGCCAGGCGGCCGAGCGCCCGCAGGCCCTGGATCTGCGGCAGTGGCGGTACCTTGCCCAGCGCGATCGAGCGCTTGGCGACGTTGGCGGCGTAGTCACCGATACGCTCGATGTCGGCCGGGATGCGCAGGCCCGCCAGGATCTCGCGCAGGTCGCGTGCCATCGGGCCACGCAGCGCCAGGCGCATCACGTCGTGGCTGATCTGCTGTTCCAGCGCATCGATCGCCTCGTCGTTGGCGATGATGCGATGGGCGGCGTTCTCGTCGCGCTTCTCGATCACGTCCATCGCCGCTTCGAGCTGGGCGACGGCCATCTCGCCCATGCGCACGATTTCGGCCACCAGGCGCTGCTGCTCTTCGTCGTAGCTCTTGACGATGTGGTCGTTGGGAAGGTTCATGGTCTGCAATCCGGGTAGAGCCAGGCCATGCCTGGCTGGCGTGATTTGTAGAGTCGAGCCATGCTCGACTGACATTGTCTGTCTGTCGACTGCCGTTTCAGCCGAAGCGACCGGTGATGTAGTCCTCGGTCTGCCGCTGCGACGGCTGCGAGAAGATCACTTCGGTGCGGTCGTGCTCGATCAGGTCGCCCAGGTACATGAAGGCGGTGTAGTCGGACACGCGCGCGGCCTGCTGCATGTTGTGGGTGACGATGACGATGGTGTACTCGTGCTTGAGCTCTTCCACCAGCTGCTCGATGCGGCTGGTCGAGATCGGATCCAGCGCCGAGGTCGGCTCGTCCAGCAGCAGCACCGACGGGCGCAGGGCCACGGCGCGGGCGATGCACAGACGCTGCTGCTGGCCACCGGACAGGCCCAGTGCGCTTTGCCCCAGCTTGTCCTTCACTTCGTCCCACAGTGCGCCCTGGCGCAGCGCCTGCTCGACGCGGTCGGCCATGTCGGCCTTGCTCAGCTTCTCGTGGTGGCGGATACCGTAGGCCACGTTCTCGAAGATGGTCATCGGGAACGGCACCGGCTTCTGGAACACCATGCCGACCTTGCTGCGCAGGCGGTTCATCGGGTACTTCGGCGACAGGATGTTCTCGCCGTCCAGCAGCACTTCACCGCGCGCTTCCAGCTTCGGGTACAGCGCGTAGATGCGGTTGAAGATGCGCAGCAGGGTCGACTTGCCGCAACCGGAGGGGCCGATCAGCGCGGTCACGCGCTTTTCCGGGATCTCCAGGTTGATGCCCTTCAGGGCATGGAACTTGTCGTAGTAGAAGTCCAGTCCACGCGCAGCCAGCTTCACCGGCGACGGCGTGTGCAGGCTCTCGTGCGAGGACGGCACGGCGATGCGCTGCATCGGCACGGCGTTGGAAAGGTCGTTCATGGCGTTATCCACGGAAAGGTCAGTCATGGGAGATACGGTTGCGCAGCAGGATGCCGCGGGCGGCAAGGCTGACCAGCAACACGAAGACAGTCAGCACCAGGGCACCGGCCCAGGCCAGCACCTGCCAGGATTCATACGGGCTGCCGGCGAACTGGTTCATCACCACCGGCACCGAGGCCATCGGCTGGAAGATGTTGTTGTTCCAGTACTGGTTGCCGAAGGCAGTGAACAGCAGCGGTGCGGTCTCGCCGGAGATGCGGGCCAGCGCCAGCAGGATGCCGGTGATGATGCCGGCCGACGCACTGCGGTACAGCACCTGCACGATCACCTTCCACTGCGGGATGCCCAGCGACAGGGCCGCTTCGCGCATCTGCGAGGGCACCAGGCGCAGCATTTCGTCGGTGGTGCGAACCACCACCGGCAGCACGATGAAGGCCAGCGACAGCGCACCGGCGAACGCCGAGAAGTTGCCGCCGGTCTGCATCACGTACAGCGTGTAGACGAACAGGCCAAGCACGATGGACGGCGCCGACAGCAGGATGTCGTTGACGAAGCGGACCACGGTGCCGGCCTTGCGGGCGTTGCCGTACTCGGCCAGCCAGGTGCCGGCAAGCACGCCCAGCGGGGTGCCGATGCCGATCGCCAGCGCACACATCACGGCACTGCCGAAGAAGGCGTTGGCGAGACCGCCTTCCTGCATCGGCGGCGGCGTCATCTTGGTGAACAGATCCCAGTTGATGCCGGCCAGGCCCTTGGAGGCCAGGGTGAACAGGATCCAGCCCAGGAAGAACAGGCCGAACAGGGCGGTGGCGCAGGAGGCGGTGATCGCAACGACGTTGCCGATGCGACGGCGCAGGTACAGCGAATCAGCGGTGGTGGACATCAGTTGCCCTCCTTGCGGGACAGGCGCATCAGCATCAGGCGGGCGATGGCCAGCACCACGAAGGTGACGATGAAGAGGACGAAGCCGAGCAGCAGCAGGGCCGAGCGGTAGGTTTCAGTGGCTTCGCCGAAATCGTTGGCGATCAGCGCGGCGATGGTGGTGCCCGGTTCCAGCAGCGACGGCGACAGGCGCACGCTGTTGCCGATCACGAAGGCCACCGCCATGGTCTCGCCTAGGGCGCGGCCGAGGCCGAGGAAGATGCCACCGATCACCGCCGAGCGGGTGTAGGGCAGGACGATGTCCCAGCTCACTTCCCACTTGGTGGAGCCCAGTGCATAGGCCGATTCCTTGAGGCGGGTCGGCACGGTCAGGAACACTTCGCGCATCACCGAGGAGATGAACGGAATGACCATGATGGCCAGCACGAAACCGGCGGTGAGCATGCCGATGCCCAGCGGCGGGCCCTGGAACAGCGGGCCGATGATCGGCATCTCGCCCAGGGTTTCGTTGAGGAACGGAGTGACGTACTCGGTCATCACCGGCACCAGCACGAACAGGCCCCACATGCCGTAGATGATCGAAGGAATGCCCGCCAGCAGTTCGATGGCGGTACCGACCGGGCCACGCAGCCAGCGCGGCGCGACTTCGGTGAGGAAGAAGGCGATGCCGAAGCTGACCGGCACGGCGATGACCATCGCGATGAGCGCGGTGACCAGGGTGCCGTAGATCGGAGCGAGGGCGCCGAACTTGTTTTCGACCGGATTCCAGTCGGCGGAGAAGAAGAAGCTCAGGCCCTGCATCTGCAGGGCATGGCGGCCGCCCCACAGCATGGACAGCGCGGCGCAGGCCAGGGCGATCAGGACGAAGATGACGGTGCCGACCAGCACCCATCGGAACAGTTTGTCGTTGCGGGCATCACGCGCATCACGCGTGGACGGGGCGGCTACAGGCTGGGCGATGGCATTCATGGGGACGGCAGGGCCAGGAAGGGGCGGGGCGGCACGGCGTGGAAGAGGCGGTGCCCGCGCGGGGCGGGCACCGTCGTGTCCATCACTTCAGGTCGGTCGCCCAGTAGGCCTCGATCTGCTTGACCAGTTCGGCCGGCAGCGGCACGTAGTGCAGCTCGTTGGCCTGGGCCTGGCCGTTTTCGAAGGCCCACTTGAAGAAGGCCAGGGTGTCCTGGTTGCGCTTGGCGTCCTTCGGCTGCTTCTGCATCAGCATGAAGTTGGTGGCAGTGATCGGCCACGCCTGCTCGCCCGGAGCGTTGGTGATGACCAGGTTGAAGTCCTTGGCGCTGGCCCAGTCGGCGCTGGCAGCCGCGGCGGCGAAGGTTTCCGCGCTCGGCTCGACCCAGTTGCCGGCCGCGTTCTGCATGGCGGTGTACGGCATGCCGTTCTGCAGCGCGTAGGCCAGTTCGACGTAGCCGATCGAGCCCTTGATCTGCTTCACGTAGGAAGCGACGCCTTCATTGCCCTTGCCACCGACGCCGTCCGGCCACTGCACCGAGGTGCCTTCGCCGACCTTGCTCTTCCATTCCGGGCTGACCTTGGACAGGTAGTTGGAGAAGTTGAAGGTGGTGCCCGAGCCGTCCGAACGGTGGACCAGGGTGATCTTGCCGTCCGGCAGCTTCACGCCCGGGTTGGCGGCGACGATGGCCGGGTCGTTCCAGGTCTTGACCTTGCCCAGGAAGATGTCCGCCAGCAGGGCGCCGCTCAGGCGCAGCTTGCCGGCTTCCAGGCCTTCGATGTTGACCACCGGCACCACGCCGCCGATGGCGGACGGGAACTGGGCGAGGCCGGCCTGGGCCAGCTCTTCGCTGCTCAGCGGCTTGTCGGAGGAGCCGAAGTCGACGGTGCCGGCCTTGATCTGGGCGATGCCGCCACCGGAGCCGATCGACTGGTAGTTGATCTTGGCGCCGGTGCTGGTGTTGTAGTCAGCCGACCACTTGGAGACCAGCGGGAAGATGAAGGACGCGCCCGCGCCGGACACTTCGGCGGTCACCTTGGCACCGGCAGCGGCCGGGGCGGCGGCACCGTCGGCAGCCGGCTGCTGCGCGGCCTGCTTGTCGCCACCGCAGGCCGACAGGCCCAGGGCGATGGCCAGGGAAAGGGCGGCAAGGCCGGCCGAGTGCAGTTTCATGGTCACTCCATAGCGGGGAAGAGCCGACGTCGTCGGCGGATGCGGCTATGAAATGATGTTTTTGTTACAGCCGTATTACGACCATGACAGAGGTGCCCTGGATCACGTTCTGACAAGGGTTTCACGGGGTTGGCCGCGGTCCGGGAGGCGCCCGGAGACCCCGGATCTGCGCACCGATATGACGGCCGGCGCAAGGTACAGCAGAGCCCACGCTCGGCTGCGCGCGAGGCCAGGCCAGAAGCAGCCGAGCATGGGCTCGGCTCTACAAACACTGCTGCCTTTGCTCCTGCCTTCCATGACCCCACCGCGCCCCCGATGAACTGTCCAGAGTCGGCGCAGGGCCCAGCCCGGGACCGTTCGCGCCATGGATGGCGCGATCGAGCCCCCATGGACGGGTTTACGGCGTGTCCCGGGCTGGGCCCTGCGCCGACTCCGGGCAGTAGATTGGAAGCGCAGCGCTCTTCACGACCAATCCCACAAAAACAAGAAGAGCGCGAGATCTCGAGGATCTCGCGCCCGGGGTGGGATCGGCGGGGGAGAGAGGACCCGCCGATCCCGTTCCTGCGGGGGAACGCGCTTGCTTACTTCAGGTTCTGCGACCAGTAGGTCTCGATCTGGCGGACCAGGCTGTCCGGCAGCGGCACGTAGTCCAGCTGGCGGGCCTGGGCGTCGCCGCTCTTGTAGACCCAGCGGAAGAACTCCTGGGTGGCCTTGCCGTTGGCAGCGTTCTTCGGCTTCTTGTGCACCAGGATGAAGTTGGTGGCGGTGATCGGCCAGGACTCGGCGCCCGGGGCGTTGGTCATCACCAGGTAGAAGTCCTTGGCGCTGGCCCAGTCGGCGCTGGCAGCGGCGGCGGCGAACGACGCATCGCTCGGCTGCACGAAGCGGCCGGCGGCATTCTTCATCGCGGTGTACGACAGCTTGTTCTGCAGTGCGTAGGACAGTTCGACGTAGCCGATGCCGCCCTTGATCTGCTTCACGTAGGCAGCAACGCCTTCGTTGCCCTTGCCACCGATGCCGGCCGGCCACTGGACCGAGGTGCCTTCACCGACCGAGCTCTTCCACTCCGGGCTGACCTTGGACAGGTAGTTGACGAAGTTGAAGGTGGTGCCCGAACCATCCGAGCGGTGCACGACGGTGATCTTGGCGCTCGGCAGGGTCACGCCCGGGTTCAGTGCGGCGATGGCCGGGTCGTTCCAGGTCTTGATCTTGCCCAGGAAGATGTTGGCCAGCACGGTGCCGTCCAGCTTCAGTGCGCCCGGGGCGATGCCGGCCACGTTGACGACCGGCACCACGCCGCCGATCACCGACGGGAACTGCGCCAGGCCCGAAGCGGCCAGTTCTTCCGGCTTCAGCGGAGCATCGGAGGAGCCGAAATCAACGGTCTTGGCCTTGATCTGGGCGATACCACCGCCGGAACCGATCGACTGGTAGTTGACCTTGTTGCTGGTGGCGGCGTTGTAGTCGGCCGACCACTTCGACATCACCGGGTAGATGAACGAGGCGCCCGCGCCGGTGATTTCAGCGGCGTTGGCGGCGAACACGGACGACGCTGCGAAGACGGCAACGGCAACGCGCGACTTGAAGGCGTGGATCACGGGGTGGCTCCTGGGTTGATTGGGATGCGGGGTTACCCGCCCGGCGCACATTCCATAACGGTTCGATGACAGCGCAGGGACCGTTGTATGACGCAACCGTTACAGCGCTGCCCGGCGCCCGCACAGCCAGGGGCGTGAAGGTTCTGAGTGCTGTGGGCAACGTGTTGACCAATGCACCGGAGACGGACGTGGCCCGGTTGCGATCACGTTCTATATGTCGCTGATGGCCTGCCCAGTGTGGTCGTCAATGCCATCCCAGCCTGGCATTCCGCAGTGATGCTGCGTCATCCACACGAAACCATCGATGCAGGTGAGAGCGTCGCGGCGGTCGGTCCGGGCCGAGACGCTGATACATGACGCCATATGCCGCAAGGGATCGACAAGCATGTGCCCGCAAATGAGTCGTACGCATGACCGCACGAAGAAATCTGTGGTTGGTGCTCAGGTTGTCATTCGGCTGTCATGGTTTTAACGGAATGTTCGCAAAACGCTTGACCGGCCTGCCGGCGTGGCGTTCTGCCCAAGCCATTCCAACCCTCTGGAGAAATCCAAAATGCGTTCCCATTTGCTCGCCGCCGCGGTCGTTGCAAGCCTCGGTCTGGTTTCCGCCGACGCCTTCGCAGCCCCCGCCAGCACGGGCGTATCCCAGGCACAGCTGCAGCAGCTGCAGGCACAGATCGCTGCGCTGCAGGCCCAGGTCCAGCAGTTGCAGAACGATTCGCAGGCGCTGCAGGCGCAGTCCGATGCGCAGTCCGAAGTGAACATCACCCAGGCACAGGCTCTGGAAGGTGCGCAGAAGACCCAGACCAGCGTCGACAAGCTGGCCAAGCTGGTCAATGACAACAAGATCGGCGGTCGCATGTTCTTCGACCTGACCAACATCGACAAGACCAGCAACGGCAAGGACACCGCCGCCAGCGGCACCGGCCTGGACGTCAAGCGCTTCTACCTGACCGTCGACCACAAGTTCAACGACATCTGGTCGGCGAACCTGACCACCGACTTCCAGTACAGCTCGGCCATCGGCAACACCGAACTGTTCGTCAAGAAGGCCTACGTGCAGGGCAGCTTCGACCCGGCCTTCAACCTGCGCGTCGGTGCCGCCGACATGCCGTGGATTCCGTATGTCGAGAAGTTCTACGGCATGCGTTATGTCGAGAACACCCTGACCGACCGCCTGAAGTACGGCAACTCGTCCGACTGGGGCCTGCATGGCTTCGGCAACCTGGGCAACAACTTCAACTACGCGGTCTCGGTCGTGTCCGGCGCCGGCTACAAGAACCCGACCCGCAGCAAGGGCATGGACGTGGAAGGCCGCGTGGCCTACACCCCGAACGAGAACTTCGTGGTCGCCGTCGGTGGCTACAGCGGCAAGCTGGGCAAGGAAACCGACATCCAGAGCGCCGAGAACACCTACACCCGCGCCAACGCGATGGTCGCCTACGCCAGCAGCGACTTCCGCGTCGGTGGCGAGTACTTCCAGGCCAAGAACCTCAACAACGTGATGACCGTTGCC
Organism: Stenotrophomonas sp. MH181796; assembly: GCF_009659995.1. Taxonomy (NCBI): domain Bacteria; kingdom Pseudomonadati; phylum Pseudomonadota; class Gammaproteobacteria; order Lysobacterales; family Lysobacteraceae; genus Stenotrophomonas; species Stenotrophomonas sp. MH181796. Next base: position 26,368 of record NZ_RAHU01000010.1, read on the forward strand.
ACCGACAAGACCAGCGGCTGGTCGGTGTGGGGCAGCGTGCGCGTCACCGACGGCGGCATCAACGTGTTCGGTCGTTACGATGACACCGACGTCAGCAAGACCCTGGACCCGACCCTGAGCGACAAGTACTGGAACGTCGGCGTCGAGTTCCCGGTCATGAAGAACCTCAAGCTGTCGACCGTGTACAAGTACACGCACCTGGCCAACGCCGGCGACAAGAAGAACGACAAGACCAAGGAGTTCGGCGTCTGGGGCGACCTGTCGTTCTGATCTCCTGAAGCACCCTTGTCTACAAACGAAGACGGCGGGCCTTGTGCCCGCCGTCTTCGTTTCGTCACAACACGAACGCCGTCACGCCTCGGCCGGGGTCTTTTCCTTGAACCGGCACAGGTCGGCGATCACGCAGCCCGGGCAATCCGGCTTGCGCGCCTTGCACACATAACGTCCGTGCAGGATCAGCCAGTGATGCGCGTCGAGCAGGAACTCGGCCGGAATCACCTTCACCAGTTTGTCTTCCACTTCGCGCACATTCTTGCCCGGGGCCAGGCCGGTGCGGTTGGAGACGCGGAAGATATGCGTGTCCACCGCCATCACCGGTTCGCCGAAGGCCGTGTTGAGCACCACGTTGGCAGTCTTGCGGCCGACACCGGGCAGGGCTTCCAGTGCTTCGCGGTCGCGCGGTACTTCGCCGCCGTACTTCTGCAGCAGGATCGCGCAGGTGGCAATCACGTTCTTCGCCTTGGCGTTGAACAGGCCGATGGTGGCGATGTACTGCTTCAGGCCGTCTTCGCCCAGGGCGAGGATCTTCGCCGGCGTGTTGGCCACCGGGAACAAACGGCGCGTGGCCTTGTTGACGCCGACGTCGGTGGCCTGCGCCGACAACGCGACCGCCACCAGCAGTTCGAACGGCGAGCTGTACTCCAGTTCGGTCTTCGGGTGCGGATTGAGTTCGCGCAGACGGGTGAACATTTCCACCACATCGGCGCGCGGCATCACGCCGCCACGGCGCGCCGGTGCACGCGCGGTTTTCTTCGCAGTGGCCATTACTGCTCCTTGCCGGTGGCGCGGGCCTTGGCCCGGGCGAGGATGGCGGCGGCGGCCGGGGGCAGGGCGGGCTTCACGTCCGGCGCCGGGGCCGGCGTGCGTCGCGCATCGCGTTCGGCCTCGCGGCGGGCCAGGCGCACGGCACGGGCACGGTAGCGTTCGCGTGCGGCCCAGGCCGCGTGCAGCTGCTGCTGCGCCTGCTGCAGGCGTCGTGGAAGGTCCGGGTGGCCGGGCAGCAGCTGTTCGTCGCCGGCACGGGCGACGTAGTCCATCAGTCCGGCCTGCAGGGCGCCATCGAGATCGTCTGCCTGGACCCGGGCGAACAGCTGCGCGGGGTTGGGTCGGGATGCCATGGCGTCAGCGGTTCTGGAAGGCCGGTGGGCGGCGCTGCAGGAAGGCGCTGGTGCCCTCGCGCATGTCTTCGGTGGCGAACAGCAGGCCGAACTGCGCGCTTTCGTACTCCAGCCCAGCCTCCAGGCTGCATTCGCCGCCCACGTGTACCGCGTCGAGCAGCCCACGCAGGGCCAGCGGGGCCGAGCGTGCCAGCTGGCGGGCGATGTCCTGCACACGGTTGTCCAGCGCGTCGGCCGGCACCACCTCGTTGACGATGCCCAGTTCCAGCGCACGCGCGGCGTTGATCGGTGCACCCAGCAGGCACAGCTCCAGGGTGGCGGCGCGGCCGCACAGGCGCAGCAGGCGCTGGCTGCCACCGAAGCCGGGAATCAGGCCGAGGTTGATCTCCGGCTGCCCGACCTTGGCCGTATCGGCAGCAATGCGCAGATGGCAGGCCATCGCCAGCTCCAGCCCGCCGCCCAGGGCGAAGCCGTTCACGCGCGCGATCACCGGCTTGGGCATGCGTTCGATCTGGCGCATCAGGGCCTGGCCCAGCAGCGAGAAATCACGTCCCTGAACCGCGCTGAGAGTGTTCATCTCGGCGATGTCGGCACCGGCCACGAAGGCCTTAGGGCCGGCACCGGTCAGCACCACCACACGCACCTCCGGGTCGGCGGCGGCGGCGCTGAACGCCTCGGCCAGCGCCTGCAGGGTCGCGGCATTCAAGGCGTTGAGCTTGTCCGGGCGCTGGACGGTCACGGTGCGGATGGCGCCGTCGTCGGCGACGGCGATCAGGGCATCGGCCACGGGGAAAACTCCTGAAACGTTAAAAAAAAGTGAGATTGAACTCCGCGAACGCAGACGGGTCTTAGCCTGCATCGTGAGTAGCGGTTACACGTTGTGCCCGTTATCCTAACCCGTCGCCTCAGGGCGGCGCAGAACGTCCCTGAGTTACCACCCCTGGAGAACTGTTTGATGAAGTTGCGTTCTATCGCGGTCGCCGTCGCGGCCCTGGCCCTGACGGGCAATGCCTTCGCCCAGGACGTCTCGTCCGAAAAGGGCAAGCTGAGCTACTACTTCGGTTACGACTACGGCAACAACCTGGCGGAGCTGACCGGTCGTGGTGAGCAGCTGGACATCAACTCGGTGGTGAAGGGCCTGCAGGACGCCTACGCCAAGAAGCAGCCGGCGATCACCGCCGAGCAGCTGAAGCCGGCCGTTGAAGCCTTCCAGAAGCGCGAGCAGGGCCGTGCCCAGGCTGCCAAGGCCGAGTACGAAAAGGCTGCTGCCGAAAACAAGACCAAGAGCGATCAGTTCATCGCGGCAAACAAGGCCAAGGCCGGCGTGCAGTCCCTGCCGAGCGGCGTCCAGTACCGCGTGATCGAAGCCGGCAAGGGCGCCAAGCCGACCCAGGCCAGCACCGTGCAGCTGGAAGTGGCCGGTCCGTTCCCGTACGGCCAGCGCCCGACCGAAGCCCGCCCGGCCCAGCAGATTCCGTCGATCAAGGTCAGCGAAGTCGAAATGAAGGCCATGCGCGAGACCCTGCTGCAGATGCCGGCTGGCTCTAAGTGGGAAGTCACGCTGCCGCCGGACCAGGCCTACGGTGCCGACCCGCGCACCCCGTTCCCGCCGAACGTGGCTGTGCAGTTCGAGATCAAGCTGGTCAGCGTCAAGTAAATCGAAGCCGTAAACGAAACGCGCCGGTGATCCCACCGGCGCGTTTTTGTTTGCGCGGAGCGCGACGCTGCCACGCACCGCAGATTGACCCCGCGCAAATTCAGCCCGATCGCGCTACTGTTGCCGAGTGCAAACAATGGAAGAAACGGCGCGTGTTGTCGGAAGTCCCTGCATCGGAGTGTGCACGCTGGATCCAGGCCGGCAATGCACCGGCTGCGGGCGGCACATCGATGAAATCGCACGGTGGTCGTCGATGAGCAACGACGAGCGCAGCCGCATCCTGCATCGCGTGCAACCGCTGCGCCAACAACTGCAGCAATCACTGCGCGGTTCGCTGGCCGACCACGAACGCTTGATGCGCGCGCTGCATCCATTGGCCGAGCCGCCGGCCGGCGACGGTTGGAACCGCAGTGAACTGATCGATCTGCTGCCGCCCGGGCCCCCGGTGGAAGCCGCCGTGCTGGCGGGCATCGTGCCGCGCGCCAACGGTGCGCAGGTGATTCTTACCCGGCGCACCGAAACCCTGCGTACCCATGGTGGCCAGGTCGGTTTCCCCGGTGGCCGCACCGAACCCGATGACCGCGATGCGTTGGCCGCTGCACTGCGCGAGAGCCAGGAGGAAATCGCATTGGCGCCTGGTCAGGTGCAGGCGCTGGGCTATCTTGATCCCTTCGTGACGATCACCGGCTACCGGGTCACGCCGGTGGTGGCCGTGGTCGATCCGGATTTCGTACCGGTGCCACAGCCCAGTGAAGTGGCCGAAGTGTTTGAAGTGCCGCTCGATTACCTGATGGCAGCCGATAACCTGCACCAGGTCGAAATCAATCATCGCGGCCGCGTCCGCCACGTCCTCGAATATGGCTGGCCCGGCCAGCGCATCTGGGGCGCCACCGCCGCCATCCTCTACAACCTGCGTCGCCGCCTGGAGCAAGTGCAATGAAGCCGATCGATCCGCCGTGGACCACCCTGGTCGATGTCGCCACCCTGGCCGCTGCATTGGGCGAGGGCGTTCGCGTGGTCGACGCACGTGCTACTGCCAGTACCGCCGTACGCGTGGTCGATGCACGTTCCTCGCTGGTCGATCCGCAGGCGGGTATCGGCCAGTATCTGGCGGGGCATGTTCCGGGCGCGGTGTATGCCGACCTCAATCGGGACCTGTCGGATCTGACCCGCAGTGGCCACGGCCGTCACCCGCTGCCGGACAGCGATGCCTTCGCCGCGAAACTGGGCCAGTGGGGCATCGGTCCCGACACCCAGGTGGTGGTCTACGACGGCAGCGATGGCAGCATGGCCGCCGCGCGCCTGTGGTGGCTGCTGCGCCTGATCGGGCACAGCAAGGTGGCCGTGCTCGACGGCGGCATCGCCGCCTGGCAGGCCGCCGGTCACACGCTGGCAACCGGGCAGGGCGAAGTCACCGCGCTGCCAACTTACCCGGGCCGTTTCGACACCACACAGATCGCCAATGCCGATGAGATCAGCGCACGTCTGAAGCACGCGCCGGGCTGGCTGGTCGACGCACGCGCGGGTGAACGCTTCCGTGGCGAAGTGGAGCCGCTGGATCCGGTCGCCGGCCACGTGCCGGGCGCGGTCAACCGCCCGTTCGCATTGAACGTACTCGACGGCCACCTGCGCGACCCACAGGAGCTGCGCGCCGAACTGCAGGGCGTGATCGGCAATCGTGATCCGCAGCAGGTGGTGCTGATGTGTGGCTCCGGCGTGACCGCCTGCCACCTGCTGCTGGCGATGGAAACGGCGGGCCTCTCCGGCGCGCGCATCTACGCCGATTCGTGGAGCGGTTGGGTGAGCGACAGCAGCCGCCCCGTGGCCAGCGGCGCCTGAGCCGCGCGGGGTCGGATCCGTTTTCCAACGGAAAACGGCTCTGACCCCATCAACTGAAAATCCGGGTCAGAGCCCGTTGCGTAGCCACGGGATCCGACCCCGTGTCGAGCAAGGTCGACACCCACCAACAGCAGCAGAGATCTGTCGAAGGCGGGGTGGGTCCGGTTGCGAGGGTGTCCGCGGCATGGATGCCGCGGCCAAGCCCCCATGGACGGGTTTACGGCGTCCCTCGCAACCGGACCCATCCCGCCATCCCACGGATTGCCCGCTTTTGATGTTGATGTTGCCGCTGCGGGTACAGGGCGCAGCCCTGTCGATCAATCCAGCCCCTGCAACGGCACCTTCGCCAGAATCCGCGCCCACGGGAACAGCGGCCCCGGATCACGCTTGCGTGCCACCATCAGCGCCGGGTCATCGCTGGCCGGCACCTGCTCCAGGTCCAGCTGGTCATGCCCGGCAATCCGCCGCAGCGACGGATAGCGCACCACCAGCGCCTGCAGCAGCCGTTCCAGCGCCTGCAGCTGTGCCTCGGTGTAGGGCTCGTCCATCGCCTGCTGGCGGCTGTCGAACCAGTGCGGGTAGCGCCCGGTGTTGACCAGCTCGATGCCCAGCGTATGCGCGTTCATGCCACGCACGTGGTGGGCCACCCGTTCCGGTGCCACGTACTGCACCACGCTGCCATCGCGGTCGATGTAGAAGTGGCCGCTGTTGCCGGCGCCGCTGTCATACAGCACGCGCTCGCCGTATTCGCGGGCCATCGCCAGATCGGGCAGCTCGGTGCAGTGGATCACCACCATCTCCAGCGTGGCCGGGTCGCGCAGCGGCAGACGGTCTTGGTAGGGCAGGGGCTGCAGCTGCAGGCCGGGCAGGAGCGGGTTGGGCATCCGGCGATGCTAGCATTGCGGCATGAACCTGCCTTCCCTTTCCTCATCGGCCCGCTCGCACGGAGCACGCGCATGAGCCGCGGCCACTGCATCCTGTCGCATGGTTTCGAGAGCGGCCCGGAAGCGACCAAGGTCACTGCGCTGGCCGACGTGGCGCAGCGACTGGGCTGGACCCATGAGCGTCCGGACTACACCGACCTGGACGCGATGAGCGAGGTCAGCCGGGTGGGCGATGTGCCGACCCGGCTGCGCCGCCTGGTCGAACGCACCGCCATCGCTGCCCAACAGGGCCCGGTGGTGCTGGCCGGCTCCAGCCTGGGTGCCTACATCTCTGCCATCGCCTCGCTGCAGGTGCCGGTGGCCGGCCTGTTCCTGATGGTGCCGCCGACCACCATGGGCCCGATGCCGGCGCTGGACGCCGCCGCCGTGCCGACCACCGTGGTCCAGGCCTGGCATGACGATGTGGTGCCGGCCGCTGGAGTGATCGCCTGGGCTCAGGCGCGTTCGGCGCAGTTGCTGCTGGTCGACGACGGCCACCGCCTGGAGCACCACGTGGAGGCCTCCGCGCAGGCCTTCGAGCGCCTGCTGCGGCAACTGTGAAGCCCGGGCGCACGGCGCGCCCGCCCGCATTGACTACAATGGCAGCCCCGCCGCCCCCGGCGCGGGCCTGCCGGCCGTGCCTACGGCCCTCCTTTCCGACTGGCCCGGCCCCTGTGCCGCGCCCGACCACCTGCGAACCGATCCCGTGAAATTCTTCGTCTCCTGCGCCAAGGGCCTGGAATACCTGCTTGCCGATGAACTGTCGGCCCTGGGCCTTGGCAAGGCCACTGCCACCATTGCCGGCGTCAATGCCGAGGGCGAACTGGAGCAGGCGCTGCGGATCGTGATGTGGTCGCGCCTGGCCAGCCGCGTGCTGTGGCCGATCGACGAGTTCGACTGCCCGGACGAACAGGCCCTGTACGACGGCGTGCGTGCGCTGCCGTGGCACGAGCACATCAAGCCGGAGATGACCCTGGCGGTGGACGCGCATGTGTCGGGCGACAAGATCACCCATGCCCGCTTTGCCGCGCAGCGGATCAAGGACGCCATCGTCGACCGTATGCGTGATGAAGGCCTGGAGCGCCCGTCGGTCAACACCGACCTGCCGGATGTGCGCGTCAACCTGTCACTGCGCAAAGGCCGCGCCTCGCTGTCGATCGACCTCGGCGGCGGCCCGTTGCATCGCCGTGGCTGGCGCGGCGCCGCCCACGAGGCACCGCTGAAGGAAAACCTGGCCGCCGCGCTGCTGCTGCGCGCGCAGTGGCCGCGCCTGCACGCTGCCGGTGGCGGCCTGCTGGACCCGATGTGCGGCAGCGGCACGCTGCTGATTGAAGGCGCGCTGATGGCCGCCGACGTTGCTCCCGGCCTGATGCGCCATGGCAGCCTGCCGCCGAGCCGCTGGCTGGGCTTCGACAAGGCGGCCTGGAAGAGCATCCAGAGCGAGGCGCGTGACCGCGAAGCGGCTGGCCTGGCCGCGCTGAAGCCGGTCATCCACGGCAGCGACATCGACCCGACCGCGATCCAGGCGGCACGCGAGAATGCCGAGGTGGCTGGTGTTGCCCACGCGATCCGCTTCACCCGCGCCGATGTGGCCGACCTGGCCGCGCCGGAGCAGGAGATCGGTGCGGTGGTCTGCAACCCGCCGTACGACGAGCGCCTGGCCGCTGATCCGGCGCTGTACCGCGCGCTCGGCAACGCCCTGCAGAAGGCCGTGCCGCAGTGGCGCGCCAGCCTGCTGTGCGGCAACGACGAACTGGCCTTTGCCACCGGCCTGCGTGCAGGCAAGAAGTACCAGATGTTCAACGGTGCGCTGGAATGCGCGCTGATCGTCTGCGACCCGATCGCCGTGCCGGGCCGCGACCCGGCGCAGCCGCGCGAACTGAGCGAAGGCGCGCAGATGGTGGCCAACCGCCTGCGCAAGAACCTGAAGAAGTTCAAGAGCTGGCGCGCCCGCGAGGACATCACCTGCTTCCGCGCCTACGATGCCGATCTGCCGGAGTACGCGGCGGCCATCGATGTCTACGAGGAAGACGGTGGCAAGCGCCGCACCTTCCTGCATGTGCAGGAATACGCTGCACCGGCGGCGATTCCGGAGAACGACGTGCGCCGCCGCCGCAACGAGCTGCTGGCGGCCGCGCGCGAAGTATTCGGCGTGCCGCCGGAACAGGTGTCGATGAAGTCGCGCGAGCGCGGCAAGGGCGGCAGCAAGTACGGCCGTTTCGAGCAGCGTGACGAATTCATCGTGGTGCGCGAGAACAACGCGCTGCTGCAGGTGAACCTGTTCGACTACCTGGACACCGGTCTGTTCCTCGACCACCGCCCGCTGCGCCGGATGATGGCCGAGCAGGCGCGTGGCAAGCGTTTCCTCAACCTGTTCTGCTACACCGGCGTGGCCAGCGTGCAGGCGGCGGTGGCCGGTGCCGCCAGCACCACCAGCGTCGACCTGTCGGCCACTTACCTGCAGTGGTGCTACGACAACCTGGCGTTGAACGGGCAGGGCGGCAACCAGCACCTGCTGGTGCAGGCCGATGCGATGGCGTGGCTGGAAGGCGACCGTGGCCAGTACGACGTGATCTTCTGCGATCCGCCGACGTTCTCCAACTCCGCGCGTGCCGACGACTTCGACGTGCAGCGCGAACAACTGAAGCTGCTGCGCGCGGCGGTGGCGCGGCTGGCACCGGGTGGCGTGCTGTACTTCTCCAACAACTTCCGACGCTTCAAGCTGGAAGAGAACGCCATCGCCGAATTCGCCCAGTGCCGCGAGATCACCGCGCGCACCATCGGCCCGGACTTCGAGCGCAACGCGCGCATCCACCGCGCGTGGGAACTGAAGCGGTTGGGGTAAGCCGATGCCCGGGGTCGGATCCCCTGCGCGAAGCGCAGGGGCTCTGACCCCATCCGGATCTACGTACCCGGGGTCAGAGCCCTTGCGCTGCGCGCAAGGGATCCGACCCCGGTGGCTCTGCTACAGCAACGCCACCAGCAGCCCGGTCACGGGCAGCGCGATCGCCAGCGGCGCGATCCATTTCGGCCGGTACGGGTACAACCCGAACGACAACGCCACGCCGCCGACGGTCATCACGCCCAGCCACAGCACCGGGCCCATCGCCCAGCCGTGGTCGACCACGCACAGTGCGAACGCTACCGCCAGCAGTACCCAGCCCAGCACCCGCCACTGCGTGCGCCGTGCCGGGGTGGCTGCAGCCTTGCCGTGCAGATCGTGCTGGTGCTTCTCCATCGCCAGCGACAACGCGGTGAACGCAGAGAACGACAGGGTCAACGCCAGCAGCATCATGCGCTGGCCTCCGCTTCGGCGGTTTCCACAGCGTCCACCGGGGCCTTGGGTGCCGCTGCGGCGGCAGCACGCTTCTTCTTCTCGGCTGCAGACAGCGGTGGCGTCCAGCGCTGCATGCGCCAGCCACACAGCGCCAGCATCGCGCCGAACGCGATCATCGACAGATCGAAGCCCGCCAGCACCCAGTCGCCGTTGCGCAGGGTGATGCCCAGGTGCGCATGCGTGGTCAGTGCATTGACCACCGGCACCAGCGCGAACGCCGCCGCACCGAGGTACAGCTGCCAGGCCCACATCATCCGCTTGGGCCAGATGAAGGCGGCCAGCAGTGCCGCACCCCAGGCGTAGAAGAACACGTTGGCTTCGGCGCTGGAGCGCTCGGCGATGTCCAGCGGCAGCAGGCGGTTGCCCCAGAAGTAGGCGGCGAAGGCGATCGGCAGGCCGGCCACGGTGCCGATGTTCAGCGCATCGACCAGGCGCAGGCCGAAGCCGATGCGGCCACTCTTGGCGTGCTTGGGCCGTTCCTTCACTGCCCACAGCACCACGCCGCTGGCCACCATCAGGCAGCCGACCAGGCCGGACAGGAAGAACAGTGCGCGCAGGCCCCAGTCGGCGAAGCGCGCCAGGTGCAGGCCGTACAGCACGCCGCGGGTGGCGGTGGCGCCACCGGAAGGCGGTGTTTCTTCCAGCAGCGCACCCGTGATCATGTTGTAGCGCACGGCCGGTGTGTCGGTGGACAGGCGCTTGCCGTCGCGCTGGCGGATGTCGATCACCGCATTGGCCGCGCCCGGATGGGACACGGTGAAGCCGGCCACCTCCACGCCGTGCCAATGCGCGCGTGCGCTGTCCAGCAGCTGTGCGATCGGCAGCGGGGTGGCGCGGCCTTCGGCCGGCGCGGTCACCTCCGGCATGCCGCCGAAGGCCTCGAAGAAGAACTTGTCCTCGTCCTGCGGGTAGGCCACCTTCACGCCCCACGGCAGGTACATGATCATCAGCGTGACGATGCCGGTGTAGGTGATCATCGCGTGGTAGGGCAGGGCCATCACCGCGCTGACGTTGTGGAAATCCAGCCAGGAACGCAGGCCCTTGTCTTTGCGGAAGGTGAAGAAGTCCTTGAAGATTTTCTTGTGGGTGATGACACCGGTGATGATCGCCACCAGCATGAACATCGCGCAGAAGCCGACCAGATAGCGGGCCCACAGCACCGGGATGTAGTGCAGGTCGAAGTGCAGGCGGTAGAAGAAATCACCGCCGCGGGTCTCGCGCGCTTTCAGTGCCTGGCCGGTGTTCGGGTCCAGCGTGGCATCACCGAAGCCACCACGGCGGCCACGGCTGGGATCGGCCAGTTCCGGTGGCAACCGCCAGAACATCTGCATGGCCGGGTTGCGCGGCTGCGGCAGGGTGACGAACCAGTTCTCGGCCTGCGCGGCGTTGGCCTGCAGGTAGTCCACCGCGCGCTGTGCGGCGACGTCGATGCTGACGTTGCTGGACGGCAGTTCCGGACGCATCCAGCGGCTGATTTCCTCGCGGTAGTAGCTGGCCGTGCCAGCCATGAAGATCAGCAGCAGCAACCAGCCAACCAGCAGGCCGGTCCAGGTGTGCAGCCAGGCCATCGACTGGCGGAACCCGTTCTTCATGCCCAGGCCCCCAGCAGGCGCGCAATGACGGCCATCAGCAGCGCGGGCGCGAGGATACCGACCCAGGCGCGCAGTGCGCTGCGGGTGGCGAATGCCCACAGTGCCGCACAGGCGGCGACCAGGATGGCCAGCAGCATGCCGGTCAGCACGGTCTGGCCACGTGCGCCAGGCAGGGCCACGGCGCAGAACACGCTGGTCACCGAGGCCAGCGCGTAACCGCCGAAGATCGCGGCCAACGAGCGTGACAGCACGCCCCAGCGCGGGTTGGAGAAAAAGGTGCGGGGGCTGGCGGTTGCGGGCGAGCGGTCCACGGCATTCCTGCAGGTAGGAGAGGGGATGGAACGCGTCCGCGGCCCCCTTGCGCCCTGCGCATGTCGCCCAGCGTGTCCCATCGACGAAGCACGGCCCGCGCAGACGGGCAGTCCAGAGGTCGGGGATGTACACGGGCGATGGGTGCGTCTTCCGCACCCGATTGGCTAAGCGTACAACCGATCAGTAAATGATAGGCATTCGCATTTTATGAATCAAGCGTGATGATCCGAAGGGCGCGCTGAGGCCTAGAACCTGAACACCACCGTCGCCGCATGCAGCAGCAGGCCGATCAGCCCGCCCACCAGGGTGCCGTTGAAGCGGATGAACTGCAGGTCGCGGCCCACGCTCAGTTCCAGCTGCTCGACCAGGTGCCGTTCGTCCCAGCTTTTCACGGTCTGCGCGATATGCGTGGTCACGCCTTCGCGCAGGCGGCCGGTCAGACGCTGGGCGCCCTCCAGCAGGTGCTGGTTGAGGGCCTCGCGCAGGGCCGGGTCGGCCTGCAGGCTGCTGCCCAGCGAGGCGAGGCTGCGCTGCAGGTGGCCGACCAGCGCCGAGTCCTCGCGCTGCAGGTCGGCGCGCAGGCCGGCATGGATGCGCGCCCACAGTCCCTGCACATACTCCTGCAGGGCGGGGTGGTCGATCATTTCCTGCTTGAGCTGTTCGATGCGCTCGGCCAGGGCCGGGTCCTCGCGCAGGCGCTGCACGTAGTTCTGCAGCCAGGTCTCGTAGTCCTGGCGCAGCGGATGCTGCGGCTCGGCCAGTACCTGCTGCAGTTCTTCCAGCACCGCCCGCGCCAGGCGTTCGGCCAGGCTGTCGCCGATCTCATCGATCGGCTTGACCCAGTTCACCGTGCTCGACAGCGTCGGCCATTCGCGCTGGATATAACGCACGATCAGCTGCGAGGCACGTTCCTTCACCTCTGGCTGTTCCAGCCAGCGGCCGAGCCGCTGCAGGCCCTCGTCCAGCACGCGCTGGTGGCGTCCATCGGCGGTCAGCAGGGCCAGCAGCTCACCGGCGGTGGCGGCGGCATTCCACTGCCGCAGCTGCTGCACCACGAAGGCATGCAGCTGCCGGCGCACCGCGGTTTCGTCGAAGAAGTCTAGTGCCTGCAGGGCCCAGCCGCGGGCCATGTCGGCCAGCATCCGCGACCGTGCAGGGTCGGCCAGCCAACTGCCGAGACGGCTGGCCGGGTCGAATACCTGCAGCTTTGCCAGCAGCACCTGTGGTTCAAGGAACTGGTCGCGCACGAACAGGGCCAGGCTGTCGCCGATGCGTTCCTTGCTGCGCGGGATGATCGCGGTATGCGGGATCGGCAGGCCCATCGGCCGCCGGAACAGGGCAACGACCGCGAACCAGTCGGCCAGTGCGCCCACGGCTGCGGCCTCGCAGAACGCCGAAACCCAGGCCCAGATGCCGCGCTCGCCCTGCCAGTGGCTGACCGCGAAACCGGCCAGCATCAACAGCAGCAGTCCCAGCGCGAGGGCTTTCAGGCGCTGCAGCTGAGCGCGGCGCGGATCGTTGGCAGGCGTCATGCCGGAAGTCTACCTGCCAGCGGATGAGCACCGGGTAGTGCCGACCGCTGGCCGGCATCCGCAACGCACCCGGAACGTTCATGGGGTTGCCGGCCAGCGGCCGGCACTACCCGCTGGTTCAGAGCGCTTCGAGTTGCTTGCGCAACGCAGCCAGCTGCGCGCGCAGGGTGTCGTTCTCGCGGGTCAGCGCGACCACGCGGCGGCGCAGCGCCGGCGCATCCTCGCCCAGCTGCTCCAGTGCCGACAGCACCTCGGCGTCGCGGCTGGCGATCTGCTCTTCGTCCGCTTCCTCGAAGTCCATCTCGGCTGCTTCCGGCTTCGGTGCGCGCGGCTTGCGCTTGGACTCCCGCACGCGCTTGGCGGCCTGCTTCAGCTCATCCTTGCCACCGGCGGCAGCGGCGCGCTGCTCGTCTTCCGGCAGGTCGGCCACGGCAGCAGCGGCGCTGATCGAGATCACGCCGGCCTTCACCGCTTCCACCACCTCGGCCGCGGCCTGGGCGTGGATGCGTTCGATCATGCCGACCTGGCTGGTGCTCAGCTTGGCCTCGCGGGCCAGCTCGGCGCGGCTGATCTTCGGTGCCGGCTCCCACGGCGGGCTGTCCTCACCCGCGTCCTCGACGGCTTCGGCGGTGCCATCGCTCTCGCGCTGCAGCTGCGCCTGCTCGATCTGCTTGCGGGCGGCCAGGATGTCGCGCTTGCGCAGCGCCAGCACACCGCGCTGGAAATCGGACACGCTGCGGCGGCCCAGGTGCTGCTCGATCATCCACAGGTGCACGTCTTCCATGCTCTGGAAGCGGGTGTTCTGCACGGTATTGAACGGCAGGCCGTGCTTCTGGCAGATGCCGAAACGGTTGTGGCCATCGACCAGCACGTCACCCCACAGCACCAGCGCATCGCGGCAGCCTTCGGCCAGGATGCTGCGCTCCAGCGCGTCATGTTCGTCCGCGGTCAGCGGGTCGATGTAGGCCTTGAGTTCTTCTTTGACGACGATATCCATGGGCACGGCAGCGAGCAGGAGCGGAACCGCCCATTGTACCCGCTCGCCACCGCCGGCCCGGGCTCAGGCGGTGGCCCGGATCATCTCGCCCAGGGTGCCGGTGATCTGGTCGATCTGTGCCTTGTCCACGATCAGCGGCGGCGACAGCGCGATGATGTCGCCGGTACAGCGCACCAGTAGCCGGCCGTCGTGGAAGCAGCGCCGGAACACCTCGTAGCCACGGCTGCCGGGGGCATCGCGGCGTGGTGCCAGCTCGACCGCGCCGACCAGCCCGAAGTTGCGGATGTCGATCACGTTGGGCAGGCCCTGCAGCGCATGCAGGCGTTCCTGCCAGTATTCGCCCAGCTCTATGGCACGCTCGAACAGGCGCTCCTCGGCATAGACCTCCAGCGTGGCCAGCGCCGCCGCACAGGCCAGCGGATGCCCCGAGTAGGTATAGCCATGGAACAGCTCGATGGCCTGTGGCGGTGCCTGCATCAGGGTTGCATGCACGGCGTCGCTGGCCAGCACGCCACCCAGCGGTACCGCGCCGTTGCTGACCGCCTTGGCGAAGGTCAGCAGGTCCGGAGTGACTCCGAAGCGCTGCGCGGCGAAGGGCATGCCGACCCGGCCGAAGCCGGTGATGACCTCGTCGAACACCAGCAGGATGCCGTGGTGGTCGCACAGCTCGCGCAGGCGCTGCAGGTAGCCCGGCGCGGGCAGGATCACTCCGGCGGAACCGGCAATGGGCTCGACGAACACCGCCGCGATGGTAGAGGCGTCGTGCAGCGCGATCAGCCGTTCCAGGTCGTCGGCCAGCTCGGCGCCCTGACGTGGCAGGCCCCTGCTGAACGCATTGCGCGGCAGGTCCAGGGTATGCCGCAGGTAGTCCACGCCGCCCAGCTGCAGGCCGAACGCCCTGCGGTTGTTGGGCAGTCCACCCAGTGCCATGCCGCCGAAGCCCACTCCGTGGTAGGCCTTCTCGCGGCTGATGAAGCGGGTGCGCTGGCCCTCGCCACGCTGGCGGTGGTAGGCCAGCACGATTTTCATCGCGGTATCCACCGCCTCCGAGCCGGAGCTGGTGAAGAACACATGGTTGAGCGGGGCAGGCGCCAGTGCGGCCAGCCGCTGCGCCAGCGTGAAGGCCGGCGGCGAGCCCATCTGGAAGGCCGGCGAATAGTCGAGGGTACGTGCCTGCTCGACGATGGCCTCAACGATGCGCGGGCGGGCGTGGCCGGCGTTGCAGCACCACAGGCCGGCGGTGCCGTCGAGGATCTGGCGGCCGTCGACGTCCTCGTAGTGCATGCCTTCGGCGCGTACCAGCAGGCGCGGCGCGGCCTTGTACTGGCGGTTGGCGGTGAACGGCATCCAGTACGCGTCCAGTGACTCGGGACGCTGGGTGGCCAGGTCGTGCAGGTCGCTTTCGGGACGCTTCATGCCAGCTCCATCGGGTCCGATGCGACGAATGTAGCGCAGCCGCGTCACGGTGGAGTCGCGGCGGTCCCGGTATAACCAAGGCTCGTTGACCGCTGGAGCGTCCCATGGCCGATTTCCCCGACCGCAGCCACTGGCAGGCGCTGTCCCTTCAGCTCTCGATGCCGGGCCAGGCCTTCATCGATGGCCGTTATGTCGATGCCGCCAGCGGCGCCCGCTTCGACTGCATCAGCCCGATCGATGGTCGCGTGCTGGGCGCGGTTGCCGACTGCGACGCGCAGGATGTCGAGCGCGCGGTACTGGCCGCGCGGCGCAGCTTCGAGGCGGGCCACTGGTCGCAGGCGAGCCCGGCGCATCGCAAGCGCGTGTTGCTGGCGCTGGCCGCGCTGGTGGAGAAGCACGCCGATGAGCTGGCGCTGCTGGAAACCCTGGACATGGGCAAGCCGGTGCGTGACGCGCGCCGTATCGACCTGCCCGGTGTGGTGCGCTGCCTGAGCTGGACCGCCGAAGCGGTGGACAAACTGTATGGCGAGATCGCGCCGACTGGCCCGCACGAACTCGGACTGGTCACCCGCGAGGCCGCGGGCGTGGTGGCGGCCATCGTGCCGTGGAATTTCCCGTTGCTGATGGCCTGTTGGAAGATCGCGCCGGCGCTGGCGATGGGCAACTCGGTGGTGCTCAAGCCTTCGGAGCGGTCGCCGCTGAGTGCGCTGCGGCTGGCGGCGCTGGCCGCCGAGGCGGGCCTGCCGGAGGGCGTGCTGAACGTGCTGCCGGGCCATGGCGCGCGCGTCGGCGAACCGCTGGCCCTGCACATGGACGTGGATGTGTTGGCGTTCACCGGTTCCACTGCCACCGGCGCGAAGCTGCTGGAGTATTCCGGGCGATCCAACCTCAAGCGGGTCTGGCTGGAATGCGGCGGCAAGAGCCCGCACGTGGTGTTCGCCGACGCTCCCGATCTGGACGCGGCGGCCAAGACCGTGGCGCAGGGCATCTTCTTCAACCAGGGCGAAGTCTGTACCGCCGGGTCGCGCTTGCTGGTGCAGCGCTCGATCCGTGAGGATTTCGTGCACCAGGTGGTTGCTTATGGCCAGCACATGCAGCCGCAGCATCCGCTGGACGCCGACGCGCCGATGGGCGCGCTGGTGGACGCCGCGCATCTGGACAAGGTGATGCGGGATATCGCACGCGCCGAAGCTGAAGGTGCCCGCCTGCTGCTGGGCGGGCATCGTGCCGAGGTGGAGGCGGGTGGCAGCTATGTGCAGCCGACGGTGTTCGACCAGGTGCGCCCGGGGCAGGCCTTGGCACGCGAGGAAGTGTTCGGGCCGGTGCTGGCGGTGCTCGGTTTCGACGACGAGGCCGAAGCCGTGCGCGTGGCCAACGACAGCCGCTACGGACTGGCCGCCGGTCTCTGGACACGCGATCTGGGCCGCGCGCATCGGGTTGCGCGCCAGCTGCGCGCCGGCAGCGTCTGGGTGAACGGCTGGGATGGCGGCGACATGACCGCACCGTTTGGTGGTTACAAGCAGTCCGGCAACGGCCGCGACAAATCGCTGCACGCCTTCGACAAGTACAGCGAGATCAAGGCCACCTGGATCCAGTTGTAACGACGCGGCTGCTTGACCGCTGTTCGCTCTTTGTAGAGTCGAGCCTTGCTCGACTACTTTTCGTTCTTCGGTAGAGCCGAGCCATGCTCGGCTGCTTTTCGCGAAGAGCAGTCGAGCCTTGCTCGACTCTACAGAAGGAAGACAGCTGTCGAGCTACCGGCAGCGGGCACTCACCTGCAGCACTGCCACACGCAGCATGTCGCGGTCGGCTTCTTCGACGGCATTCTGGAAGTAATCCATGTCCTGCCGGCCCAGCTCACACGGGTCGACAATGTATCCCGGTGGCCACAAACCCAGCAGTTGCGCTACGCCATGCACGATCTGCTCCGGCGTCATCTGCCGGCGGATCCGGAAGTAATTGCGGCGCGGCGCGAATGCCGGGTGTATCTCGCGGTGACCAATAAGGCGCGGAGCGACACCCGCAGCGCTGATGCCGTCGCCACCGTCGATGCTGCCCGCCGGGAGGCCCAGGATCAGCGGCGCCGCAACGACCGTTTCCTCTGCGGCTGGTAGGGGGGAATCTGTCTGGGCAGCCGGGGCAGGACGTGGCATCGCCGACGCGGACGGACGCGTCACCGGTGCGGAGCGCAGGGTAGGCTGTAAAGGCGCCAGCGTCGGCGGTTCCGGTGGCAGCCAGCGCAGCGAGATCCTTGCGTCGTCATCACTGCGCAGCATGATCCTGCCGCTGCCCAGCAGCCACAGCGCCATCAATCCATGCACCAGCAGTACCACCAGCCACGCCGCCATGCGCGGCAGCTTCGGCGAATCGGACCACGACAGTGTGACTGCATCCATCGGCAAAGCATCCATGCAGGGACCGGTGGCGCAGCCTAGCCGGACGCCCGAAAAATTTCGTTGGCATCGGTGTCGGCTGAAACCATCGCCCCGTGCGGCCACCAGCCCGTGGCAGAATCGGGCGATCCGCCGTTACCCGTGTTGCCGATGTCGACGATCACCGCTGCCGCGCCGCCCGTGAACTCCCCCCGCCGTGTCCTGCTGGCCAGCCTGGTCGGCACCACCATCGAATTCTTCGATTTCTACATCTACGCCACGGCCGCGGTGCTGGTGTTCCCACACCTGTTCTTCCCGGACAGCAGCGAACAGGCGGCCCTGTTGCAGTCACTGGCGACCTTCGCGGTGGCGTTCATCGCGCGGCCGGTCGGCTCGGCGGTGTTCGGCCATTTCGGCGACCGCATCGGCCGCAAGGCCACCCTGGTCGCCGCGTTGCTGACCATGGGCCTGTCCACGGTGCTGATCGGTTTGCTGCCGACCCACGCGCAGATTGGCCTGTGGGCCCCCGCGCTGTTGGCGCTGTGCCGCTTCGGCCAGGGCTTGGGGCTGGGCGGCGAGTGGGGTGGGGCAGTGCTGCTGGCCACCGAGAACGCACCGCCGGGCAAACGTGCCTGGTACGGCATGTTCCCGCAGCTGGGTGCGCCGCTCGGCTTCCTGCTGTCGGCCGGCATTTTCCTGGTGCTCGGCCGCTGCCTGAGCCAGGATGACTTCCTGCAGTGGGGCTGGCGTATCCCGTTCGTGGCCAGCGCACTGCTGGTCGGCCTTGGCCTGTGGGTGCGCCTGAACATCCACGAGACGCCGGACTTCAAGAAGGCGCTGGAGCGCAAGGCGCCGGTGCGGCTGCCGATGTGGACGGTACTGCGTGACCACCCGGTACCGATGCTGCTCGGCACGCTGGGTGCGTTCGCCACCTTCGTGCTGTTCTACCTGATGACGGTGTTCAGCCTCGGCCACGGCACCGCGGTGCTGGGCTACAGCCGCGAGCAGTTCCTGCTGATGCAGATGGCCGGCATGCTGTTCTTCGCGCTGGGCATCCCACTGTCGGCGCGCTATGGCGACCGTTGGGGCACGCGGCGCACGATGATTGTCGCCAGCGTACTGATCGTCGGCTTCGGTGTGCTGTTCGCGCCGCTGTTCCAGCCGCACAGCCCGTGGCTGGTCACGGCCTTCCTGTGCCTGGGCCTGTTCCTGATGGGTCTGACCTACGGCCCCTGTGGCACCTTCCTGGCCGAGATCTATCCGGTGGAGGTGCGCTACACCGGCGCCTCGCTGTCATTCAATCTGGCCGGCATTCTCGGTGCGGCACCGGCGCCGTACCTGGCCACCTGGCTGGCCGAACGCTTCGGTCTGGTCGCGGTCGGCTACTACCTGTGTCTGACTGCGGTGGCGACCCTGTGCGCGCTGGTGGCACTGCACCGGCGCGCCCTGCGGCTCAACCAAAGAAGCGCTTGAGCGTACGCCCCAGCCAACCGCCACCCTGGTGCTCGCGGGCGAACTGGTTCAGGTGCGCCTTGACCTGTTCGGCATAGGCCTGGTCATCACCGCGGATGTGGTTGAACAGCCAGCGCGAGAGCATGGTGCGTAGTTCGTCGCTGATGTCCTCGCCGGCCTGGAAGCGCATGCGGTATTCCGATACCCGCTTGATGAAGACCTCATGCACGCGCTTGTGCGCGGCACAGAACGGGTAGCCCGCTTCTTCCATCAGCTCTTCTTCGAACGCGAAGTGCGACATGGTGTAGTCCACCACCTCGTCGATCACTTCACCCACCGCCGCGCGCTGCATGCTGGCCTGGGCCACGTGCAGGTGGTTGAGCATCTCGATGATGCGGCGATGTTGCTGATCGATCACCTCGATGCCGATGTTCAGATCGTCCTGCCAGACCAGTAGTGCCATCCCCGGCTCCCCTTCATGCGTATGTCGGGGCCGACTGTAGATCCGCCACGCGGTGGTGGCGTTGATCTGGATCAAAGCGCGCCGGTCAGGGCAGGGCAGGCTCGCGCGGGCGCAGCGGGCTGGCCACGGTGGTGCAGCTGACCCGGTTGCGGCCGCCAGCCTTGGCCAGGTACAGCTGGCGATCGGCCTCGGAGATCAGCCGGTGCAGCGCATCACGCTGCGGGCGCAGGCAGCACAGGCCGATGCTGACCGTCATGCGAAGCGTCGCGGTGCCAATGTCCACTTCCAGTGCGGCGATGCGCTGGCGCAGCTCCTCGAAGTACTGCAGTGCCTCGTCCTGTTCCATGTCCGGCACCAGCAGGCAGAACTCCTCGCCACCGAAGCGTGCGATCAGGTCCTGGCTGCGTGCATGCGCGGCCACCGCACCGGCCACCGCACGCAGCGCATCGTCGCCGGCTTCGTGGCCATGGGTATCGTTGATGTGCTTGAAGTGGTCGATGTCGATCATCGCCACCGCCGCGCACTGGCCATGCAGCTGCAGCTGCGGCAGCTGGCGCTGGCTCTGTTCCAGGAAGCAGCGGCGGTTGGGCAGGCCGGTAAGGAAGTCTCGGGTGGCCAGATCCTGCAGGGTGCCGATCAGTTCCAGCTGGTCCACGTTCTGCGAGACCCGGCAGAAGAATTCCTCGCGCGAGAATGGCTTGCGCAGGAAGTCGTTGGCACCGTTCTTCAGGAAGCGCGGGATCAGCGAAGTGTCGGTGTTGCCGGAGATACCGATCACCGCCACCTTGTCGCGCGAGCGCAGGGTGCGCAGGCGGCGGGTGAATTCCACGCCCTGCATGCCCGGCATTTCCTGGTCGACCACCGCCAGGCGGATCGCCGGATGCGCCTCGATCGCGGCCAGGCCCTCGTTGCCATCGGCCGCTTCGTGCACCTCATGGCCGTACATGCGCAGCAGGGCGGCGGCATAGCCGCGCGCGGACGGGGAATCGTCCACCACCAGCGCCGCGATGCGGCGGTTGCGTTCCAGCCGTTGCACCAGCCACACCAGGTAGTCGATGCTGCCGGGGGTGTTCTTCAGTACGTAGTCGATGATCTGCTGCTGCAGCACGCGCTTGCGCAGGTCTTCGTCGTAGACGCTGCTGACCACCACGGTGGGCAGACCGCGCTTGAGGAAGAACTCGACCACTGCATCGCGGTCGCCGTCGGCCAGCACCAACCCGGTCAGCACCAGGAACCAGCCGCCATCCTCGCTCAGCAGGCGATCGGCCTCGGCCAGGGTGGAGGCGATCACCACCGGCAGTTCCAGGCGTTGCTCGATGGCTTCGCGCAGCATGCCGGTAAAGGCACGGGAATTTTCGACCAGCAGGATCCGCTGTGGCAACGGATCGGCCAGGTCGCCATCGACGGCGGCCTGCGGCAGGACGGGCATGATGCGGTGGCTCACGAGGGAGGGCTCGGCACGGATAGCGGCGGTTTCGGGTGTAACTTTAGCGGCGAACGTTGCGCGCCGGGCCAGATCCCGTGTCAGGCCGCCGCTGGCGAGGCGTGGGTGATCGATTCATGCAGGACCAGTCGCAGGCGGTTGCTCCGGCAGTGGACCGTTCCGCCGTAGGCAAGCATCCGTCCGGCCAGACGCTCGACGGCCTGTTGGGTGGTGCGTGTCGACAGCGTGCAGTCACGGTCGAGCAGGCTCACTACGGCAACGATGCCGCGACGTCCGCCCGCGCGGCCACTTCGGGCGCGCACGCAGACCTGCCCGGTCTCCAGCTCCAGCAGCAGCGACACCGCCTCGATCAGGGAGCGGTAAATGGCCAGTTGCAGATCCACGGTCAGCAGGCAGGGGTTGCCCGCCAGCCTGGGCGGAATGACGCGGTGCGTGTTGTTCCAGATTTCGCATGCACCACCGGCTTGCAGGGCGATGTACAGCCCCACCTGCTCCAGTCCGGTGGGATAGACCAGGCTGGCCTGTTCACGGAACAGCCGTGAGTGCACGGATGAAGCGTGTTGCAGGCTGTTCGCCACTGCATGATGGCCCTGAGCCTTCAGCCAGCTGACCATTTCAACGAGCGAGCTGTCCATGCCGTCGCTCAGATGCTTCAGGTGGACGGCCCGTTCACGCAGCTCCCGCTCGCTGGTCTGGTGGGAACTGCGTGCCAGGCGCAGCGTCGTTTCTTCGGCCAGGCCGCGGGACCGGGCGCGCTGATGGTGGTAGCTGATGCTGGACCCGAGCGCGAGCAGCGCGACACTCATCACCGCCATGTTCTGCTGGGTGGAAAACGTGCCCAGATCGAACGAGGCCGGTAGGCCGGTGCTGGGAGTGGCGAAATGAAGTGGAAGGTTCAACAGTGGAATCGCGATGGCGGCGCCACGCCATCCATGCATGAAGGTCAGAGCGATGGCGGGGAGTGCCGCCAGCAGCACAAGGTGGGTACGGGTCGAATGGGCATCCGTCGAAATCAGCTGCATGCACAGCCCCAGCCCCAGCATCAGGGCGATGGCCGCGAGGGATGGAGCGAGCAACGTCTTCTGCCATGGAGAAGCGGAGCGCCGCCGGGCCCACAGAAGGGCCAGGGGGGCCATGGTAATGATCGCGGCAAAATGACCAAATACGACTCTTTCGGCAGCATCCAGCAGGGTGTCCGGGGGAGGAACTGGCCACAGCAGGCGAGAAAGGCTCAGGTTGAGGCCGGTAACGGCAACCGCTGCCGAGATTGAAAGGGACAGCAGCCAGAATCCGGTGGCTGCCTCGGATATGGCTTTTCTCAGATGGAGGTGAACTACCAGCATCGCCATCGGCATCAGCAGCGTGGACGCCAGGATGACCCATTCCAGACCGTACTCGTCGATCGTAGGGATGCGCAGATATGCGAAGTAGCCCAATTCTCCCAGCAGTACATAAGGCCATCGGCGTTGTGGAACGATCAAAAGCGCTGCCACGCGGATACCGGCGGGAAGGAAAAACTGGTCCAGGGAAAACTGTCGGGCGGAAACGCAGGCAATAGCGTACGCGGCAGCCAAGAGAAGCCCGGCCGGGTGCACTGGAATGCCGGCTAGTGCCATGTTCTTCACGGCGCTCCATCTCGGATGGGCTGGTACGCGAGCAACGCTCACATTCCCTCGGGGCGGTAACGGTCCAGCGGCGAAAGTAGCGGTACTTCGCGGGGTGTGCAACGGTATTGGCAGAAACTCCGCCGTTGTCCGTATCCACGTAGGGCGAGTGATGCGAACGGCGGGGTTGTGAGCGGCGCAAATATGCTGACAGGGAAGCGTGTCCTGAGATTGTTCACGTCGCCAGGGGGGCACTCAGGGGATATTGCACTATCTGCCAAGGCCGCGCCTGTGTTGCCTTGATGTTGTCCACATTTCAATCATGGAGATGCCTGTGAGATTTTCCCGGTTGTCGAAGTTGAGCGCCGCTGCTGCGCTGCTGGTCGTTCCTGCGCTGTCGTTTGCCTGCTGTCCGGGCGGAGGGCAGGGTGTACCACTGGCAACGGCTGGGTTGGGTGAGAGCCAGCCTGCGGCGCTTGATCTGAGTTCAGATCCCGCATGGCTTGTCTACGCATTCGAGCGGGATGGAGTGTCGTACTACCAGGTCAATGATCTGACCGGCCAGGTCAATCTGATCGTTGCCAACATCGAATCGACGTTCTGGGCATTGCCGGCCGGCAAGACCGTAGCTCGCGTGTCGTTGCCGTCCAAGCCTTTGGCGATACCGAAGAATGCTCGCCGCAGCGTTGTCTTCCGCGGGCCTGATTTTTCTCTGGTCGTCTATGGAGAGGGGCGTGGGGCAGTCTGGTCCGTCGAGCGCGAGGTCAGTAACAAATGAGGGGCTGAGTACAGGTGGCCTGCCTGTGGCTTGCTTCGCAGAGGGAGGAAACACCTCTGCGGGGGCGAGCCACAGGCGTCGCCTGGGCTATCGATCGTCCGCCTGCGATCACTGGCGCGCGGGCGTCTCGCAAATGTCGTTTCGCTTGTATGGAAGTGTTCCGCGCTCGGCCTCGCCTGCAGTGTCCAGCAACACCATGGTGATGCGGTGGCCCCGGCATTGCACGCGTCCGGAATAGGCGTGCACGCGTGCAGAGAGTCGATCAATGGCGCTTTCCATGGTTCGCGAGGCGAGTGTGCGATGTCGGTCCAGCAGCGCGACCCTCAGCACGATACCGTGCATGCCTCTATAGCGACCACAGCGAGCACTGATCTGGATCTGGCCGGATTCGTCCTTCAGGAAAAGGGATACCGCTTCGGCAAAGGTGCGATACGCGGCAAGCTGCAGGCCCATGCTCAGCTGGCATGGATCCCCGCCAAGTATCGGACGGACGATGCGATGGCTGGCGTTCCAGGTTTCGCTGAGTCCCCCGGCACGCAAGGCGACATAGAGGCCTGCATGCTCGAGCTCCGTGGGATAGACCATACTGGTCAGTTCACGGAATCGTCGTGAGCGTTGCGAGAAGGTGCGGAGCAGATCAGACGCAGGAACTTCATGGCCATCGGCCTTGAGTTGTTGCACGGTCTCTCCCAGAGCCTCTTCGATGTCATCTGCAATCTGGCGCAGGCCCAGCGCGCGTTCGCGCAGGTCCTGCTCGTTGGCAAGATGCGCCGAGCGCGAGAGTGCATTGACCCGCGATGCTGACATCGCTACAGGTGTGCGCTGATTGTAATGATGGGTGATGCGCGGTCCCAGCGCGATAAGCGCTGTACTAGTGATGGCAATGATCTGCTGGGTGAAGAAAGTGGTCTCGTCGAATGACCCGGGCAGACCCGTGGTTGGCATGGTCTGGCTGAGGATGATGTTCATCAGCGGAACACCCACAGCGGCTCCTCGCCAACCGTGCATGCAAGTCAGTGCGATGACTGGCAGCACCAGCAACAACTGCAGCGTTGCTCGTGCCGAGTGATCCTCCGTGCTGACTTGGAGCAGCAGGGCGCCCAGCATGCCCAGCGAAGTGAGGGCTGCGATGGTCGGTCGGCGTCGCCAGGTCGTCCAGTCATAGCCGCTGTGTCGGCGTATCCAGAGCAGCGCCAGGGGCGCGACCGTAAGGATTGCAATGTAGTCGCTGAGCACGTAGAGCATCGCGTTCGTGTAGAACGGCATGCTCGGTGGAACTGGCCACAGCATGTGAATCAGACCGAGCTTGAGAGCAGTGGCCATCAGCGCAGCGGATGCCGCGATCGAAAGCAACCAGCTTTCGGTGGTGGAAGCAATCAGCTTGTGATGAAGATGAACGATCAGCGCCACTGCAGGTATGAGGCATGCGGATCCGAAAATGACCCAGGCCATTCCGTAATCTTCAATCATCGGATAGCGCATGTGGGCGAAGTAGGCATACTCGCCAAGGACCAGATAGGCCCACATTCGCTTCGGGGTCAGCAAGAGCGCCGCAACACGGATTCCAGCCGGAAGGAAGAACTGATCGACGGAAAGGTGCCAGGTGGTCCAGCACGCGACAGCGTAAAGTACCGCCAGCGCAAGGCCTGCCGGGCGGATACGGAAACTCAGCTCAAACCCATTTCTCAGCCACTTCAAACGCAAGCCTCCCCTGCTCGTCGAACACTATCGCTGTCCAGTCGATACATGACGCACTCCCTTCAGCGCGACAGTATCGATAGATTCAGATGGGCGCAATCTCACCCTTCCATCCGTGATGCGGACATACGAAAAGGAGACTTGGAGAATGTCACGACAACGTTGTGATATTCATCGCATTTTTCGCCGGGCTACCAAGAGTGGGGGGCTGTCCCGGGCGGCTGCAGACTGGCAGGTACACCGGTTCCCCAGATCGAGGCCTCTTCGCCCTGTGATGCATCGGCTGCTTCTACCAGCATCAACCTGATTCTCCTACGGCCACAATGCAGTGCACCACGATAGGCGGTTATTCGAGCAGATAATTGGGACGTTGCAAGATCGAGGGTTGCCGTTGACAGCGTCTGATGCGGATCCATCGCCGCAACCACAACGAGGATGCCGCGGTGACCGGCACGTTGCCCGCAGCGGGCCCGGACCATGAGCTGGCCTTTCTCGCTGCCCAGGAGGATCGAAACCGCTTCGACGATCGAGCGATAGGCTGCCAGCTGCAAACCGGGGCTGAGCTGACACGGGTCACCCATCAACCTGGGTTGCCCGATTCGATGCGTGGCATTCCACGCCTCACGCACTCCACCCGCCTGCAAGGCCACGTACAAGCCCAGCCGTTCCAGGGCGGCGGGATAGATCATGCTGGCCTGGGCCCGGAACAGGCGTGAATGCACCTCCGAGGTATGCCGCAGGCTGTCTGCGACAGCGTGATGGCCCTGCGCATGCAGCCAGTTCACCATTTCGTTCAGCGACAGGTCCATGCCATCGCCCAGCTGGCGCAGATGGGCCGCGCGCTCACGCAGGTCCATCTCGCTGGCCAGATGTGAATTCCGCGCAAGCTGCAGGGCCGCTCTGCCATCTTCCTCGCGCAACCGGTGCTGGCTCTGGAAGTGGGTGATGCGCGCGCCCAGCAGCAGGAGGGCGATGCTGGCGATCGCCATGGCCTGCTGGGTAGCGAAGGTAGCCGGGTCGAATGCCGTCGGATGGTCGGCGGGAGTGCTGAGGCCAAGAATCATGTTGACGGCGGCGACACCGATGGCCGCACCGCGCCATCCCAGCAGGCATGTCAGGGCGATTGCGGGAATAGGCAGGATCAACAACAACTGCAGCGAGCCAGGGGCGGTGATCGAGGCAGGTACCGGCGTCGCCTGCAGGCCAATGACCAGCATGGCTCCGAGGGCTCCGACGGTGGCCGCAACAGACCGGACCGTCCATTGTTCCTCGGCGCGGCGGATCCACAGCAGTGCCAGAGGCGCCAGGATCAGGATGCCGGTGAAGTCGCCCAGCGCATAGCGCAGCAGGTTGGTGACAAATGACGCGTTTTGCAACGGTTCCCAGAGCAGGTACGAGATTCCCAGGTTGAGCAGGCTGATGACCGTCGCGGCGCATACCGCAATGGAGATCACGCCGACGATCGTGGTACGTGCCAGCAGCTTGCGGTGCAAGCGCACGATCAGCATCACGGCAGGCATCAGGAACACCGAGGCGAGGATCACCCAGGTCAGGTTGTACTTGCTGATCAGGGGAATGCGCAGATGCGCGAAGTAGGCGTATTCACCGATCAGCAGGTAGGGCCAAAGACGGGGCGGGCACAACAGCAATGCGGCCACCCGCACGCCAGCAGGCAGGAAGAACTGGTCCAGTGACAGCTTGCGTGCGCCCCAGCAGGCGAGGGCATAGAGCAGCGCCAGCGCCAGCCCCTCGGGGCTGACCCGTATCCTCACCTGCAGGCCGTCCTTCCACCACTGCATCCACGTGCTCCCCAGCTCCTGCGCCGATTATGTGGCTGGGAAGGGCCCCGCTACCACAACGCATCCCGCAGCTTGTACCACGACATCGCTGCCACCAGCAGCGGCATCCGCAGCAGCCGCCCACCAGGGAAGGGCGCATGGCGCAGGCGCTGGAACACGTCCAGGCGCTCGCTCTGACCGGCGATGGCAGCGGCAATCACCTCGCCGGCCAGCCCGGCGGCGGCCACCCCATGGCCGGAGAACCCCTGCGCGAAGTACAGGTTGCCATCCAGCCGGCCCCAGTGCGGGGCGCGGTTGCGGGTAATGTCCACATAGCCGCCCCAGACCTGGTCCAGCGCCACGTCAGCCAACTGCGGAAACACCTCATGCATGCGCCGCTGCATCACCCCGCGCAGACCGGGCGGCGGCAGCGCCGAATAGCTGGCGCGGCCGCCGAACAGCAGCCGGTGGTCGTGGCTGAGGCGGAAGTAGTCCAGTGCCCAGGCGGTGTCGGCCACGGCCATGTTGTTGCCGATCAGGGCACGTGCACGCTCGGCGCCGAGCGGCTCGCTGGCGCCGATATAGGTGCCGACCGGCATGATGCACCGCTCCAGCTCGGGCAGCAGGCCCTGCAGCCACGCGTTGCCGGCGACCACCAGGTGTGCGGCGCGCACGCTGCCCTGTGCGGTGTGCAGGGCAGGCTGCGGTCCGCGCTGCACGCGGGTTACCGCCGAATGCTCGTGGATCACCACGCCGGCCGCGCGCGCCGCATCGGCCAGCCCACGCGCATAGGCCAGTGGATGCAGGTGCGCGCTGAGTGGGTCGAACATCGCGGCGCGGTAGCGCGGGCTGTCCAGCTGCGCGCGCAGGGCATCGCGGTCCCACCACTGCATGGGGTAGTCGTAGTGGCGTTGCAGGTGCTCGCAGTTGGCCAGCAGGTCACGCTCATGGCGTTCGCGGATGGCGACGCTGGCATGGCCTTCCACCCAATGGCAGTCGATGCCATGGCGGTCGATGCGCGTACGCATGGCCTGCACCGCATCGCGTGACCAGTCGAACAGGTGGCGCGCATCATCACGGCCGAGCTGGCGCTCCAGCTCGTCCACCTCGCAGCCATAGCCGACCAGCGCCTGGCCGCCGTTGCGGCCGGACGCGCCCCAGCCGATCCGCTGCGCTTCCAGCAGCACCACGCGCTGGCCACGGGCGGCCAGTTCCAGCGCGGCGGTCAGGCCGGTGTAGCCGGCGCCGAGCACCGCCGCATCGGCCTGCACATCCCCCTGCAAAGGGGGCAGCGCGGCCGGCTCGGGGAGACTGGCGGCGTACCAGCTGGGCGGGAAGGCGGCGCTCACTGCAGGCCTCGCGGGTGCAGGGCAGGAGGACGGAGCGGGGCAGGTCGATCAGCGTTCACCAACCTAGTTTCGCCGATGCGTGACGGCTGTGGTGTGACGGCACCGACTTGCCGCCTTCGCCGGGCGACGGGTAACGTGGCGGCACGCCAAGGAGTTTTCCCATGCGCCGCCTGCCCTGGGTGGGCCTGCCCACCGACAGCACCGTGCTCGGCCATCACCGATTCGCGATGGCCGGCGAGAAGTACGTGCGCGCGCTGGCCGAGGCTGCCGAAGTGACCCCGGTTGTATTGCCGAGCCTGCAGCCTCCTTTGCCGGCTGGCGAATGGCTGCAGGGGCTCGATGGCCTGCTGTTGACCGGCGCGGTCAGCAACATCGAACCGCAGCACTATGAGGGCGGCCGCAGCTGGCCGGGCAATCCGCATGACCCGGCCCGTGATGCCAATGCGTTCGCGCTGCTGCGCGAGGCGCTGGCGTTGGACCTGCCGGTGCTGGCGATCTGTCGCGGCTTCCAGGAACTGAACGTCGCGCTGGGTGGCAGCCTGCATCCGCAGGTGCATGCGGTGCCTGGCCTGGCCGACCATCGCGAAGACCCGCAGGCGCCGGTGGAAGTGCAGTATGGGCCGGCCCATGCGGTGACCCTGGCCGCCGATGGCTGGCTGGCGCAGTGGCACGGCAGTGGCCGCGCGCAGGTCAATTCGGTGCACGGGCAGGGTATCGCCCGCCTGGCGCAGGGGCTGCAGGTGGAGGCCGTGGCCGACGATGGGCTGGTCGAAGCGGCACGCAGCCTGCACCATCGTTTCGTGCTCGGCGTACAGTGGCACCCGGAGTGGCGTGTCATGCAGGCGCCGTTCTATCACGCTATTTTCCGTGCGTTCGGCCAAGCTTGCCGGCAGCACCAACAGAACCGACTGGATTCCCGATGAGTTCCCGAACGCGCCCGCGCAAGACGGCCACGCCCCCCGCACCGCAGGAAAGCACGCTGCTGCGCTGGCTGAAGGAGCGGCGCATCACCGAGGTGGAATGCCTGGTGCCGGACATCACCGGCAACGCGCGCGGCAAGATCATTCCCGCCGACAAGTTCTCGCATGACTACGGTACGCGGCTGCCCGAAGGCATCTTCGCCACCACCGTCACCGGCGAGTTTCCCGATGACTACTACGAGCTGACCTCGCCGTCGGACTCGGACATGATGCTGCGCCCCGACCCGGATACGGTGCGGATGGTGCCGTGGGCGGCCGACGCCACCGCGCAGGTCATCCACGATTGCTACACCAAGAACGGCGAGCCGCATGAGCTGGCACCGCGCAACGTGCTGCGCCGCGTGCTGGCGGCCTATGCCGAACTGGGCCTGCGCCCGGTGGTGGCGCCGGAGCTGGAGTTCTTCCTGGTGCAGAAGAACACCGACCCGGACTTCCCGCTGCTGCCACCGGCCGGCCGTTCCGGGCGCCCGGAAACCGCGCGGCAGTCGTACTCCA
The DNA here is from genome assembly GCF_009659995.1 of Stenotrophomonas sp. MH181796. Taxonomy (NCBI): domain Bacteria; kingdom Pseudomonadati; phylum Pseudomonadota; class Gammaproteobacteria; order Lysobacterales; family Lysobacteraceae; genus Stenotrophomonas; species Stenotrophomonas sp. MH181796. The sequence goes on from NZ_RAHU01000010.1 coordinate 55,783, forward strand.
TCGATGCGGTCAACGAGTTCGACCCGATCCTCGACCTGATGTACGACTACGCCGATGCGATGAAGCTGGACGTGGACACCCTGATCCATGAATCCGGCGCGGCGCAGCTGGAAGTCAACTTCACCCATGCCGATGCGATGGACCTGGCCGACCAGGTGTTCCTGTTCAAGCGCACCATGCGCGAGGCGGCGATGCGCCACGGGGTGTATGCCACGTTCCTGGCCAAACCGATGGAAAACGAGCCGGGTAGTGCCATGCACATCCACCAGAGCCTGGTGCGGGTGAGCGACGGCAGCAACGTGTTCGCCGGCGAGACCGATGCCGAAGGCGAGTTCAGCCCGGTGTTCGGCCACTACCTGGGCGGCCTGCAGAAGTACGTGCCGCAGGCGATGGCCTTCTTCGCGCCGAACGTGAATTCCTACCGCCGGCTGGTGTTCGGCGAGGTCTCGCCGAGCAACGTGCACTGGGGTTATGACAACCGCACCTGCGGGCTGCGCGTGCCGCTGGACACGCCGGAAAACATGCGCGTGGAAAGCCGTTTCGCCGGTTCCGATGCCAACCCGTACCTGGCGATGGCCGCGACACTGGCCTGCGGCCTGCTCGGCATCCGTGAGCGGCTGGCACCGGATGCACCGGTGACCGGCAGTGCCAAGGAACTGGGCTACAACCTGCCGCGCTCGCTGGGCGAAGCACTGGACGGCCTGGAGCAGTGCAGCGAGCTGCAGGCCCTGCTGGGCGAGCGCTTCTGCCGCGCCTACATCTCGGTCAAGCGCAAGGAATACGAGACCTTTTTCCGCGTCATCAGCTCGTGGGAGCGCGAGTTCCTGCTGCTGAACGTCTGAGCACCTGGAATAGAAAAATCCGCCGCCGGGGGGTAGGCTGGCACCCGTCGCCGGCCCCGCCGGCCCCCCTTTCCGCATTCTGGAGCACCCGATGAAGCTGCGTATCCTCACGCTCGGCCTGGCCTCCGCCATGCTTGCCGCCTGCAGCGGTGGCAACGGCGGCGCGCAGGACAGCCAGGTCCTGAACGTCTACAACTACAGCGATTACATCGCCGAGGACACCATCCCGACCTTCGAGAAGGAGAGCGGCATCAAGGTGACCTACGATGTGTTCGACAGCGACGAGATGGTCGAGACCAAGCTGCTGGCCGGCAACAGCGGCTACGACGTGGTGGTGCCGACCCTGAACTTCTTCGGCCGCCAGATCCAGGCCGGCGTGTTCCTGCCGCTGGACAAGAGCAAGATCCCGAACCTGGCCAACCTCGATCCGGCGGTGATGAAGCGCATCGCCACCCAGGACCCGGGCAACCAGTACGGCGTGCCGTACATGATCGGCACCACCGGCATCGGCTACAACGTGGACATGCTGAAGCAGCGCTTCGGCGGCAGCGCCGACATCGCCAACAGCTGGGACCTGGTGTTCAAGCCGGAGAACATCAGCAAGATGAAGGACTGCGGCGTGACCATCCTGGACACGCCGGCGGACATGATCCCGATCGCACTGCATTACCTGGGCCTGGACCCGCACAGTGGCGACCCGGCCGAGCTGCAGAAGGCCGCCGACCTGCTGAAGTCGATCCGCCCGTACGTGCAGAACTTCCACTCCTCGCAGTACGTGGGTTCGCTGGCCAACGGCGGTACCTGCCTGGTAGTCGGCTGGTCGGGTGACATCATCCAGGCCCGCGACCGTGCCGAGGAAGCCAGCAATGGCGTGCACGTGGCCTATTCGATCCCGAAGGAAGGCGCCCCGCAGTGGTTCGACATGCTGGCGATCCCGAAGGATGCCAAGCATCCGGAAGCCGCGTACGCGTTCATCAACTACCTGCTGCAGCCGAAGGTTGCCGCGGCCAACACCAACTTCATCCACTACGCCAACCCGGTGCCGACCGCGACCCCGCTGGTGGATGAGGCGATCCGTACCGACCCGACCATCTACCCGCCGGCCGACGTGGCCGACAAGATGTTCACGTACTCGATCAACACGCCGGAGACCGACAAGCTCTACACCCGGCTGTGGACCGAAGTGAAGACCGGCCGTTAAGCCGGTCTGGCGCCGCCGGGCCATGCCCGGCGGATTGCTTCATCCTTGGCCGGGCGCGGTACCGCCGCCCTGGCCAAGGTGCCGCAGGATCGCTGGCAACAGGTCGCGTGCATCGCGACCGCCGTTGCACAGGAACGATGAACTCATCCGCTGCAGGTTGTGCATGCCGATGAAGAACAGCCCCGGATGCGGTGAAACGCCGAACTCGCCGAGCGGATAGCCATGCGCGTCCAGCACGCCCTGCACATCGAGCCAGGGCCATTCGGCGACGAAGCCGGTGGCCAGCACCACCGAACGGATGCCTTCCGTCTGCAGATCCAGTTCACGCGGGGCGGCGTCCGGCTCCCAATGCAGGTAGACCTCGTCGGGAATGTAGCGGGCATCGTCGGTGCGTGGCTCGGGGCGCGTGGCGTAGTACGCGCTGGCCAGCGAATCGAGATAGGCATATTCGGTCCGTGTCGCCTCGATCGCGGTGCGCAGCTGCGGGCGCACATCGGCGAAGCGGGCGACGTTTCCATCGAAGCCCTGCAACCGGCCCAGCAACCTGATGCCTGCGCGGTGCATCGCCAGCAGGCTGATCGAGCTGCCCAGGCCGGCACGCCCCTTGCCGGAAATCAGCGGGAACTCCGCGGTGCGGGCCTTGCGCAGCGCATCCGGTTCTCCGGCCAGGACGGCGGCCGCTTCACTCACATGCTGGTGGATACGCCCGGCCATGTCCCACCAGGTCATCGAGTCCTTGCCGCGCAGCCGGCGGGTATGCGAATGCCGCTGGGCCAGTGACCAGTACACGCTGCGACCGCTGTCGCGCAGGTCCTGGGCGATCTGCGCGCCGGACTGGCCGCCACCGATGACCAGCACGGCGCCATCGGGCAGCTGGCGGGGGCTGCGGTAGTCGCCGGAGTGCAGCACCGTCAGACCCGGTGCGGGCGCGAAGGGGACCCGGGGCATCCGCGCGCGGCGGTACTCACCGGTAGCGACTACCACCGCGCGGGCGTGGATCTGCCCCTGGCTGCTGTCGATGGCATAGCCTCCGGGCCCAGGTGCGACCCGGTGTACCCCGCATCCCTCGCTGATCGGCAACGAGCGTTCGTCGGCATAGTCGCGCAGCCGCCGGATCACCTCCGGGGCCCCCATGAAACCTTCCGGGTCGTCACCCGCATAGGCATGGCCGTGCAGGGCCATCGTCGCGTTGGCGGTGTTGGTCTGGAACGAATCCCAGCGCCGCTGCCAGCTGGCGCCCACGGTTTCGGCCTCCAGCACGCGATGCTCGACGCCGGCTTCCTGCAGGAGCGCGCTGAGGGACAGCCCGGCCTGGCCGGCGCCGATGATGACCAGCGGCAGCGTTGCAGGCAGGGAGCCCGGCAGGCGGGGCGGGAAAGGGGAGGGGCTGTCCGGGGAAGTCACCAGGGTGGGTCCATGCAAGGGCTTGATCCGGGCCATTGCGCGGGGAATGCCCCGGGCCTTCAACAGATCCGGTTCTGAAAAACGTTGCAGATCGGGCCGTCGCCGGTGCTGTCTGGCCGGGACGGCGGCATGGACGACCGGGCAGCCGCGGCCTTGGAGCGGACAGGCCACTCTGGCGGGGGAAAACCGACACCCCTCGAGGCCCCGGAGCCGGCCAGCGGCCGCTTCCGCCTGCCGCCGTCATATCCCCTGCGGCCCCCGGCCGTTAGAATGGCGGCCGCTGTCCACCGCCCGCTCCCGGAGCCCCCATGCCCGTTGAAGCCCAGCCGGTAGCCACCGTCGTCGACACGACCGGTGCGCCCGGCTATCTCTCCATTCGTGACCTGCGCAAGGAATTCGACGGTTTCGTCGCCGTTGACGACGTCAATCTGGACGTGCGCAAGGGCGAGATCTTTGCCCTGCTCGGTGGCTCCGGCAGTGGCAAATCGACCCTGCTTCGCTGCCTGGGTGGCTTCGAGACGCCCACCAAGGGCAGCATCACCCTCGATGGCCAGCGCCTGGACGCGCTGCCGCCGTACCAGCGGCCGGTCAACATGATGTTCCAGTCCTATGCCCTGTTCCCGCACATGACGGTCGAGCAGAACATTGCCTTCGGCCTGAAGCAGGATGGCCTGGGCAAGGACGCGATCAACAAGCGCGTCGGCGAGATGCTGGACCTGGTGCAGATGGGCCACCTCGGCAAGCGAAAGCCACACCAGCTGTCCGGCGGCCAGCAGCAGCGCGTGGCGCTGGCGCGGTCGCTGGCCAAGGGGCCGAAGCTGCTGCTGCTGGACGAGCCGATGGGCGCGCTGGACAAGAAGCTGCGCTCGCAGATGCAGCTGGAACTGGTCAGCATCATCGAGTCGTCGGGCGTGACCTGCGTGATGGTCACCCACGACCAGGAAGAAGCGATGACCATGGCCACCCGCATCGCGGTGATGGATGCCGGCTGGATCCAGCAGGTCGGCAAGCCGGATGAGGTCTACGAGCAGCCGGCCAACCGCTTCGTCGCCGAGTTCATCGGTTCGGTCAACCTGTTCGACGGGGTGATCGACGAGGACCTGCCGGAGTACGTGACCGTACGCTCGCCGCTGTTCCCGGCGCCGATCTACATCGCCCATGGCATCACCGGCTATGAAGGGCAGCCGGTCGCGTTCGCGCTGCGCCCGGAGAAGGTGATGATCGGCAAGGACGAGCCGGAAGGGCACACCAACAAGGCACAGGGCGTGATCGAGGACATCGCCTACTTCGGCAGCCACTCGGTCTACCACGTGCGCCTGCCCAGCGGCGCCAAGGTGCTGGCCAACTTCGCCAACTCGCAGCGCTGGGCCAGCGACGGCCTGACCTGGGGTGACAGCGTGTGGGTGCACTGGCGCGACAACGACGGCGTGGTGCTGACCTCATGAGCGTCGCCGGCCTGAAGCGCTGGCTGCCGGGGCTGCGTGCCACGGTGATCGGCATTCCGTACCTGTGGCTGCTGCTGTTCTTCGCAGTGCCGTTCCTGATCGTGCTGATGATCAGCTTCTCGCTCAGCCGGGTCGGCTCGCCGCCGTACACCTGGCTGCTGCAGTACGCCGACGGCGGCTTCTCGCTGAAGCTGAACCTGGAGAACTACCTGGCGCTGTTCCGCGATTCGATCTATGCGCAGGCGTTCCTGAGCTCGATCAAGATCGCGGCGATCTCGACCTTCCTGACCCTGCTGATCGGCTACCCGATGGCCTATGCCATCGCCCGCCTGTCGCCGGCCGCGCGCAACGTGGCGATGATGCTGGTGGTGCTGCCATCGTGGACCTCGTTCCTGATCCGCGTGTATGCATGGAAGGCGATCCTGGACCGCAACGGCCTGCTCGACCAGTTCCTGCAGTTCACCGGCCTGCAGACGCTGATGACGTCGATGGGGCTGCCGAAACTGCAGCTGATCGACACCCCGACCGCTGCCTATATCGGCATCGTCTACTGCTATCTGCCGTTCATGGTGCTGCCGCTGTACGCCAACCTGGTCAAGCATGACCACCGCCTGCTGGAAGCCGCCTACGACCTTGGTGCCAAGCCGTGGCAGGCGTTCCTGCGCATCACCCTGCCGTTGTCCAAGGCCGGCATCATCGCCGGTTGCATGCTGGTGATGATTCCGGCCATTGGTGAATTCGTGATCCCGGAAATGCTGGGTGGCTCGGAGACGCTGATGGTGGGCCGCCAGCTGTGGAACGAGTTCTTCAACAACCGCAACTGGCCGGGCGCCTCGGCGATGGCGGTGGCGATGATCCTGTTGCTGCTGGTGCCGATCCTGCTGTTCAACCGTTCCCAGCAGCGCCTGCTGGAAGGGAAGCAGGCATGAGCCCGCGTACCGCCAAGGGCCTGGGGCTGGGCGTGCTGCTGCTCGGCTTCGCCTTCCTGTACCTGCCGATCCTGCTGTTGATGTTCTATTCGTTCAACAGCTCGCGGCTGGCGATGGTCTGGGCCGGGTTCTCCACCCGTGCCTACAGCGACCTGTTCGCCGACCGCGCGCTGATGGATGCGATGTGGACCAGCCTGGTGGTGGCGTTCTGGACTGCCTGCACGGCCACCGTGCTGGGCACGCTGGCGGCGATGGTCATGACCCGCTTCAAGCGCTTCCGCGGCAAGCCGCTGTTCGGCGCGCTGGTCACCGCGCCGCTGGTGATGCCGGATGTGATCCTGGGCTTCTCGTTGATGGCGCTGCTGGCCTCGATGGGCGCGATTCCCGGCTTCCCGGCGCGCGGCCTGACCACCATCTGGATCGCCCACGTCACCTTCACCCTGTGCTTCGTCACCGTGGTGGTGTCCTCGCGGCTGCAGGAAATGGACCTGTCGCTGGAAGAGGCGGCGATGGACCTGGGCGCAAGCCGGTTGACTGTGTTCGGTCGTATCACCCTGCCGATCATCGCACCGGCGCTGGTGGCGGGCTGGCTGCTGGCGTTCACCCTGTCGCTGGATGACGTGGTGGTGGCCAGCTTCGTGGCCACGCCGGGCTCGACCACGCTGCCGATGAAGGTGTTCGCCTCGGTGCGCATGGGCATCAGCCCGAAGATCAACGCGCTGGCCACGCTGCTGGTGTCGGCGGTCTCGATCGCCGCGGTGATCGGCTGGTACATCAATGCCCGCGCCGAGAAGCGACGCCAGCGCGACCTGCAGCTGGCGCGGCAGGAAAACGGCTGAGCACACGGCCTGTCGACAGTGCCGGCAACATCCGGCTCACGGGCAACCGCGCACAATGGGGATCTTCCAGATGGAGATCCCCCATGACCGTCGAGATCGTCGACCCGGCCACCGGCCTGGTGACCTACCGCCATGAACTGATGGGTGCTGCCGACATCGAGCAGCGCCTGCAGGCCGCTGCCGATGCCTTCCCCGGCTGGGCTGATCACTCGTTGCAGGATCGCGGTGCCATCCTGCGCCGGATCGCCGCGCAACTACGCACGCGCCGTGACGATCTGCAGCAGGCGATGACCCATGAGATGGGCAAGCTCAAGGCCGAAGCGCTGGCCGAGGTCGACAAGTGCGCGGCCGCCTGCGAGTACTACGCCGACCATGCTGCCGACTACCTGAAGCCGCAGCTGATCGATACCGAAGCACAGCGCAGCTATGTGCGCTACGAGCCGATCGGCTGTGTGTTCGCGGTGATGCCGTGGAATTTCCCGATCTGGCAGGTGTTCCGTTTCCTCGCGCCGGCGTTCATGGCAGGCAACGTGGCCCTGCTCAAGCACGCCAGCAACGTGCCGCAGTGCGCCGACCTGATCCTGGCGGTGTGCCGTGACGGTGGCCTGCCCGACGGCGTGTTCGATGTGTTGCATATCGACAACGAGCAGGCCGCCGAGGTGCTGCGCGACACACGGGTGAAAGCGGTGACACTGACCGGCAGCGAGCGGGCAGGGCGCTCGATCGCTTCCAATGCCGGCAGCCAGCTGAAGAAATCGGTGATGGAACTGGGCGGCAGCGATGCCTTCGTGGTGCTCGACGATGCCGACCTCGACAAGACCGTGGCGGCGGCGGTGAAGTCGCGCTTCGACAACAGCGGGCAGACCTGCATCGCGGCCAAGCGCTTCATCGTGGTCGATGCGGTGGCCGATGAGTTCACCCGGCGCTTCGTTGAAGCCGCGGGTGAGCGTCAGTACGGCGATCCCAATGAACGTGGCACCACGCTGGCGCCGATGGCGCGTGCGGACCTGCGCGATGAGCTGCACAAACAGGTGCAGGGCAGCGTGGCCAAGGGCGCGCGGGTACTGCTGGGTGGTGAGCCGATTGCGGGTACACATGCCGGCTATCCGGCCACCGTGCTCGATCAGGTCGGCCCGGGCATGCCGGCCTACGACGAGGAGCTGTTCGGGCCGGTGGCTGCGGTGATCCGTGTCGCTGACGAGGCCGAGGCACTGCGCGTGGCCAACGACACCCGCTTCGGCCTGGGCGGCAGCGTGTGGACGCGTGATCCGGTGCGAGGCGAGGCCTTTGCACAGCGCATGGAATGCGGCGCCGCGTTCGTCAACGCCATCGTCAAGAGCGACGCGCGGCTGCCGTTCGGTGGCAGCAAGCAGTCCGGCTTCGGTCGGGAGCTGGCCGACCACGGCATCCATGAGTTCATGAACATCAAGACCGTCTACGTGGCTTGATTCCGAACGGTAGTGCCGGCCGCTGGCCGGCATTGCCTGGTTGCCGGCCAGCGGCCGGCACTACCCAAAGCGGGCTACAACCACTTCGCGCGCTTGAACAACCGGTACAACCCCACGCATACACCGCCTACACCGATGATCATCATCGGGTACGACCACGGTTCGCTCAGCTCGGGCATGTGGCTGAAGTTCATGCCGTACCAGCTGGTGATCAGCGTCGGCGCAGCCAGCAGCGCGGCCCATGCACCCAGCCGCTTGACCGTCTCGCCCTGCGCCAGCGTCACCAGCGACAGGTTCACGCTCAGCGCGGTGCCGAGCATCTCGCGCAGCGTGTCGATCACATCGCTGATGCGTACCGCGTGGTCGTGCACGTCGCGGATGTACAGCTTCACTTCGTCGGGGATCAGCTCGCCCTGGTAGCGGCGCAGCTGCGCCAGCACATCCTGCAGCGGCGCCACCGCCATCCGCATCTTGTTCAGTTCGCGCTTGAGCTCGTACAGCCGCACCACCGTGCTGCGCTTGTAGTTGTCGGCGAAGATGTCCTTTTCCAGCAGGTCCAGGGTGTCGCGGAAGCGGTGCACGATGGGCAGGTAGTTGTCGACCACGAAGTCGGTCACCGCGTACAGGCAGTACGACGGGCCCATCTTCAGCAGCTGCGGCTCGCGCTCCACCCGTGCACGTACCGGCGCGTACGACAGCGACGCGCCGTGGCGCACCGTCACCAGGAAGCGCGGGCCGAGGAAGGCGTGGGTTTCGCCGTACTGTATGCGTTCGTCGACCATCTGTGCGGTGGTCACCACCACGAACAGCGAATTGCCGTAGGTCTCGACCTTGGGACGCTGGTGCGCGTTGCGCGCGTCCTCGATGGCCAGGTCGTGCAGGCAGAATTCTTCCTGCAGTTTCAGCAGCACATCGTCGTTGGGGTCGTACAGACCGACCCAGACGAAGCCGTTGCCACTGGCAATGACATCGCTGATGGCATCCAGGCTGATGTCGTGGCGTTTGCCCTCGTCATCGTAGTGGACGCAGTTGATGACGCAGGCGGGGTTGGCCGAAGCAGGGGCGGAAGCGGAGGCGGGCAGTGACATGCCCGCCATCGTGCGTCAGTGCCGTGTTTCGGACAAGTGAGGAGCGCGCCCCAGCACCCACGCCAGCGCGACGTGGACGGGCAGCAGCAGCACGATCCACTGCACGTTGTACTGTGCCTGCAGGCTCAGCCAGTGCAGCACCAGCGCGGCCACTGCCTGTACCGCCAGCAGCCACAGCACGATCCTGAACATGCGGCCTGGCACGCGCCGGCGCAGCAGGCTGATCGCACCCGGCAGCAGCAGCACGGCCAACGGCGAAAGCAGCAGCAGGTTGCGGTTGGCCCAGGCGGCGTAGTGGGTGCTGAAGCCCCACAGGAACACCAGCAAGCTGCCGGCGATGGTACACAGCAGCCAGAACGGCAGCGCCAGCCCGGCCAGCAGGCGCGGGCGGCTGCGCAGCGCCAGTACGCCGGCGGCGATCACCAGGCCACACAGCAGCCACGGCCACCAGCGGCGCGCGAACTCCTTCGGCTCCGGATCGATGCGGTGCGGCAGCAGCTCCTGTTCGGACTGCACCAGCGGCCGACCATCGCTGTTGCGTGCTTGGCGCAGTGCGTCGGCCAGGCGCATCGGCACGAAGGCTTCCTGCCAGCGCGACAGCGGCTGGTCGGCGAACGGGCCGAGGCCGACGTCGAAGCCGAGCCACATCCACGGTGCCGGCGAGGCCAGCCGCACCGATTCACTGCGGTAGGTATTGCCGCGCGAGCGCCCCGACAGCTGCGACTGCAGGCCGCCGCCCAGTGCCTTGTCCACCGTGTCGCGCACCATCGTGGCGCAGTTGGCGGTGTAGTAGTCGTAGTGGTAGCGCGCGTTCTCCGGCTTGGCCCGCTCGGCCAGGTCGGCGGCCAGTGCACGTGCCTGGTCCGGGCGCAGGTCCAGCCACTGCACGCTGGCGCCACGGCCGGTCTCGTCGTAGTACGACAGGTCCTGCTGCAGCGGCAGCGCCACCAGGTAATACATCATGTCGCCGCGCACGAAGCGGCTGATGAAATCATCCTCGGACGGATCGAAGTAGCCGAAGTTGTACGAGGTCGCTTCGCCGCTGACCGGATCGATCACGACGATGGCGTCGTGGCCGAAACGCTCGAAGAACACCGTGCCCGGCTGCATGGTCACCACCCCGATGCGCGGGGCGGGGACCTCGGCGCTGGCGGCAGGCGCAGCAGGCGTGGGTTTGGCTGCCGCCGGCTGCGCGAAGGCAGCCAGCGGCAGGACCGAGGCCAGCACGCACAGTGCCAGCCACAGCGTCAGGCGCAGTGCCAGGAGGGGGCCACCGCGCTTCAAGCGTCGTCCTGCGCGTCCGGCGGCAGCACGGTCACGTGGAAGGCCTGGACCCGGCGCGCATCGGCGCGGGCCACGCGGAACATGAAGCGGTCCAGCGCCAGCTCGTCACCGACTTCCGGCAGGTGGCCCACGGCCTCGGTGACCAGGCCGCCGATGGTGTCGTAGTCCTCGTCGGAGAAGGTGGCACCGAAGCGTTCGTTGAAGTCGCCGATCGGGGTCAGCGCGTCGACCACGTACTGGCCGTCGGACTGGATGGCGATCTGCGCGGACGGATCCTCGGCCTCGTCATGCTCGTCGTCGATCTCGCCGACGATCTGTTCCAGCACGTCCTCGATGGTGACCAGGCCGGCGACACCGCCGTACTCGTCGACCACGATGGCCATGTGGTTGCGTGACAGGCGGAATTCCTTGAGAAGCACGTTGAGCTTCTTCGCCTCCGGGATCAGCACCGCCGGGCGCAGCAGTTCGCGCACGTTGGCCGGGCCGTTGTCGGCGACCACGCCGCGCAGCAGGTCCTTGGCCAGCAGGATGCCAAGGATGTCGTCCTTGTTCTCGCCGTGCACCGGGAAGCGCGAATGGCCGGATTCGACCACCTGCTTCATCAGTTCCAGGAAGGGCGCTTCGACCGGCAGCGAGACCATCTGCGAGCGTGAGATCATCACGTCGCCCACGGTCAGCTCGGCCACCGAAATGGCGCCTTCCATCATCTTCAGGGTATCGGCGGCGATCAGACCCTCTTCCTGCGCGGTGTGCAGGACAGCGACCAGCTCGTCGCGGGTGTGGGGTTCGCCGGAGAAGGCGGAGGTCAGGCGTTCAAGCCAGCCGCGCTTCTTTTCACTGGGCTCCGCAGGGGAGCTACTACTGTCGTCTTCTGACATCTCTGGAAAAAAGGCACCCGGCAGGCCGGGCGTTGGCCCAAGTCTAGCAGGATGTGACGGCCTGTCAGTGACTGCCGCTGGCCGTGGCGGGAGGGGCCGGAGGCGCCTCTTCCTCGGGCAGGTCCAGGCTGTAGGTGCAGCCGGCCAGGGTCTTGCCGGGGTGGGAGGCCACGGTGGAGACGCTGAGGATGATCGACTCGATCTGGGCCTCGCCGGTCTTCGGGTCGGTCACATCGCGGCTGACCAGCTCGCGCCCGGCCATGAACTTGCCGTCCTGGTCGTAGCCGGTCTCCAGTTCCAGCCGTTTGGCCAGAGGCCGAGGATCGGCCTGGTCGAGGACTGCCATGATGCTGGCACCGGCCACCGCCACCCGCTCGCTGACCGTGCCGAATACGGTGACCGGCTGGGCCAGGCGGTACTCGCTCATGAACTGGTTGCCCTGCGGCAACGGTTGCAGGCCCTGGGCCACGGCCTTCAACGGGTCGGCCAGCAGTGGGGCGAGCGCAGCGTACTCGGCCACGCCCTGGCGGCATTCGATCAGCGCGGGCAGATCAAGACGGGAGGCGAAGGCCTGCGGGGCGGCAAGGACACACAGCAGGGGCAGGCAGCAGCGCAGCGACACGGGCGGACTCCGCAGGCGGGCCGGACATCATAACGGCGACGGGCGCGGGATCTCTGCTTTGCTGCCGCGGCGGTTGCGGGACAGCAGGGCGCGCACTGCCATCACCGGCAGGGTAAGAAGCACTGCCTTCATCGCGGTGTGCAGCACGGTGATCAGCCCGAGCGCCACCGACTGCAGCAGGCCCTCGTGTTCGAGCCAGGGCGCCAGTGCCGGCTCGGCGGCCTTTGCCAGCGGCATGTACATCGCACAGAGGGCGTACAACAGCCAGAGCGAGGCAGTTGACGCATGGAAGAACGGCAACGTGGCTGCCGAGCGCCGCAGACGCTGCTGGACCGCCACCCGCCAGGCCACCGGCGCGGTGAACGCGCCGATGAACATCAGCACCAGTGCGCTCGTCACCAGGCCCATCGTGGTGCTGGTGCCGTGCCGATGCTGCAGCAGGTGCGGTCCGATCATGCTGACCGCCAGGCTGGCAATGACGCACGCCGGTGACAGCAGCGCCAGCGTGCGCAGCAGCCAGTGCTGCCCGCTGGGGTCGCCCGCGCTGACGCGGCGCACCAGGCGCGCGCCGAGGATCAACACCGCTGCAAGCCCGAGGCCGCCGATCAGCAACGACACCCCACCGTTCCCGAACATCATCCCTGTTCTCCCGAAATCCGTTGGGCGAGCATAGCCTCCGGAACAGCGTCAGCGCTCTCCGGCGTACGGGTCGGCGATGCCGAGCTCGGCCAGGATCTCGCGCTCGAGCTGTTCCATGGCCTCCGCTTCCTTGTCGTCCTCGTGGTCCCAGCCGAGCAGGTGCAGCACGCCGTGCACGGTCAGGTGCGCGTAGTGAGCGTTGAGCGCCTTGCCCTGTTCGTCGGCCTCCCGCGCAACGACCGGTGCACAGATCACCAGGTCGCCCAGCAGCGGGAACTTCACGCCCTTGGGCAGGCCTTCCGGCACTTCGGCCGGGAAGCTGAGCACGTTGGTGGCGTAGTCCTTGCCGCGGTAATGGCGGTTCAGCGACTGCCCTTCCTTGCTATCGACCACGCGGATGGCCAGGTCGGCCTCGCGGATGCGGCCCTTCAGTGCGGCGGCCACCCACTTGCGGAAGCTGACTGCCGCCGGCAGGCCGGTACGCGGCAGGGCATAACTGACGGCGACGTCCAGTCGCACGGGACCACGGGTCATGGAGTTGCTCCAGGTTGGATCTGATGCAGGTCGCGGCGGTCGTACGCGCTCACGATACGCGCCACCAGCGGGTGGCGGACCACGTCGCGGGACTCGAAGAAGGTGAAGCTGACGCCCTCGACCTCGCGCAGCACATCGATGGCATCGCGCAGGCCGGACTTCACATGCTTGGGCAGGTCGGTCTGGGTCAGGTCGCCGGTGACCACTGCGGTGGAGCCGTAGCCCAGGCGGGTCAGGAACATCTTCATCTGTTCGATGGTGGTGTTCTGTGCTTCGTCCAGGATCACGAAGGCATCGTTGAGCGTGCGGCCGCGCATGTAGGCCAGCGGCGCGATCTCGATGACGTTCTTCTCCAGCAGCTTGACCACCTTCTCCACGCCCATCATTTCGTACAGGGCGTCGTACAACGGTCGCAGGTAGGGGTCGACCTTCTGGCTCAGGTCACCGGGCAGGAAGCCGAGCTTCTCGCCGGCCTCCACCGCCGGGCGCACCAGGATCAGGCGCTGCACCCGTGATTCATTCAGGGCTTCGACCGCGCTGGCCACGGCCAGGAAAGTCTTGCCGGTGCCGGCCGGGCCGATACCGAAGTTGATGTCGTGGGTGGCGATCTGGTGCAGGTAGCGGCCCTGGTTGGCGCCGCGACCGCGCACCGTGCCGCGCTTGACCTTGATTGCCACGTCCTGCGCTTCGTAGGAGCGCTCGGCGATCTGCTCGACATTGGCCTGCGCCAGGCGCAGGTGGATGGCGTGGTTGTCGAAGGTCGTTTCGCCGGCTTCGGCGTACAGCGCTTCAACCAGCTTCTGCGCCTCGACGATGGCTTCGTTGGGCCCGCTGATGCGGAACACGAAGCCACGGTTGGCGATCTCCACGCCGAGCTTCAGCTCGATCTGGCGCAGGTGCCCGTCGAAGGGGCCGCACAGGTTGGCCAGTCGCTCGTTGTCTTCCGGCGACAGGGTGAAGTCTCGATGATCGATGCTTTTCATTGCTTGGGGTGGGGCGGATGCCTTCCACCGCAGTGTATTCAGGGAGGACAAGGGTAGCGCGCGTGCGGGGCACACGGCCAGCAGACGGTCGATACAGCGTTTTCCACACCCCGTGTGGACGGGGCACGCGGAAACCTGTGGATAGACCTTCGCACTGCTTGTGCCACAAGGCCCATGAGGTCCTGGTGAAAAAAGCGTCATGGTCGCCCGTCGCTACGGCGGCACTGCCACGGGGGCCTGCAAGGGGCGTTCATCGTGATGGCAGTGCAGGTTTCGTTGCCGGGCGAGCAACAAAGCCACGTCCTGCCGGATTTCCACAACGGTTGTGGAATGATGCCGAATCAACCTGTGGATAGGTGGTGCGGAGCCTTGCAGCCAAAGGCTTGCCCACACGCGGTGAAAAAAACGCCAGGGCTGATCGGAATCATTGAGGGTGCACGGGGCACATGGCACCGTGTCGCCGTCGCAGGAGGGGATGGCATGGGCATCGGCAACGGGATGCGTGGAATCGGACTGGCGGGCATCGGCCTGCTGGCGGGGTGTGGGCAGTCAACGCCGACTGCGCTGGGCACGCTGGAATGGGACCGGATCACCGTGCCGGCGCCGGCAGCCGAAGTGATTGCAGCGGTGGAGGTGCGGGAGGGCCAGCAGGTCAAGGCCGGTGCCGTGCTGATGCAGCTGGACCCGGCGCGGGGAGACGCGCAGTTCGCCGCAGCAGAGGCTGACACGGCCCGTGCGCAGGCGCAGCTGGAAGAGCTGAAGATCGGCCCACGCCAGGAGCAGATCGCCCAGGCCCAGGCGCAACTGGCCGCGTTGCGCGCACAGGCTGCCGAAGCAAGTGCCTACTACCGACGCGTGCAGCCCCTGGCGCGCCAACGCCTGATCGCCGCCGCCGAGCTGGACCGCGCACGCGCCGCCGCCGGCAATGCCGAGGCCAGCGTACGTGCCGCCGAGCAGGCCTGGCTGGAACTGGTGCACGGCAGCCGCGCGCAGGATATCGCCCAGGGCCAGGCGGCCGCCGACGCCGCACGGGCACAGCAGGTGGTACAGGGCGTGAACCTGCAGAAGCTGCAGTTGCGCGCACCGCGCGATGGGGTGGTCGATGCATTGCCCTACCGGCAGGGTGACCAGGCACCGATCGGTGCGCCGCTGGCAGTGATGCTGGTCGGCGAGCGCCCCTATGCGCGTGTCTATCTGCCGCAACCGCTGCGTCTGCATATCAAGGTCGGGCAGGCCGCGCAGATACAGCTGGAAGGCGGCAACACAGTGCTGAAGGGGCATGTACGTGCGATCCGTAGCGAACCATCGTTCACGCCGTACTACGCACTGACCGGCGATGACGTCGAACGGCTGAGTTATCTGGCCGAGATCGAAGTGGATGTGGCCGCCGACATGCAGAAGCTTCCGGCCGGGCTGCCGGTGCAGGTGCGCTTCTGAACACCGGCGAGGACATCGCGGTCCACGCACGCGGGCTGACGCGCCGCTTCGGTGATCTTCTGGCCGTGGACAACGTCGACCTGACCGTGCCGCGCGGACAGGTATACGGGTTTCTGGGCCCGAACGGGTCCGGCAAGTCGACCACCATCCGCATGCTGTGCGGCCTGCTGGAACCCAGCGCAGGGCAGATCGAGGTGCTGGGCCTGGCCGTGCCCGAGCAGGCAGAGGCATTGCGCCGACGCATCGGCTACATGACCCAGCGCTTCTCGTTGTATGAAGATCTGTCGGTGCGCGAGAACCTGGAGTTCCTCGCTGCCATCCAGGACCTGCCGCGCTTGCAGGCCCGGCAGCGGGTCGACACGCTGCTGCAGCAGTACCGGCTGCAGGACCGCCAACCACAACTGGCCGGCACGCTCAGTGGTGGGCAGAAGCAACGCCTGGCCCTGGCCGGTGCCGTGGTGCATTCGCCCGAACTGCTGTTCCTGGACGAGCCGACCAGTGCGGTCGACCCCGAATCGCGCCGCGATTTCTGGGAGGCCCTGTTCGAACTGGCTGATGCCGGCACCACGGTGCTGGTGTCGACCCACTACATGGACGAGGCCGAGCGCTGCCATCGCCTGGCGATCCTTGATCGTGGTGCACTGGTGGCCGATGGCACGCCGGCCGAACTGTGTGCACGGCTGGACGGCCGCACGCTGCAGGTCACCTCGACGCAGCCGCGCCAGGCCAGCCGCGCACTGTCTGAGCTGCCCGGCGTGCTGAGCGTGGCGCAGATCGGCACCCAGCTGCGAGTATTGTGCAGCGAGGATGTCGCGGACGCCGTCGCATTGCGGCGCGCGCTGGCCAGCGCCGATCCGCAGGCCCGCATCGAGGCGGTGGCGCCGAACCTGGAAGACGTCTTCGTCGCCGCTACCCGCGGCCGTGGCCGGGAGCCAGCGGCATGAACCTGCGCCGGCTGTGGGCGATCATGCTCAAGGAATTGCGCCAGCTGCGCCGCGACCGCATCACGCTGGCGATGATCGTCGGCATTCCGGTGATGCAGCTGCTGCTGTTCGGCTACGCGATCAATCTCAACCTGCGCCATCTCAACGCCGGTGTCGCCGACCAGGCCAACAGTGCGGCGTCACGTGCGCTGGTGCAGGACATGGTCGCCACCGGCGTGATCACGCCGCACAGCGAGGCGTATACGCCCGATGAACTGATGCAGGCGCTGCGCCGTGGCGAAATCAGTGTCGGCATCGTCGTGCCGGCCGACTTCGAGCGTCGTCGCTTCGATGGACGCGAGGCGGTGCAGGTGCTGGTCGATGGCAGCGACACCGTGGTGCAGAGCGCGGCGATCCAGCTGGCGCAGGTGCCGCTGGATACGCGCCCGACCAGCAACACGCGGCCCCTGCGCGAAGGCAGCATCGCCAGTGGCCAGGTCAGCGTGACCAGCTTCTACAACCCGCAGCGGCGCTCGGCGGTGAACATCGTGCCGGGCCTGATCGGGGTGATCCTGACCATGACCCTGGTGATGTTCACGGCGGTGGCGGTGGTGCGCGAACGCGAGCGCGGCAACATGGAACTGCTGATCGCCACGCCGGTGTCGCGCAGCGAACTGATGGTGGGTAAGGTGCTGCCCTATGCAGCCATCGGTCTGCTGCAGACCACGCTGGTGCTGGTGCTGGGCACCTGGCTGTTCCAGGTGCCGATCCGCGGCAGCCTGCTCGATATCTATCTGGCCGCGGTGCTGCTGGTGCTGGCCAACCTGGCGCTGGGCCTGCTGATCTCAACGCGCGCGCGCTCGCAGTTCCAGGCGATGCAGATGACGTTGTTCCTGTTCCTGCCGTCGATCCTGCTGTCGGGCTTCATGTTCCCGTTCGCCGGCATGCCGCGGCCGGTGCAGTGGCTGGCCGAGGTGTTGCCGCTGACCCACTTCCTGCGACTGGTGCGCGGCATCATGCTGCGTGGCGCCTCGCTGTGGGAGCTGTGGCCGGATGCGCTGGCGCTGCTGGCCTTCATCGTGGTGATGATGACCCTGGCCATCCTGCGTTTCCGCAAGCGCCTGGATTGAGGCCAACAGGCCGGGGTCGGATCCCCGCAGGGGCTCCGACCCCGGGATTTACTCCGCTACCACCCGCGCGCGCAGCGAATTGGTCAGCGCTTCGGTGATCACCACGTCCACGAACTGGCCGATCAACCGCGCCGGTGCCGGGAAGTTCACCGAACGCATGTTTTCGGTCTTGCCGGTCAGTTCGTTCGGGTTCTTCCGCGAAGGACCTTCCACCAGCACCGTCTGCACGGTACCGACCATCTTCTCGGAGATGCCGGCGGCGTGTGCATTGATGCGCTCCTGCAGGCGCGACAGGCGCGCGTGCTTCTCGGCATCGCTGATCGTGTCCTCCAGATCCGCAGCCGGTGTACCCGGGCGACGCGAATAGATGAAGGAGAAGCTGTGGTCGAAGCCGATGTCCTCGATCAGCTTCATGGTCTTCTCGAAATCGGCATCGGTCTCGCCGGGGAAGCCAACGATGAAGTCCGAGCTGATCGAGATGTCCGGGCGCACCGCGCGCAGCTTGCGGATCTTCGACTTGAATTCCAGTGCGGTGTAGCCGCGCTTCATCGCCGACAGTACGCGGTCGCTGCCGGCCTGCACCGGCAGGTGCAGGAAGTTGGCCAGCTGCGGCACGTCGCGGAACGCGTCGATCAGCGAATCGCTGAACTCCAGCGGATGCGAGGTGGTGAAGCGGATGCGGCCGACGCCATCGATCTCGGCGATGGTGCGGATCAGCAGGCCGAGGTCGGCGAACTCGCCGTCCCCATAGGGCCCACGGTAGGCGTTGACGTTCTGGCCGAGCAGGTTGATCTCACGCACGCCCTGTGCAGCCAGCTGCGCCACCTCCACCACCACGTCCTCGAACGGGCGGCTGACTTCGGTACCGCGGGTGTAGGGCACCACGCAGAACGAGCAGTACTTGGAACAACCTTCCATGATCGAGACGAAGGCCGAAGCACCTTCGGCGCGCGGTTCCGGCAGGCGGTCGAACTTCTCGATCTCGGGGAAGCTGATGTCCACCTGCGGGCGCTTCTGCTCGCGCCGTGCACGGATCAGTTCCGGCAGGCGGTGCAGGGTCTGCGGGCCGAACACCAGGTCGACGAACGGCGCGCGCTTGATGATTGCCTCGCCTTCCTGCGAAGCGACGCAGCCGCCCACGCCGATGATGACCTCGCGGCCCTTGTTCTTCAGTCCCTTCCACACGCCCAGCTGGCTGAACACCTTCTCCTGCGCCTTCTCGCGGATGGAGCAGGTATTGACCAGGATGACGTCGGCGTCGTCCGGGCTGTCGGTCAGTTCCAGCCCATCGCTGGCGGCAAGCACGTCGGCCATCTTGGCCGAGTCGTACTCGTTCATCTGGCAACCGTGGGTCTTGATGTACAGCTTGCCCTTGACCTGGTCTGGCTTGCGCGGACCAGCGGGCAGGGCAACGAGCGGGGTACCGCCCGGCGTGGCGGGCGGAAAGACGTCTGGCGTCCCGGTCATGGCGCTTAATCCATTCGGGTGGCGGGAAAGCGGGCAATTCTACCCGCATCCCGCGCCACCCGCCGCGCCTGCGTAGAGCCGGGCCCACGCTCGGCTGCTCCTCCATCACCTGCGTGGCAGCCAGGCATGGCCTGGCTCTGCTGAAACCCAAGCCGAGCGTGGGCTCGGCTCTACAAGGGGGCGCTGCTTACGCCGCTACCAGCTCCGCATCGATCTGCCGTGAACGCTCGAACGCGGTCATCGCGCAGATCCGGGCGACGTAGTCCTTGGTGGCCGGGGCCAGCTGCAGCAGGCCGAAATCACTGGTCCAGAACAGCGCATTGCCCCACAGCACGTCGGCGGCGCTCATCGTCTTGCCGAGCAGGTACGGCCCCTGCGCCAGCTGGGCCTCGACCACCTGCAGCACGGTCTCCGCGTCGTTGTAGGGCGACATCAGGCGCGGCGGCGGCTCGCGATGCATCGCCTTGTCGATCATCGCCGGCTCGAAACAGGCGCCGTAGAAGGCCATCCAGCGCAGGTAGGGGCCGCGCAGGGCGTCGCCGATCGGCGGGGCCAGCCCGGCTTCCGGGTACAGGTCGGCCAGGTACAGGTAAATCGCCACCTGCTCGGTCACCAGTGCGCCGTTGTGGACGATGGCCGGCACCTTGCCCATCGGGTTGATGGCCAGGTAGGCCGGGGCCAGGTTGGCGCCGGCCTTCAGGTCCAGCACCTGCATGCGGTAGTCGGCACCCAGCGCTTCGAGCAGGGCCACGGCGCCGCTCGAGCGCGAACGGGCGGCGTGGTACAGGGTGATCTGGCGTGAGGTCATGGCATTGCTCCTTGCGGTGGGTGGTGAACTGGAGCTCATCCTGGGGCACTATTGCGGACGACTTCTGTCCTCGATCCTTCATGCGCCATACCGCCCATCGACTGCTGCGTCTGATTGCCCTGCTGCAGGCCCGTCGGCAGTGGTCAGGGGCCGAACTGGCCGACCGCATGGGCGTGGACCGGCGCAGCATCCGCCGCGACATCGAGCGGCTGCGTGAGCTGGGTTACCCCGTGCAGGCCTCGGCCGGGGTCGGCGGTGGCTACCAGCTCGGCGCCGGCGCACCGGTGCTGCCGATGCTGCTTGACGAGGAGGAGGCGACCACCCTGGCCATTGCCCTGCGCGCGGCCTCGGCGACCGTCGCCGGCATCGACGACACCGCGCGGGGCCTGCTGTCCAAGCTCGACCCGCTGGTGCCGACCCGTCGCCGCCAGCAGGCCGGCGAGGTGCACGCCGCTACCGCCACCCTGTCCGAGCTGCCGGCCACCGATGCGCGCCTGCTCGGACGGCTGGCCCAGCATTGCCGGCAGGCTTCGCGCTTGGCTTTCGAGTACCGCAGCGCGCAGGACGCGGTCACCCAGCGCGAGGTCGAGGCCCAGCACCTGGTCAACTACGGCCGGCGCTGGTACCTGCTGGCCTGGGATCTGGGCCGGCAGGGCTGGCGTACCCTGCGCGTGGACCGGATGGGAACGGTGCGGGAATGTGCCGAGCCGGGCATGCACCGGCGCACCCCGGCGCCACCGGACGTGATGGTGCGGCAGGCGGTCAGCCAGGCCCCGTTCGCGCTGCAGGCGATCCTCCGCCTGGCCGGCAGCTACGCGGAGCTGGAAGGACGCATCCCGCCCTGGTGCGGCGTGCTGGAAGCCGATGGCGCGGACCATTGCCTGCTGCGGATGGGGGCCGAAAGCCGCGGGATGATGCTGGCGCAGATCCTGAGCCTGGACCGGCTGCCGGTGGCGCTGTGGACCACGCCGCCCGGCCTGCGTGACGAACTGGCCCAACGCCTGGCAGGGTTGGGTCAGCTGCTGGCTGTGCCGCCGGTCACAGCCTGAGCCGCATCGCTTGGCAAGTTCCGGCGAAGCTGGGACACTCGCCGCCATGAAGGGGATACTGGGGACAACGGCGATCATCATCGCTGCGCTGGCCGCTGCGCCGGCCAGCGCCGGAACCCTGTACAAGTGCCAGGGCCCTGACGGCGTCACCAGTTATGTGAGCAAGCGGGTGGCCGGTGCGCGCTGCAGCACCATCAGCTACAGCCGTGACACCCGTCCGGCCCCGCGCCCGGTAGTGACCGCGCCCAGGCCGGCGCCGACCACGGTGGCCAGCATCGAACGCAATCCGGTGGCCGTTGCCGCCGGTGCCGCAGCGCCGGCAACGGTCGCACCTGCGTCCGTACCCGCGCAGCCGGTCGCGTCGCGCGCCGGTCGCATGGTCAGCGGTCAGGTCTATTCCTTCATGAAGGACGGCGTGCGCCACTACACCAGTGCGCGCCCGACCCAGGTGGCCAACCTCGGTCCGGTACGGACCATCCGCTACAGTTTCATGGAGCGTTGCTACGCCTGTGGCGTCAATCCGCGCGTGGACTTCGGCACGGTGCGCCTGAACACCACGGCTTTCCAGGGCGAGATCAGCTCGGCCGCGCGCGAGTTCGGCGTGGAAGAGGCCGTGGTGCGCGCGATCATCCATGCCGAGTCGGCCTACAACCCGACCGCGCTCAGCCGCGCGGGTGCGCAGGGCCTGATGCAGCTGATGCCGCCAACCGCTGCCCGCTTCGGGGTCAGTGACTCCTACGACGCCGGGCAGAACATCCGTGGCGGCGTGCAGTATCTTGCATGGCTGCTGAAACGCTTCAATGGCGACCTGACCCTGGCGGCGGCGGGCTACAACGCCGGCGAAGGTGCGGTCGATCGCCACGGCGGCGTGCCGCCCTACAGCGAGACGCAGTACTACGTGCGCCGGGTCGGGCAGCTGGCGGAGCGTTACCGCACCGCATTGACGCACCAGTAGTGCCGGCCGCTGGGCAATGGCCGGTACCGACCGGCCGCTGGCCGGCAACCCCGCAATCAATGTTGTTGCAATGCGTTGTGTGGCGCGCGACGGTTCAGCTACACTCGACCGTGATTCAATGCGGCTCTGGCCCCCACCGGATCCGCTGGCAGCCTTAAAGCTACCTAATCAATATCGGAGTGCCGGATGGCCAACGATGGGGTACACGATCCAGTCAACACCGGACGTCGGCGTTTTCTTTCTGCCACCACAGCCGTGGTGGGCGCCGTCGGCGTCGGATTCACCGCAGTTCCTTTCATCAAATCCTGGAATCCCAGTGCCCGCGCCAAGCTTGCCGGCGCACCGGTGGTGGCCGACATCAGCGCCCTGCAGGAAGGCCAACGCCTGATCGTGGAATGGCGTGGCCAGCCGATCTGGATCGTCAAACGGTCCAAGGCGATCCTCGATGCGCTGCACGGGCTGGACGGCCGTCTCAAGGACCCAGAGTCCGGCGAGAAGGACCAGCAGCCGGAGTACGTGCTGAAGCAGAACCCCGAGCTGCGCTCGATCAAGCCGGAGATCTCCGTGCTGGTCGGGCTGTGCACGCACCTGGGCTGCTCGCCGGAAATGGTCGCCGAGATCCGGCCCGAGCCCTACGATCCGCAGTGGAAGGGCGGTTACTTCTGCCCGTGCCACAAGTCGCGTTTCGACATGTCCGGCCGCGTCTTCAAGGACGTGCCGGCGCCGATCAACCTGAAGGTGCCCGCGCACCACTACCAGGACGACAACACCATCATCATCGGTGTTGATCCGCAGGGGGCTGCCTGATGGCCAATATCCTCAGCCGTACCGCCAGCGGCGTCGCCGACTGGGTCAATGCCCGCGCGCCGGGCCTGATGCCGGTCTACCGCAAGCACGTCACCGAGTATTACGCGCCGAAGAACTTCAACATCTGGTACTACTTCGGTTCGCTGGCGCTGCTGGTGCTGGTCAACCAGATCGTCACCGGCATCTTCCTGACGATGCACTACAAGACCAACGCCGCCGAGGCGTTCGGCTCCATCGAATACATCATGCGTGATGTGGAGTGGGGCTGGCTGATCCGCTACATGCATTCGACGGGCGCCTCGCTGTTCTTCATCGTGGTCTACCTGCACATGTTCCGCGGCCTGCTGTACGGCAGTTACCAGAAGCCGCGCGAGCTGGTGTGGATCCTCGGCATGCTGATCTACCTGGTGCTGATGGCCGAAGCCTTCATGGGCTACGTGCTGCCATGGGGCCAGATGTCGTTCTGGGGCGCCAAGGTCATCATCTCGCTGTTCGGCGCGATACCGGTGATCGGCAACGGCCTGACCGAGTGGATCATGGGCGACTACCTGCCCAGTGACGCCACGCTCAACCGCTTCTTCGCGCTGCATGTCATCGCTTTGCCGCTGGTGCTGTTGCTGCTGGTGGTGCTGCACCTGGGCGCGCTGCACGAAGTGGGGTCTAACAACCCGGACGGCGTGGAGATCAAGAAGGGGCCGAAGGGCAACCGCTGGTCGCCGAACGCGCCGGCCGACGGCATTCCGTTCCACCCGTACTACACGCTCAAGGATGGCGTCGGTGCCGGCTTCCTGCTGATCATCGCCGCCTTCATCATCTTCTTCGCGCCCGGTTTCGGCGGCCTGTTCCTGGAGCACGACAACTTCACCGAGGCCAACCGCCTGGTGACCCCGGAGCACATCAAGCCGGTCTGGTACTACACGCCGTACTACGCGATGTTGCGCGTGGTACCGAACAAGCTGGGCGGCGTGCTGGTGATGTTCTCGGCCATCGCGATCCTGTTCCTGGTGCCATGGCTGGACAAGGCGCGGGTGAAGTCGGTGCGTTACCGCGGCTGGATCTCGAAGGTGATGCTGGGTGTACTGGCGGTGTGCTTCGTCTGGCTGGGCGTGATCGGCTCCGGCCCGGGTACCGACGTGCACGAGACCTACATCGGGCGGGTGCTGACCTTCCTGTACTTCGCGTTCTTCATCACCATGCCGCTATGGACAAGGTTGGACAAGACCAAGCCGGTACCGGAGAGGGTGACCACGCATGACTGAGCGCTGGATGGTCCGACTGGCCCTGGCGGCCACCTTGATGCTGGGCAGTTTCCTGGCCTCCGCCGCCGAGGGCGGCGCCAAGCTGCTGCAGGCAGGCAACGACCTCGGTGACCGCGCCTCGCTGCAGCGCGGCGCACAGCTGTACATGAACTACTGCTCCGGCTGCCATGCGCTGAAGTACCTGCGCTATTCGCGGATGGCGCAGGACCTGGGGCTGACCGAAGAAGAGGTGATGAACAACCTCAACTTCACCGGCTCGGCGATCGGCGACCCGATCCCGGTGGCGATGCCCAAGGAGAACGCCGAGAAGTGGTTCGGCAAGATGCCGCCGGACCTCAGCCTGATTTCGCGCGTGCGTGGCAGTGACTGGGTCTACACCTATCTCAAGTCGTTCTACCTTGATACCAGCCGGCCGCTGGGCTGGAACAACGCGTTGTTCGCGAACGCCTCCATGCCCAACCCGCTGTGGGAAATGCAGGGCCTGCAGCATGCCGTGCATGGCAAGCCCGAGGCCCCCGGCATGGACCCGCCGGTGACTGGCCTGCGCATCGAAACGCCCGGTTCGGTGGATGCCGGCCAGTACGACCAGGCCGTGCGGGACATCACCAACTTCCTCGAATACGCCGGCGAACCGGCCGCGCTCAAGCGCCAGCAGCTGGGCGTGTGGGTGATCCTGTTCCTGGCCCTGTTGACCTTCCTGCTGTACCTGCTGAAGAAGGAATACTGGAAGGACGTTCACTGATTCTGCCGCCGACCATCGCATGGGCCTATTGGCTTTTGTGATGGTCGGTTGCACACTCGGGGAGGAGTCGACCGCTGGCACGGTGCCGGCGGCGCCGATGCGGCAGGCGGTCTCCTGTCGTGGGAGAGCCTTTGATGGCGGCGAGCGTACGCATGCGCAATACACTGACGCTGTTTTCCTCGAACGACGATGTGCTGTGCCACCGTGTACGTCTGGTGCTGGCGGCGAAAGGGGTCACGTTCGACTTCGTTCCGGTCGATCCGCAGAACCCGCCTGAAGACCTGATCGATCTCAATCCGTACCACTCGGTGCCGACCCTGGTCGAGCGCGAGCTGGTGCTGTACGCGGCGTCGGTGGTCAGCGAATACCTGGACGAGCGCTATCCGCATCCGCCACTGATGCCGGTCGATCCGCTGTCGCGTGCACGGATCCGCCTGGCCATGCTGCGCATCGAGCACGACTGGGTACCGCAGGTGCAGGCCATCCAGCTGGGCAACAAGACCCAGGCCGAGGCCGGCCGCAAGCGCTTGAAGGAGCTGCTGACCGCCTCGCTGCCGCTGTTCAAGGCCAGCAAGTTCTTCCTCAACCCGGAAATGAGCCTGGCCGACTGCGCGATGGCGCCGATCATCTGGCGCCTGCAGTCGCTGGACGTGCCGCTGCCGAAGGACGGCAAGGCGATCGAGGACTACGGCAACCGCATCTTCCGCCATCCCGGTTTCGTCCGCAGCCTGACCGACCAGGAAAAGAAACTGCGCGATCTGCCGGTCTGATCCGGCCCCGCATTACCCGTCTGCACGCCGACCGGCGTGCAGGCGATCCGCCCCGGCGGGGCGCCGGGCGCGTACACTTCACGCATGACCGAAGACTTCTTCCACATGACCAGCCACCGCCCGTACCTGCTGCGGGCGCTGGTGGAATGGATCAACGACAACCAGCTGACCCCGCACATCCTGGTCGACGCCGGCGTCCCCGGCGTGCAGGTCCCGCCTTCGGCGGTCAAGGATGGCCGGGTTGTGCTCAACATCGCCGAACGTGCTGTCGTACGGTTGATGATCGACAACGAGATGGTGAGCTTCTCGGCGCGCTTCTCCGGTACCAGCTACCCGGTGCAGGTGCCGATCAGCGCCGTGCTGGCCGTCTATGCCCGCGAGACAGGGCAGGGCATGGCGTTGCCGGACGACATTCCGGGCAGCGAAACCGCGCCGACCAGCGATGAGCTGCTGCATGACGAAGGCACGCCGCCGGACGATACGCCGCCGGCCAGTCCGCCGCCGAAGGGCCGCCCGAACCTGCGCGTGGTCAAGTAATCCTTCCGACGCCGCCCCGATGGGCGGCGTTTTTCCTTGCCCGTTTGGCGGCAGGTGCCGACCGTTGGTTGGCACACCCTTGAACCCTACACATCCTCGGCATCCTCCACATCCGGCCGGATCTGGCTGATCCGTGCCGCGCCGGGGCCGGTGAACGAGATCAGCTGGTCGCCGCGCAGCACCATGCGGCCCACGTGGCGATCGATGCCATCGTAGGAATACTCGAACTTGAACGTGCGCTCGAAACCGAGCCGTCCATCCTCGCCACGCGACAGCCGCAGGCCAGTGGCGTGCACGGCCTGGTCCAGCCACTGCACATCGGCGGCGCGGCAGGCATTGCGGCCCAGCTCGACCGCGCGCTCGGCGGCCGAACGTGCGGCGTTCCAGAAGAAGTAGATGATTCCGCCGGCAATCAGCAACAGCAGCAGGGTGGGCATGGCGTCAGCCGTCAGGTGTCGATCCGGCAAAGATGGCGGCGAACGTGCGCTGGATCAAGCGCTGGATTCACCGCCGCGGCTGCGGTTCGCTGGATACCGGCTGCGCGGGCACGATGACCGGTTGCGGTGCCGGGGCGGGCTGCATCGGCGTCGCAGTGGGCGAGGGCATCACCAAGGGGGCCGTTGCGGTCAACTGCAGCAGCGCCGCCCAGTCCTGGCGGTTGAAGCTGCATTCGTCCTCGCGGCCCGGCGTGCAGCTGGGGTCGATGCCGGTGCTGTTGCGTTCGCGCGCGGGTGGCAGCTTGATCAGCCCGGTGCGGTCCAGCGGCAGCAGCCGCATCGCCACGGTGTTCATCACGTTGCCGCCGACCAGGTACAGGGTCTGGTCGCCGCCAAGATTGGCCGCTACCACCACTTCGCAATGTGATTTCCAGTGGCCCACCGAGCCATTGCCCAGTGCCTGCACCAGCCCGCTGTAGCTGAGCGTGGTGCTGCGGTCGCGCAGGAAGCACAGCAGGTCGCCGGGCGCGGGTTTGGCCGTGGCGGGGTCGACCAGCCGGTATGGCACGCCCGAGGGGCCGCCCTGGTACGCGGCACGGATGTAGTCGATGTGGCGTGGCGACGTGTTGAAGCCGGGAACGCCGGACTGCACCATCACCCAGGAAATGAACGCGGCCGACCACGGGTTGTCGATCAGGAAGGCGCGGCAGTCGCTGTCGGTATAGCGCGTGCCCAGCGGTGCCAGGCAACTGCTGGCGCCGGCGATGCTGCCCATCGCGTTGAGCGTGCCGCTGTTGCGCCAGTAGCCGGCCACGCGCTGCCAGGCGATCAGCCCGTTGTCGGCCAAGTGATCGCTTTCGGCTTCGGTGACGCTGAGACTGGCGGCGCGGCCATCGCGATCGATGAAGGGGCGGAACCACAACCGGTGCTCGTTGCAGGCGGTATTGCGGATGGCCACCGCCAAGGGACTCAGGCCGAAGCGGGGCGGCACATCGCAGGCTTCAGCGGCTGCGGCGGACAGGGGGGCTGCCGCGAGCAGCAGGCAGGCAGGCAAGAGCATCCGGCGCATGCGCGGCTCCTGTGGGGGATGCCGGCAGCGTCGCAGAGGACGGCGTGGCCGAGCCGTGAAGGCGAACGGATCCTGTAGAGCCGAGCCATGCTTGAGATTGGGGTCAGATCCCTTTTCCGGAGGAAAAGGGATCTGACCCCAGCCCCGAGGTCCCGCGCGCCTCAGCGCGGCGGCGGGCCCAGCTTCAGCGACAGATCGATGGCCTGCACATGCTTGGTCAGGCCGCCGATGGAGATGCAGTCCACGCCGTCCTCGGCGATCGAACGCAGGCCGCCCAGGCCCACGCTGCCGGACACTTCCAGTGGAATGCGGCCCGCCGTGATGCGCACCGCCTCGCGGCGCAGGTCGGGGCTGAAGTCATCCAGCAGGATGCGTTCGCAACCCGCCTCCAGCGCCTGGCGCAGCTGCGCCAGATCCTCGACCTCGACCACCAGCGGCAGCGCGGGCCACTGCCGGCGCGCGCCTGCCACCGCGGCGGCCAGCGAACCGGCAGCACGGATGTGGTTTTCCTTCAGCATCACCGTGTCGTACAGGCCGAAGCGATGGTTCTCGCCACCGCCGCAGCGCACCGCGTACTTCTGCGCCAGGCGCAGGCCGGGCAGGGTCTTGCGGGTGTCGAGGATGCGCGTGCCGGTGCCGGCCACGGCCGCCACATAGCGCGCGGTGGTGGTGGCGGTGCCGGACAGCGTCTGCAGGAAGTTCAGCGAGGTGCGTTCGGCGCTGACCAGGCTGCGGCTGCGACCGTGCAGCAGGGCCAGCACGGTGCCTGCGGTGACCGCGTCGCCTTCGGATACCTGCCAGTCGATGCGCACGTCCGGGTCGAGCGCGCGATGGGTGGCGTCGAACCAGGGGCGGCCGGCGATCACCCCGTCCTGCTTGCACAGCAGGTAGGCGCTGTCGGCCTGGTCGGGCAGCAGGGCGGCGGTGACGTCACCGCTGCCCAGGTCCTCGGCCAGCGCACGCGCGACATCGGCGGCGACAACGGCCGCATCCGGCGTCGGCAGCGTGCTCATGCGGCCGGGAAGTCTGCGATCTGAGCGGTGGGGATGGCTTCCTCGGCCAGCAGCACCGGGATGCCATCGTCGACGCGGAACACCTGCTTGCGGTCGCGGGTGACCAGCGCTTCGCGCAGCGGCTGCGCCAGCGGGTTGCCATCAGCCTTGTTCACCGCGCCGGCGGAAATGGCCTTGTTAAGGGCTTCCAGGCCCTTGCCATCCAGCAGGGACAGGGGCTGGCGGGTGTCCGGCGACACCAGCAGGTCGAGCAGCTTGCGATCCATGGTTCTTCGTCTTGCGTGGAAGACGGCTAGAATACGTCTTTAAGGCAGGTGACGGCCAATGACCCCCAACCCGATCGCGCCGCTTGTCGGCATCGTCATGGGTTCCCGTTCCGACTGGGAAACCATGCAGCACGCCGCCCAGAAGCTTGAAGCCCTGGGTGTTCCGTTCGAAGTGAAGGTAGTGTCCGCGCATCGGACGCCGGATGTGTTGTTCAGTTACGCCGAGCAGGCAGGCCCGCGTGGCCTGCGCGCGATCATCGCCGGTGCCGGCGGGGCCGCGCACCTGCCGGGCATGATCGCCGCCAAGACCGCCGTGCCGGTGCTGGGCGTGCCGGTGCAGTCCAAGGCCCTGAACGGCATGGATTCGCTGCTGTCGATCGTGCAGATGCCTGCCGGCATCCCGGTCGCCACCTTTGCCATTGGCAATGCCGGCGCTTCCAACGCCGCGCTGTTTGCCGCCGCGATGCTGGCCAGTGACCAGCCGGCGATCGGCCAGGCGCTCGACGCGTTCCGCGCACGCCAGACCGAAGACGTGATGGCCCACGACGATCCGCGCCAATGAGCCTGACCGTCGGCATCCTGGGCGGCGGCCAGCTCGCCCGCATGATGGTACTGGCCGGTGCACCGCTGGGACTGCGCTTCGAACTGTACGACCCGGCGGCCGACGCCTGCAGCGGCCCGCTGGCGCCGCTCACCGTCGGTGCCTTCGATGACCGCCAGGCGCTGGCGGACTTTGCCGCCAAGGTCGACGTGGTCACGTTCGATTTCGAGAATGTGCCTGCCGACAGCGCGCAGTTCCTGGCCGACCGCGTGCCGGTCTATCCGCCGCCGGCCGCACTGGCCGTGGCCCAGGACCGGCTGAGCGAGAAGACCCTGTTCCAGCAGCTGGGCATTCCGCTGCCGGCCTTTGCCGACATCCGCAGCCGTGAGGAGCTGGCCGCGAAGGCCGCCGAATTCGGCCTGCCGTGCATCCTCAAGACCCGCCGCCTCGGCTACGACGGCAAGGGTCAGTTCCGCCTGCGCAGCGAAGCCGACATCGATGCCGCATGGGATGCGCTGGGTGCGCAGGTCGAGCGTACTGGTCTGATCCTGGAAGGCTTCGTGGCCTTCCAGCGGGAGGTCAGCGTGGTTGCCGTGCGTGGCCGCGATGGCAGCTTCGAGGCCTGGCCGGTCACCGGCAACTGGCACGTCGACGGCGTGCTGTCGGCCAGCGTGGCCCCGGCCGAGTTGTCGGCCGCCGAGCACGAGGCCGCGATCGGCTATGCCCGCCGCATTGCGGAGCACCTGCAGTATGTCGGTGTGTTCGCGCTGGAGCTGTTCTGCCGCGATGGCGAGCTGTTGGCCAACGAGATGGCGCCGCGCGTGCACAACTCCGGCCACTGGACCATCGAAGGCAGCGAGACCTCGCAGTTCGAGAACCACCTGCGTGCCGTGCTGGGCCTGCCGCTGGGCAGCACCCGCATGCTCGGCCATGCCTGCATGCTGAACTGGCTGGGCGCGATGCCCGACCCGGCGCCGGTGCTGGCCCAGGCCAGCGGGCATTGGCATGACTATGGCAAGGAGCCGCGCGAAGGTCGCAAGGTGGGGCATGCCACATTGCGCGATGACGATGCCGCAGCACTGGCCGACGCGCTGGACCAGGTGGGCCTGGAACTGGACCGCCAGGTCCAGGTGGCGCCGGCAGTGCACGCGCTGCGCAACCGCTGATCGCGGGCGTGCCGGCGTGCTGCCGGCACCCCCTGTATGGCTGCAACGGTGTGGCGCACCGGTGCAGCCATCGGCGCAACATTCCCGGTGGTAGCGTGGAGCTCCTTTCACAGGAGTCACGACCATGCTCGACTGGAATGCCTACCGCAAGGAACTGAAGGGCCGCATCGGCGAGATCGGCAAGCTCTCGCCGGATACGGTCAAGGGCTATGCCACGCTGGCCAATGCGGGCGCGCAGACCAACCATCTTGATGCCAAGACCCGCGAGCTGATCGCGCTGGCGGTGGCGGTGACCACCCGCTGTGACGGCTGCATCACCGTGCACGTGGACGCGGCGCTGAAGCATGGCGCCAGCCGCGAGGAAATCGCCGAGGCGCTCGGTGTGGCGGTGTCGCTCAATGCCGGCGCGGCGCTGGTGTATTCGGCACGGGTCATGGACGCGGTGGCCGCGCACGAGAACGCGTGAAGCTCTGTTCTGTTTCCCGGTAGTGCCGGCCGCTGGCCGGCAGATTAGCCATCTCTGTACACCGATGGGGATGCCGGCCAGCGGCCGGCACTACCCCGTGGCCGAGCCCCCTCAGCGCAGCTGGCTCTCGGCGAATTCCCAGTTGACCATCTGCCAGAACGCGTCCAGATAGCGCGCGCGATCATTCTGGTAGTCGGTGTAGTAAGCGTGCTCCCATACGTCGCAGCACAGCAGCGGGGTGCTTTCGCCGGTCAATGGCGTGCCGGCGTTGCGGGTGGCCTGCAGGCCCAGTTGCCCGCCCGGATGCTGCACCAGCCACACCCAGCCCGAGCCGAACAAGCCCAGTGCGGTGCGGTTGAATTCCTCGCGCAGGCGCTGCACGTCGCCGAACTGGCGCTTGACCAGCTCGCCCAGCCGCCCCTGCGGCTCACCGCCGCCGCGCGGGCGCAGGCACTGCCAGTAGAAGCTGTGATTCCAGGCCTGTGCAGCGGCATCGAACAGCGTGCCCCGGGCGTGGCGGACGATCTCCTCCAGCGACGCTTCCTCCCACTCGGTGCCGAGGATGCCGGCATTGACCGCATCCACATAGGCGCGATGGTGGCGGCCGTGGTGCAGTTCCACGGTCTGTGCGGATAGGTGCGGCTGCAGGGAGCCGGAGAGGTAGGGCAGGGCAGGCAATTCGACAGGCATGGACAGGTTCGTGGCCAGGGGGCGGCGGCAGCCGGTTCCATCCGCTTACAATGGCGGCTACCGTGGGCAGTCTAGCCGACCATCACGGTCGGTTTGTCCGGCGAAGCAAGGAGTGTGGTTGTGGCGGTAATGCAGCAAATCCAGGCCGAGGTCGATCGTTACCCGCTCGTGCTGTTCATGAAGGGCACCCCGCAATACCCGATGTGCGGCTTCTCCAGCCGCGCCGTACAGGCGTTGATGGCGGCCGGCGCGGTCACCCTGCGCACCGTCAACGTGCTGGAAGAGCCCGAGATCCGCGCCAACCTGCCGCGCTTTTCCAACCTCCCGACCTTCCCGCAGCTGTTCATCAACGGTGAGTTGATCGGCGGCTGCGACATCGTGCTGGAGCTGTTCGAAGCCGGCGAGCTCAAGCGCATCGTCGAAGAGGCGACCCAGGGATGAGTGCCTGGCCATCGACGTCACCGACCGACGGGGCGCTCGATGGCCGCCCGTTGCAGGATCGCGTGGTGCTGGTTGCCGGCGCCGGCGGTGGCTTGGGTAGTGCGGCGGCCGTTGCGGCCGCAGCGGCCGGTGCCACCGTGGTCCTGCTGGGCCGCAAGCCGCGCCGCCTGGACCGTGTCTACGCCCAGGTCCAGGCCGTTGGCCCGGAGCCGCTGCTGTATCCGCTGGATCTGGAAGGCGCTGGCCCGGATGACTACGCCGAACTGGCCCAGGCCCTGCAGCGCGAGCTCGGGCGGCTGGACGGCCTGCTGGTCTGTGCCGCCCATTTCCCGGGCCTGACTCCGTTTGAACTGGCCGATCCGGCCAGTTTCGCCCGCGCGGTGCACGTCACCCTGACCGCGCCGGCCTGGCTGGCCCAGGCCTGCCTGCCGCTGCTGCGGCAGCGCGAGGATGCGGCGATGGTGTTTGCAGTGGATGCGCCCGAGCGGGTCGGACAGGCCTATTGGGGGGGGTATGGCGTGGCCCAGCATGGACTGCGCGGCCTGATCACCAGCCTGCACGACGAACTTGGCCGCAGCCCGGTACGGGTCAGTGGCCTGTACCCCGGCCCGCTGCGCACGGCGCTGCGCGCCCGTGCCTATTCCGTCGACCAGGACCCGGCCGCCCAAGGCCCGGAGGCCGCCGCAGCTGCGGCCGTGACCCTGTTGTCCGGTGCTGGCGCCACCTGGCGCGGCCAGATTCTCGATGCCAGCGGGGCGTCCCCGGCCGAGTGAGTGCTAGGGAAAGGCGGAGTGAAGAACCCGTCACGATTGCGTTGCGATCGGGTGCCGTTTGTCGCACAACCGTCACATTGATGGCGTAGCGTGTTAATCTAGTGTTAACCGTTATGGCTGCCTTCAGCCAAGCGGTAGGGAACCCCAGATAACTCTCCGACCAGCCACCCGCAGGGCTGTTTGGATGCGCTTTTTTTCCGCCATCGCCAACTCGCATCGAGGCTACCGAAAAATGACCCACCCACTCCGGATGTCCAAGCTTACCCTTGGTCTCGTGGCCGCACTCGCCGCCGCTCCCGCCTTCGCCCAGAGCACCTCTGCCGGTGTCGGCGGCCAGGTGATGTCCGCCGCAGGCCAGCCGGTCGCCGGCGCTGAAGTCACCATCACCCACACCGAGTCGGGCACTGTTTCGCGTGCCACCACCGATGCGTCGGGTCGATACAACGCGCGCGGCCTGCGCGTGGGTGGTCCGTACACCATCACCATCACCAAGTCCGGTGAAGGCACCAAGACCGAAGAGGGTGTCTTCCTGAACCTGAACCAGGTCAATACCGTCAACGCCAACCTGGGCGGTGATCTGGCTGCGACCAATCTGGACGCGGTGAACGTCGTTGCCACCGCGGGTGGCCTGGACCTGTTCAGCGCCACCAAGATGGGTACCGGCAGCAACGTGACCCGTGAAACGATGGATGCGTTGCCGTCGGCCAACCGCAACATCCAGGACTACATCCGCCTGGACCCGCGCATCTCGCAGGTCAGCAAGGCTGACGGCGCGATCTCGGCCGGTGGCCAGAACACCCGTTACAACGCCATCCGCATCGACGGCATCAGCGCCTCCGATCCGTTTGGCCTGGGCTCCAACAACCTGCCGACCGAGCGTCAGCCGGTGTCGATGGACGCCATCCAGGAAATCAACATCGACCTGGCCAACTACGACACCACCATCTCGGGTGGTACCGGCGCGGTGATCAACGCCGTGACCAAGTCGGGTACCAATGAGTTCCACGGCACCGTGTACGGTTCGTACCGCGACAAGGACATGGTCCGCTCGCGCCTGGAAGGTGACAAGTCGGACTTCAACGGCTTCAAGGACGAGAAGACCTACGGCATGACCTTCGGCGGCCCGATCGTCAAGGACAAGCTGTTCTTCTTCACCAACTATGAAAAGTACGAGCGTAGTGGTGGCGGCGTCAGCCTGAGCGACAGCCCTTATAACAAGGATCCGGCGAAGGGCGGCATCAGCGACGCTGACATCTCGGCTGTGCAGAAGCGCATGGCGGAACTGGGCCACCCGGTGGGCGGCGTCAGTGACCTGAACAACAAGACCGAGATCGAAGAGTACGCGGTCAAGTTGGACTGGAACATCAACGAGAACCACCGTGCGGCCCTGCGCTACAACAAGATGAAGCAGGACGTCGTCCGCTTCCCGCAGGTCAGCAGCAGCGCACTCTCGCTGAGTGACTTCTGGTACACCCAGCCGACCCAGTACGAAACCTGGATGGGTGAGCTGTTCAGCGATTGGTCCGAGAACTTCTCGACCGAGTTCAAGGTCTCGCACAAGGACTACTCGTCCAACCGCGTCGCCGCCTCGCACCTGCCGCAGATGCGGGTCCGCTTCGGCAACAATTCGCTGTACCTGGGTACCGAGCAGAACACCCACACCAATCTGGTCGAGTCGAAGGAACTGAGCGCCTTCGGTGCCGGTACCTGGTACGTCGGTGACCACACCGTCAAGTTCGGTTTCGATTACACCGACAACGACCTGATGAACTTCTACGGCCGTAACCTGTACGGCGCGTATGACTTCCGTGACCTGGCCTCGTTCCTGAAGGGTACCGCGAACGGCTACCAGCTGCGCGTTCCGCGCGCGGGCGGCAGCCTGGATGACATTCCGGCCAAGTTCCATCTGAAGAATACTGGCCTGTTCATCCAGGATACCTGGGCGATCAACTACAACCTGAGCCTGATGTTCGGCGTCCGCGTGGACATCCCGGACTTCACCAGTCAGACCAAGTACAACGCCGACATCCAGTCACTGTATGGCTACAACAACACCAAGCTGGTGGACAAGAGCCTGATCCAGCCGCGCGTTGGCTTCAACTACACCTTCGACAGCGACCGCCCGACCCAGCTGCGCGGTGGCGTGGGCCTGTTCGGCGGTGCTGCACCGAACGTGTGGCTGGCAGGTGCCTATCAGAACACCGGCCTGAACTACGTCGAGTACAACGTCAGTGGCAACCCGGGTGGCTTCAGTGCTGATGCCGACAATCCGTTTATCCCGGATCCGTCGAAGATCATCGCGCGCCAGAACGTCGACATCATCAACCCGGGCACCCGCCTGCCGTCGGTGTGGAAGGCCAACCTGGCCTTCGATCACGAACTGCCGTGGTACGGCATCGTGGCGTCGGCCGAACTGCTGTTCACCAAGGTCAAGGATGGCCTGTACTTCGAGCGTCTGGACCTGACCAATGGCAAGGGCAATGGCCCGACCTACGTGTCCGCACAGGACGGTCGTGAGATCTACTGGAACGACAAGGGCCTGAACCAGGCCAACAGCAAGATCGACAGCCGCACCGGTGACAACCTGGGCATGGAGAACGGCACCAATGGCGTGCTGAACCGCAACTACCGCCCGAACAACATCGGCGACGTGCTGCTCCTGCGCAACACCAACAAGGGCCGCGGCAGCCAGGCGACCTTCTCGCTGGCGAAGCCGCTGACCGAGAACTGGGGCTGGTCGCTGGGTTACACCTACACCCAGTCGAAGGAAGTGAGCCCGCTGACCAGCTCGCAGAACACCTCGAACTGGAACAACACCCAGATCCTGAACGCCAACGAGAACATCGCGTACAACTCGCGCTATGCGATCAAGGACCGTATCACCGGTACCCTGGAGTGGAAGCACAACTTCTTCGGTGACAACGCCACCCGCGTCGGCCTGTTCTATGAAGGCCGTTCGGGCCGTCCGTACAGCTACGTGTTCTACAACGATGCCAACGGCGACAGCGCGATCGGCAACGACCTGTTCTACGTGCCGAAGGGCCCGGGCGACGTGCTGTTTGTTGGCGGCGCAGACATGGAGAAGAAGTTCTTCGACTGGCTGGCGCAGAATCCGGAACTCGATGCTTACCGTGGCAGCACCGTGCCGGCCAACCAGCACCGCGCCAAGTGGGTCAACAGCTTCGATGTCCGCATCAGCCAGGAGTTCCCGGGCTTCGCGAAGACCCACAAGGGTGAAATCGCGCTGGACATCATGAACGTCGGCAACCTGCTCAACAAGAAGTGGGGCCTGATCGACGACTACGGCTTCTACGCCACCCGTCGCGTGGGCAACTTCGCAGGTATCGATCCGGCCACCGGCAAGTACGTGTACTCGTTCACCGGTGCGGATGATTCCTCGGTCCAGGAAAACAACAACGACAAGGGCAACACCGCCGTGTCGCGCTGGTCGATGCAGCTGACCGTGAAGTACAAGTTCTGATCCATCAGAGCCTGAAGCAGTAAGTGAAAACGGCCGGGGAAACCCGGCCGTTTTCCGTTCATGCGAAAGTCCTTGCAGGTCATCTGGCATCGGCGTAGCATCCGGAAATGTGCGCGGTGCCAACGCCGCCGATGCGGTCCCGGAAAGGCGAACGCGGGAAGCACACATCCAACGGTCGGGCTTCCCGGCCGTTTTGCTTTTTAAGGGGGCGGCAGTACAGTCGGAAACCTTGAAGGAAGCGAAAAATTGGACATGACCACGAACGAAAAATCAGCCCGTGCACTGCCGGTGCAGGATGCGCGGATCTACCCGCGCGGTGGGCTGGATGTGCTGTCGCGGGCCGAAGTGGCCCGCCTGCGCGATGCGTCTGCCGGCGGTATGCACGAGCTGCTGCGCCGCTGCGCGCTGGCCGTGCTGACCAGCGGAAGCGCCTCTGACGATCCGCGCGCGGCGCGCGATCTGTATCCCGATTTCGACATCCAGGTGGCGCAGCAGGATCGCGGCGTGCGCATCGACCTGGTCAATGCACCGGCGATGGCCTTCGTCGATGGCGAGATCATCCGCGGCGTCGCCGAACTGCTGTTCGCCGTGGTGCGTGACCTGGCCTACATGGCCATCGAGATGGGCCCGGCCTACGCGGCCGAGCTGGAGTCGTCCGAGGGCATCACCAACGCGGTGTTCGGCCTGCTGCGCAATGCGCGCATCCTCAACCCGGGCGACCCGAACCTGGTGGTGTGCTGGGGCGGCCACTCGATCTCGCGCGACGAGTACCTGTACACCAAGCAGGTGGGTTATGAGCTGGGCCTGCGCGGCCTCGACATCTGCACCGGCTGCGGCCCGGGTGCGATGAAGGGCCCGATGAAGGGGGCCACCATCGCCCATGCCAAGCAGCGCCGCACCGTGACGCGCTACATCGGCCTGACCGAGCCGGGCATCATCGCCGCCGAGTCGCCGAACCCGATCGTCAACCACCTGGTGATCATGCCGGACATCGAGAAGCGCCTTGAGGCCTTCGTCCGCATCGGCCACGGCATCATCGTGTTCGCCGGTGGCGTCGGCACCGCCGAGGAAATCCTGTACCTGCTCGGCATCCTGCTGCGCGAGGAAAACAAGGACCTGCCGTTCCCGCTGATCCTGACCGGCCCGACCGTGGCGGCGCCGTACTTCGAGCAGATCGATCGCTTCATCCGCCTGACCCTGGGCGATGCTGCAGCCGAGCGCTACGAGATCATCATCGGCGACCCGGTGGCGGTGGCCAAGAAGATGGCCAACGGTATCAAGCGCGTGCGCGAGCATCGCCTGGCACAGAAGGACTCGTTCTTCTTCAACTGGTCGATCGAGATTCCGTGGGAGTACCAGCAGCCGTTCGTGCCGACCCACGAGGCAATGGCCGCGCTGGACCTGCACCACGGGCGTGCGCCGCACGCGCTGGCGGCCGACCTGCGCCGGGCGTTCTCGGGCATCGTCGCCGGCAACGTGAAGGAGGACGGCATGCGCCGCATCGAGCAGTTCGGGCCGTTCCAGATCCATGGCGACCCGGACATGATGCAGGCCCTGGACGCATTGCTGCGCGCCTTCGTCGAGCAGCGCCGGATGAAGATCTCCGGCGAATACCAGCCCTGCTACCAGGTGCTGGCCTGAGCCTGCGCCGGCGCGATGGGGATCGCGCCGGGGCGGGCAGGGGAGGGCGGGTCGTCAAGGCTTTGACGCCCGTCGCCCCGGATTGACCGTTCATCCTGCCGCCGCTTGCCGGTGGCAGGACGATGGCCCATCGTGGCCATCAACACGCTGGGGAGCGTCCAATGTCTTTGCGCCGGCCAAACGGCTTCACACTGGTTGAACTGATGGTGGCGCTGATCGTGCTGGCAGTGCTGGCCACCATTGCGTTTCCCAGCTTCCAGAGCACGATCCGCTCCAATCGGGTCGTCTCTGCCCACAATGAACTGATCGGCCTGCTCAACCTTGCGCGCAGTGATGCCATACGCAACAACCGCGGCGGCGGCGTGTGCGGCAGCAGCGATGGCACGCGCTGCGACGGAAAGTGGGACAAGGGCATGATGGCCTTCAGCGATACCTCCGGCAACGGCGATTTCGACAATGGCGAAACCGTGCTGCGTTTCAACCAGATCAACCCAGGCCTGGTCGTGGCCGGCCCGCAGACGCTGGTGGCCTTCGATGCGCGCGGCCGTCGCCGCGCGGCAGGCGATCAGGTCATTACCCTGCGCCCCGACAAGTGTGGCAAGGATCCGATGATGAGCACGATCACCATCAATGCCTCGGGCCAGGTCAACAGTACGAAGGGGCCCTGCCCATGAAGCATCCGTCATTCCATGCCGCGCGCCAGCAGGGGGGCTTCAGCCTGCTGGAGGTACTCATTGCGATCGTGGTCCTGGCGTTTGGCCTGCTCGGCTTCGCGCTGCTGCAGACCATGAACGTACGCTACGTGCAGAGTGCGAATTACCGTACCCAGGCGACCAATCTGGCCTATGACCTGACCGAGCAGATGCGCAGCAACCGCTACCAGTCGGCCTGGTACGCCAATGCGAGTTTCACCTCGGGGAGCCGGACCGCCGCCGGGGTCTGTGCGCCGACCACCGCGGCCGTCAGCATCGCGCAGAACATCACCGACTGGCAGTGCCGGGTGGTCAAGGCGCTCGGTGACAACGCCGCAGCCACCGTGACCGTCAACAACGGTGTGGCGACCGTGGCCATCAGCTGGGCCGATGAACGCTGGAACCCGAAAAGCCCGGATACGCCGACCACCTTCGCCCTGCAGACCCAGCTATGAATGCATCGCTTTCCACGTCCGCCCGGCAGGCGGGTCTGTCGCTGATCGAGTTGATGATCGCCATGGTCATCGGCCTGGTGCTGATGCTGGGGGTCATCCAGATCTTCATCGCTTCCCAGTCAGCATCGCGGTTGTCCGAAGGTGTTGCGCGTGCACAGGAAAACGGTCGGTTCGCGCTGGACTTCCTCGAGCGTGACATCCGCATGGCCGGCCATCTGGGCTGCGTCAATGACCAGGCACACGTGACGAAGGGGCAGGGAGAGCCGCATTACAACCTCGGCGCGGTGTCCGGAAGTGGCAATCCGTTGGATTTCAGCGTGGCGGTGCAGGGCTATGAAGCCCCTGATACCGGGCCTGGCACCCAGCTGGAGGTAGGCAAGGGTTCGCTGCCTGCCAACCTGCCGACCGCAATCGCCAAGCTTTCGCCGGCGCCGATGCCGGGCAGCGACATCCTGGTGCTGCGGTTCCTTGCTCCCGAGGGTGTGCCGGTACTGGCCGTGAATGGTTCGGTTCTGACCGTCGATGCCGCACGCTGGCAGCGACTGACCGAAGGCGGTGTCTCCGCTCCGACCCTGTTTGGTGTTTCCAGTTGTGATGCGGTGGACATCTTCAAGGGGACAACCGCCGCCGGAACCATCACGGCCACGGGGGTCAGCCTGTCGCGGCACGCACCGCAGCCTGCGCCGACGATGGTCTATCGCGCCGAATCACTGGTGTATTACGTGGGCCAGGGGGTGAGTGGTCCGGGGCTTCGCCGCGCCCGGGCAGATGCCAGTGGCGCCTACACCATCAATGAAGAACTGGTTGAAGGCATCGAGAACATGCAGTTGCTGTTCGGCCTGGATACCACTGCCAGCATCGCGCCGGGCTCATCGCCGGTGGGCAACATCACGCGCCTGCAGACTGCTTCGACGGTCACCACCCAGACGGACGCGACCGGCGCCGGTCAGTGGCTGCGGGTCGGTCAGGTGCGCGTGGGCCTCATCGCGCGCAGCGCCTCACCGGCAAGCGCAGGCAAACCGACCGATGCGGCAGCCAAGCTGGGTGTGCTGGGGGTTACCTACAGCCAGGATGGCGTGACCGACGGGCGCTACCGGACCGCCTACGAAGTCAGCATCGCGCTGCGTAACCGACTCTACGGGAATTGATCATGAGCCGATCACCAACCATGCGTCACCGGGCCAACCGCGCGCCCATGCTGCCCCGGCGGCAGGAGGGAGCGGTGTTGTACGTGGCGCTGATCATGCTGCTGCTGCTGGCACTGATCGGCATCGCGGGCATGCAGGTTGCTGGCATGCAGGAGAAGATGGCCTCCAACTATCGCGCGGTGAATCGCTCCTTCCAGAACGCGGAAGGCGTGGTGCGCAATGCAGAGCGCGCGGCGGAGGCGATCGCCAACCGCACCGATGTGCCGACGGGCAGCGTGCTGGCGTCGGGCGATATCAGCTACGACTGCGAGGACCGTTTCGACCCCGTGCAGTGGGGGCGTTCGCAGGTGATCACCGCCGTGCCGAAAGTGAGCGTTCGCCGCATCGACAAGTGCGGTGGCCCGGGTGGCAACGCCCTGGATGAGGGGCAGGCCGATGACAGCGCGACGTATACCTACCAGATAACCGCGTTCGCGGCCGATGACCCTGCCAATGCAACGTCATCGTCGGTGATCGATACCATTTTCAAGCTTTGAGGGCGCGGCATGGCTACGCGTAGATTCAAGTGGATTGCAGCGGCGTCGGCCGTAGGGTTGGCCGGCCTGGGCGTGGTTGCCTACAACCTGACCGCAGCCCAGGCCCAGGGGTTGCTGGCACAGGCGCCGTTGAACAACCAGGTGCAGACGCCACCCGCGTTCATCATGGCGGTGGACGACTCGGGGTCGATGACCTTCCAGACCCAGTTCCCCGGGCAGGATGGTGCCGGCTGCGCGAGCGGCGGCAGCTTCTTCGATCGCAATGGCAATCTGAATGTGGGCGTCGGCACCTGCAGCTACTACTACGTGCTGCCCGGCCCAGTCATCAGCAGTGGCTACTATGCGATCCCGCAGCTGGATTCACTGGGATTTGCCCGCTCGCCTACCTACAACCCGACCTACTTCAATCCGGAGGTGAAGTATGAGCCCTGGATCGATGGCACGGGCAAGCCCTACGATGAAGCCAATCCGACGTCGACCCTGATTGATCCGCGAGGTTCGACAAGGGTGGCGTTGGCTGCCAACTATTTCAGCGGTACGTCGCGGATCCTGACCGGCATGGTGATTCCGAAGGGGACCACCTACAACGATGGCCGGGACCGGACCGCCGAACAGGACATAACCTGGAGAGGGTCCTCGAACATCTACGTCCAGTACTGGCCGGCGACCTTCTTCCTGCCGTGGACGAACGACAAGGATCCCTACCCGCAGCGCGAAGACAAGGCCGGTGTGTATTCCGGAGTGAGCCGGGTCAAGATCGACAACGCCTGTGGCAGTGGCTGTGCGATGTGGAAGTACACGATCACCGACAGCAACAAGGACGCGCTGCAGAATTTTGCCAACTGGTACTCCTTCTACGGCAACCGCAACCGCGCGATGATCGCCGGCATGACCCGGTCGCTGGCAGGCGTCAACAACCTGCGGGTAGGCTATTTCCGCATCGGTGATTACACCAATTACAACAGTGTCAGGAAGCCGCTGGCAATGCGTGACCTGGCGCAGCCCGATGCCAAGCTTGCTCTGTATTCGGACATGATTGGGCTCACGGCCAATGGTGGTACCCCCAACCGCTGGGCCGTTGACGCCGCTGCGCTGCAGTTCACCCGCACCGACAAGGACGCGCCGGTGAAGCTGGCCTGCCAGAAGAATGCGGTGATGCTGTTCACTGACGGCTTCAGCAACGGGGGAGGACCGACCACCGCCCAGAATGCCGATGGCGGAATGGGCATTCCGTTCAGTGATTCCAACTTCAACACCATGGCGGACATCGTCAGCCAGTACTACATCAATCAAGGCGGCAAGCCCCCGCTGCGTCCCGATCTGCCGGCGGGTCAGGTGCCTGTGGTGCAGGCCTGCAAGACTGGCAATCCCGACAAGCGGCTGGACTGCCAGACCAACCTGCACCTGAACTTCTATGGTGTCACGCTGGGTGCCCGGGGCACGCTGTTCAACCCGGACCTGGACCAGGATCCGTTCACCGACTCCACGATCTACTCCAGGTGGCCCGCCTCGGCAGACAATGACCGAAGTACGGTCGACGACATCTGGCATGCCGCCGTCAATACTCGGGGCGAGTACATCAATGCCCGTACGCCGGCTGAGATCACCACGGCAATGCGCCGTGTGCTGTCGGCAGTGACCAGTGGCGCGTCTCCTTCCGGCGGTAAGGGCGCCAGTGGTGCACGCATCGGTGCGGGCTCGGTGTCGGTCGAACCGACCTATGAG
The DNA here is from genome assembly GCF_009659995.1 of Stenotrophomonas sp. MH181796. Lineage (NCBI taxonomy): Bacteria > Pseudomonadati > Pseudomonadota > Gammaproteobacteria > Lysobacterales > Lysobacteraceae > Stenotrophomonas > Stenotrophomonas sp. MH181796. The sequence goes on from NZ_RAHU01000010.1 coordinate 98,343, forward strand.
ATCGCCAACGAAGGTACAGACTGGTTCAGCCGCCTGACGGCCAGCAAGATTTCGGTGGACCCCAAGACCCGCGCAGTGGTCTATACGCCGATCTGGGAGGCCAGTGCGCAGCTTCCGACCGCCGAAATGCGCAACGTCTATTTCACCAAGAGCGGCGCCACCAGTCGTTTCAACGGTACCAACGTTTCGCTGGCCGACCTCTGCACCAAGTCGACCGAGCTCTATCCGGGCATGTCGCGCTGCAACCAGGCCGAACTGGAGAAACTGGGTGCAACGGCGGACTCTGCCGTGAAGTATCTGCTGGGAGACACTGCCGGAGAGAAGCGCAGTGGTGGCAAGCTGCGTGATCGAACCACCCGCCTGGGCGATATCGTCACATCCAGCCCTGTTGTCAGCGCGCCCTCGGACGACTACGGCTATCGGCGCCTGGCGGGCAACCTGGGCACCACCTACGGCGCCTACCTGACCAGCAAGGCCGAGCGCGCACGCTACATGGTCTATGTCGGGGCCAATGACGGCATGCTGCATGGCTTCGATGGCGGCATGAACGCGAAGGGCGTGGTTACCGGCAATGGCGGCGCCGAGAGCTTTGGTTACATTCCGGCAACCGCGCTGGGGCACATGGGCAACCTGCTGTTCCCCTACAACGCTGCCGATCTCAACGACCAGAAGTTCGATCACCGCTATTATGTTGATGGCCAGATCAGCGTAGGCGACACCTTCTACGGCGGCAACTGGCACACCACGCTGGTAGGCGCCTCGGGTGCAGGCGGACGCAGTGTTTTCGCGTTGGACGTTACTGCGGGCAACACCTTCAGCACGGCCAGCAAGCTGTGGGAAATCAGCGACCTGGACAACAGCCTGCCGGCCAACGTGCGCAACAACATCGGGCACGTGCTGGGCAAGCCGGTGATCGTGCCGGTACTGGGTGCCAACGGTGTACCGACCTGGAAGGCGATCTTCGGCAATGGCTACAACAGCCGCAACCAGAAGGCCGTGCTGTTCGTGGTCGATATTGGTACGGGAACGCCGAACGTGACCATGATCGAGGCGGTTGAGACGTCGGGCGCGCCTGACGGCAACAATGGCCTGGGCAGTATCGTGGCCATCGACCGCTGGGGTGGCGACAAGCAGGACCAGCGCCGTCGCGATGGCTATACGGACACGGTGTACGGCACCGACCAGAAGGGTGCCGTGTGGAAGTTCGATCTGCGCAGCAGTGCGACGACGGTAGGCACGCCTGTGTTCACCACCCGCACCTACACCGACAACAACCGCACCCTGCGGCAGCCGATCACCGGCGGCATCACGGCCGGTAGCGGCCCGAATGGCGGTGTCATGCTGTTCTTCGGCAGTGGCAGCTTCTCCTTCATCGGTGACCAGGCCGATACGTCGGTGCAGAGCCTGTATGCGGTCAATGATCTGGCCAACGGCGCGGTATCGGCGACGTTGACCAGCGCCAGCCTGACCGGGGGCCAGGTGGTGACCAATGGTGACCAGCGCACGCTTGTTCGTAGTACGCCGCCCAATGGCAGTCTGGGGTGGTATGTGGACCTGCCTGCGGGTGAACGCTTTGTAGGCAACCCCTCATTGTCCGATGGCGTAGTGTTCATGCCGACCTATCTGCCGACACCCGGTGGTTCTGGTTGTTCTTCGTCGGGAACCAACTGGCTGTTCGGTCTGGAAGCGTTGAACGGTGGTGGGGCCTTCGGGCGCGCCCGGATCGGCTCGCCCGACGGCACCGCGATCGGTGATGGTGTCGCCGCACTGAAGACGGTGACGACCAGCACCAGCGGCGGACCGGTACGCGATGTCAAACCAGGCGCTCTGCCAAGAGATACGCCACCAGAACTCGAGCCGGGTGGTGGACCGCCTACACCACCGCAGCCCGCATGCGTGTCGTTCCTGAAGAATGGCGACCAGTCTGTCTACATTCCCTATCCGTGTGGTCGCCAATCGTGGAGACAGATCCAGTGAGCAAGCGTTTCGTTTCGCGTCCCGCAAGGCGATCCATCCAGCAGGGCTTCACGCTGATCGAGTTGATGGCCGTGGTTGCGGTCATCGCGGTCCTGGCTGCCATCGCCTATCCCAGCTATTCCGAACACGTTCGCAAGTCGCATCGGGCCGCGGTCAAGGCGGAAATGGTCGAGTACGCACAGCGCGCCGAGCGGCATCACACGCAGAACAACAGCTACGCCTCGTTCACCTTCAGTGAGACGAGCTCGACCAAGATCAACTCGCCTCGTGAGGGCGGGTCGTCCATCTGGTATGAAGTGAGCATTGTGCCGACGGCATCGACGTTCACCATCACCGCGGTGCCCCAGGGCGGGCAGGCCAAGGACAGCTGCGGGACGTTGAGCATCAACCAGGCCGGCGTGAAGACGCCGGCGAACACCTCCAGCCAGACCTGCTGGTAGGGAGATCCGGCAAAGGCTTGCATGATCTGGAATGAGCATCTAGAATGCGCCTCCCCGCCCGAATAGCTCAGCCGGTTAGAGCACTTGACTGTTAATCAGGGGGTCGTTGGTTCGAGTCCAACTTCGGGCGCCAGATCCTGCAGAAGCCGCGAGAAATCGCGGCTTCTGCGTTTCTGCGTCAAGCGGCCTGCCAACTCAGAGTGGGCAGGGAGCGGGCACCTGCTGTCGTGTGGAGCGGGTTCGGCCGATATTGTTCACCACCACCGTACCGTGCAGGCGGGAGCCTGCGCAGATCTGGACGGTCAGCGTGCTGCCTGCGCTGCGGCCATCGGCCTGGAATCGTAGCCGGCGGCGTCCGCTGCTGATGCCCGCGCGTACCCCCGAAGCCTGCGTGCCTGGCTGGAATTGACGCCGGACAGCGACGTCTGCGGGGAACGCCGCGGGCTCGGTTTCAATCAGCCAGCCGCGGACCCAGTCGTCGCTGCACTCGATGCCGTCCTGGCTGGGACAGACGGTTACTGCGCGGCGGTGGGTAAGGGCGGTGGCGCGGGCGCTGTTGAACACCGATACCAGGCGCATGCGGACCATGTCGGCGTGCCAATGGTCGAGATGCCGTGCCAAGGGGGGCAGTGCCAGCGAGCACAGGATCGCCAGTGCAGCCAGGACTGCGACAAGCTCGATGAGGCTGAGACCGCATTGCTGCAGGCGGCGGATGGGAGGCATGGCAGCACGGTTCCAGGGATGGTCCCCAACGCTGCGCTTGCGCGTGGAATCCGTGCATCGGCCGTCCATGGCCTGGCGGGTCCGAAAACCCCTCAGCGGGCCGTCACTCCATGCCCCGTATACTCACTACTCCCGGGAACTGGCACCACCATGAGCGACCGTTTTGAACTCGTCTCGCCGTACTCGCCGGCGGGCGACCAGCCTGATGCCATCGCGAAGCTGACCAGCAACTTCGAAGCGGGCATCGCCAAGCAGACGCTGCTGGGCGTGACCGGCTCGGGCAAGACCTACACCATCGCCAACGTCATCCAGAACGTGCAGAAGCCGACGCTGATCATGGCGCCGAACAAGACGCTGGCGGCGCAGCTGTATGGCGAGTTCAAGGCGTTCTTCCCGCACAACGCGGTGGAGTATTTCGTCAGCTACTACGATTACTACCAGCCGGAAGCCTACGTGCCGTCGTCGGACACTTTCATCGAGAAGGACAGTTCGATCAACGAGCACATCGAGCAGATGCGGTTGGCTGCGACCAAGACCCTGCTGTCGCGCCCGGACGCGATCGTGGTGGCAACGGTGTCGGCGATCTATGGCCTGGGTGCGCCGGAAGACTATCTGTCGCTGCGCCTGATCCTGTCCAAGGGCGAACGCATCGACCAGCGCGACCTGATCAACCATCTGACCCAGCTGCAGTACACGCGCAACGAGTACGAACTGCAGCGCGGTACGTTCCGCGTGCGCGGCGAAGTGATCGACGTGTTCCCGGCCGAGTCGGACAGCGAGGCGTTGCGCCTGGAGCTGTTTGATGGCGAGGTCGAGAAGATCACCCTGTTCGACCCGCTCACCGGCGAGACGCTGCGCAACATGCAGCGCTTCACGGTCTACCCGAAGACCCATTACGCCACCACGCGCGAGCGTGTGCTGGCGGCGATCGAGACGATCAAGGTCGAGCTGAAGGAGCGCCTGGAGCAGCTGTACGCGCAGAACAAGCTGGTGGAGGCGCAGCGCCTGGCGCAGCGCACCCAGTTCGATCTGGAAATGATGGCCGAGGTCGGCTACTGCAACGGCATCGAGAACTACTCCCGGCACCTGACCGGCAAGAACGCCGGCGAACCGCCGCCGACATTGTTCGATTACCTGCCAGCCGACGCGCTGCTGGTGATCGACGAATCGCACGTGACCATTCCGCAGATCGGTGCCATGTTCAAGGGCGACCGTTCGCGCAAGGAGACGCTGGTCGAGTTCGGGTTCCGGCTGCCCTCGGCGCTGGACAACCGGCCGCTGCGCTTCGAGGAGTGGGAAGAGCGCTGCCCGCGCAGCATCTATGTGTCGGCCACGCCAGGCCCCTATGAGTACCGCGAGGCCGGTGACGAGATCACCGAGCTGGTCGTGCGTCCGACCGGCCTGATCGACCCGGTGGTGGAGATCCGCCCGGTGGGCACCCAGGTTGACGACCTGATGAGCGAAGCCAACGCGCGCATCAAGGCCGGTGACCGTGTGCTGGTCACGACGCTGACCAAGCGCATGGCCGAGAACCTCACCGAATACCTGACCGAACACGGCATCCGCGTGCGCTACCTGCACTCGGACGTGGACACCGTCGAGCGCGTGGAGATCATCCGCGACCTTCGCCTGGGCAAGTTCGATGTGCTGGTGGGCATCAACCTGCTGCGCGAGGGCCTGGACATGCCCGAAGTGTCACTGGTGGCGATCCTGGATGCCGACAAGGAGGGCTTCCTGCGCTCGACCGGTTCGCTGATCCAGACCATCGGCCGTGCCGCCCGCAACGTGCGTGGCAAGGCGATCCTGTATGCGGACAAGATCACCCGTTCAATGCAGGCGGCGATCGACGAGACCGACCGTCGTCGCGCCAAGCAGGTCGAGTACAACGAGCAGCACGGCATCGTGCCGCGCTCGGTGGCGCGTCCGATCACCGACGTGCTGGAAGGTGCGCGCTCGGATGCGGCCGAGAAGGAAGCAAAGAAGGGCAAGGGCAAGGGCAGGCCCGGCGTTGCCGAGGAAGGGAGTGACTATCGATCGCTCAGCCCGGCCCAGCTGGCGTCCCGTCTCAAGGCGCTGGAGCAGCAGATGTACCAGCACGCCAAGGACCTGGAATTCGAGGATGCCGCCCGCGTGCGTGACCAGATCCGGCAGCTGAAGGAAGCGAGTCTGGGCTGAACGCGGCGGTGCAGCATCTTCTTCACAAAAGTGTTGCGCTTCACGGCCGGCATCCGTAATATACGCGGCCTGCACCGACGCAATCGCGGACGTTCAGAAGCAAAAACGGGCGGTTAGCTCAGCGGTAGAGCACTACCTTGACATGGTAGGGGTCACAGGTTCGAACCCTGTACCGCCCACCACGAAGTCCCTGGAAGGGGGCTGTCGTGAACTGCAAAGCCCGGCCCTGGCGCCGGGTTTTTACGTAGCAAGGCCAGCTTTCGGGCGGCAGGAACAAGATGGGCGGTTAGCTCAGCGGTAGAGCACTACCTTGACATGGTAGGGGTCACAGGTTCGAACCCTGTACCGCCCACCACCTGGCTCCCGGCATTGCCGGTGCAGCGGTGGATCACGATGGAAGCCGGCCCTNCTGGCTCCCGGCATTGCCGGTGCAGCGGTGGATCACGATGGAAGCCGGCCCTGGGCCGGCTTTTTTCGTTTGCGCCAGTGGGCTGCAGCCAGCCGTCAGCGTTGGGCGACCCATTCGTCGATGCTGATCATGCGCTGCAGCCGCCAGTGCCCATCCACGCGTTCCCAGACCTGCGCGAAGCGCGTCGAGCCGGTATGCCGCTGCGGGGCGCCGGCCTGCAGGGGCTGGTTGCCCACGCGCAGTACGCGATCCTGGCGCAGCCGGTACAGCTGCAGGGTTGCCGGGTCCGCTTTCCGATCCGGCATCGGTGATGTTTCTGCCTGCCCAGCGTCGGCCTGCAGGATCTGGCTGCGCAGGGGGGCATCCCCGGCGTCGGTATCGCGGCCGAACAGACCAGCGCACAGCAGCAGCAGGGCAAGCATCGGCATGGCACGGTGCTCCGGAGAAGGGAGTCCAGCGTGGCACTGCCCCCTGCGGTGTGAAACCGGTATGCGACGAAAGCCGGTAAAGCGCGCGCCAAGACGCTCGGGGAAGGATGAATCCGGGGCCGGAAGTGCCGGGCCGCCCCTGGGGGCGACCCGGCGCGGTGCCCCATGTGCGGGTGGGCACCGATCATCGCCGCAGGACTGGATCAGCGCTGCGGCGCCTGCAGCAGGTCAGCGGGACCGACCTGTGGCGCGGCTTCGATTACAGCGGATCACAGCACAGCACCTGGCCAGGCTTGCCCGAGTTGCCGAACGGGCAGCTCGGATGCGGTTCGCAACCGGGCGCATAGCCGGTCTTGGGGGCGACGGCGAAGGCCTGGCTGGCACCGAAGGCCATGGCCGCGACAACGACGATACCGGCGACGGACGAAAGCACTTTCTTTCCGATCATGTGTATCTCCTTGGTTGGCGTTGTGGTGTTGCAGTTGCCGAAGGCACCGGAGTGCCGGTTGTGGCGCGGATGCGGTGAACGATGACGTGCGCGCCGATGTGGCGCGCGGCATATCAGGGCAGGGCGGGGGCTGGCGCCAGTGAGTTCATGGCGGCGCGCACCACCTGCTCATCGAGCTGGCCTACATGCTTGTAGGTCACGCTGCCATCGGGGGCCAGCACCATCAGCATCGGCGTGACCGTGGCGCGGTAGCGCCTGGACGCATCGCCTTCGCTGTCGATGGCGATCGGAAACTGCAATGCATGCCTTCCGGCGTAGTCGGCCAGTTGGTCGTAAGGGGGCAGTCCCACACCGATCAGTTCACCGCGGCCGCGCGCCGCTGCGATCTGTTGCAGCTGCGGCATCGAGGCCAGGCAGTAGCGGCAGGTGGTGGAAAAGAAGTACAGGATCTGAGGTACGTCGCGCGCGCCGCCGATATCGACGTGGGTGTGCCGGGTCGTGCGCAGCGCCAGTGCGTCCGGGCGGCTGCCCAGGTCGAGGCCGTGCGCTTCCAGCCGCATGTTCTGCAGTTGGGCAGCCATCTGCGCGTTGATCTGCCGGAGCTGGTGGTTCTGCCATCCCAGCACGACGATCAGTGCGGACAGCAGCAGAGCGCGACAACGGGGAACAGGACGCGCTTGAGCATCGATCATCCTTGAACACAGCGTTGAGCCGAACATACCCGATCGGGCGCGCGGGTTGTTAAGGCGATGTTGCCCGCACGTCCGCAGAGGCGCCGCCTGTACTAGAGTGTTGCCTGCGCGGTCAGGCACGCGCACCCTGCAACCATTACCAGGATCAAACACCGATGAGCGAGCATGTTCCGGTTTCCCGGCCCAATCCCTTCCTCGAACTGCTGTTCGGCGGCAACATGCTGGAGGGTACCTTCAAGGCGGTGATCTGGGTGGCCCTGCTGGCGGCAGTGCTGGCGTGGACCACGTTCCGCTGAGTCTTCCCGCTGCCGCGCAGCACTGGCCGCGTTGCTGGCCTGCGCTCAGGCGCTGAAGGCCTGGCGCAGGCTGCGCAGGGTGGCCTGGCGATGTTCCTTCGCGCTCGCCTCGCCCATTTCCAGTTCCTGCAGGCGCAGCCCGACCAGGGTCATCGACAGCGCGTAGCCGCGTGCCGCGTCGGCGACGCGCGAAAGCCCGAGGGCGCGGCGGGCCAGTGCATTCACGTGCTCCAGATCGGGCATCAGGCCCAGGTAGGCGCGTTCGGCGCTGTCCAGGTCGGGAGCGCGCAGGATCGCGTGGGCTTCGGGAGTGGGGGAGACGGAGGCCATGTGGGGGTCCTTGTCCGTTGCGGGCGCTCGATCAGAACGAGCGCATCAGGGAAACGAAGGCCGACGTCTGCGTGCCGCGACGGGCCATCGGGCTGTCCTTTACTGCATTGCCAAACCACTGGTTGGCGACCACACCGGTCGCGCGCCACTTCGTGCCCAGCGGCGTACTGACCGCGATCTGCAGGCTTGGCGATGTCGCGCTGCCCGGGTTGTAGGCGGCAAGTCCCGAGCGCAGCGCTTCTTCGTCGGTGATGCCGTAGTAGTAATCCAGCAGGCGCGCACTGGAGTGCACCACGCCGACCTTGGGCACCCAGGTGAAGCGACCGGCCTGGATCGGATAGCTGTAGTGCAGGCGTGATTCCATGCCACCTCCGTGCCCGGTGACCTCGCGCATCACACTGGCCTCGACGATGCCCCAGTCGGCGCTGTACTCGCCGTTGATGCCGGCCATGGCAGACATCTGCCGGCTGTGCAGGCGACGCAGCTGGGGATCGTTCACGTCGTCGGTCTTGAAGCGCAGCGTGTAGGGCGTGACTGCGGCCGACAGGCGCAGGCCCTGGCCCTGGCCCTGGTACAGGTACATGCCCAGCGAGCCCGGGCTGGCGAAGAAGCGCTCGCCCTGCCAGGCAATGGAGGGGACGACCAGCGGCTTGACGTCGTAGTGGGCATACGCACCCGAGGTCGCGCCGGCACTGATACCGGCCTGCACACCCGGGTTGCGGTCGGCGGCGTGGGTGATCAACGGAAGGCCGATGGCAGCGGTGAACAGCAGCGGGCGCAGCAGAGTCGGGGACAGCGACGGCATCGATCAGCCACTTTGCGGGGGATGGCTGTGCATGGTGCGGGCTCAACATTGTCAGAACATTGCGCTTGGACAATCCGCACGCGAAGGCGCCCAAACCCGGCGCCAGGCACTATGATCGGCACCGTTTCCGGTAGCCGAGCCTCTGATGCGCATCCTCCTGGTCGAAGACGATCCTGATCTGTCCCGTGCCCTGCAATCGGGGCTGGAGCGGCAGGGCGTGGTGGCCGATGTGGTCGGCAGCCTGGCGGAGGCGGCCATCGCACTGCGCGAACCGGTGCACCAGTTGATGCTGCTCGACCGGCAGCTGCCCGATGGCGACGGCGCCGGTTTCGTTGCCACTGCGCGGGCGCTGCGCCCCAACCTGGCGGTGATCATGCTGACCGCCAAGGGCACGCTGTCGGACAAGGTCGAGGGGCTGGACGTCGGTGCCGATGACTACCTTGTCAAGCCGGTCGCGATCGAGGAACTGATGGCGCGGATCCGCGCAGTTTCGCGGCGGCCTTCGGCGATGGTAACGCCGAGCCTGCATCTGGGACGGCTGGAATTCGACTTCGAATCGCTGCAGGCGCAGGTGGAAGGCCAGCCGCTGGCGCTGCCCCGACGCCAGGTGCTGGTGCTGCAGGCGCTGGCGATGCGCCAGGGACGCACGGTCACCCGCAGCGCACTGGAGGCGGCGGTGTACGGTTTTGATGATGAGATCCAGTCAAATGCGCTCGATGCGCACATTTCCAAGCTGCGCAAGGCGCTGCAGCAGGCCGGGGCCGGTGTGGAGATCCATGTGATCCGTGGCGTCGGCTACCTGCTGGCGGAGGCCTGAGATGGCGCGTCCGACACGTCCGATCCGCTCCATCACGCTTGGGCTGGCCTGGCGATTGTTCCTGGCCCAGGCGTTCACCGTGCTGTTCGCGGTGGTCGCGCTGATCCTGACCTGGGGCGACAAGGACACCTGGGGCATGGACATGTTCATGGCTGAAGCCGTGGCCAAGGCCGTGCACAGTGAGGGCGGGCGGCTGGTGCTGGATGAAGCACGCTGGCACAAGCTGGACGCGGGCGCGGGTGGCAACCTCTGGTTCGCGGCGGTCGATGACAAGGGCATGTGGCTGGAACGCGGAACCATTCCGGCAATCCACGCGCCGCTGCTGGCGAGGCTGCCGACGCTGGGGGCCACCGAACTCGGCTCGCTGGTGCCGCCGTACCTCGACGTGGCGCGGGTGATGATCCGCAACGAGGACGGCCGCCGCATCACGGTGATGGTCGGGGGGGCGCCGAAGGGCGGGCTGCTGGATGGCGCGCTGATGGTGCTGCGCCTGATCGGCCTGTGGTTCTTCCTGCCGTTGATCGTGGTCACGCTGCTGGTGATGCCGACGGTGATCCACCGTGCGATGCGTGGCGTGCGCCGGTCCGCCCAGCAGGCCAAGGAGCTGGACATCGGCCAGCCCGGCGCGCGGCTGGACGCGCAGCTGGTGTCGACCGAGGTCGCGCCGCTGGTGGAAGCATTCAACGATGCCATCGACAAGGTGCAGCAGGGCTATGCGGCGCGTGACAAGTTCCTTGCCGACGCCGCGCATGAACTGCGGGTACCGATCGCGGTGGTGCAGGCGCGCCTGTCGCAGCTGCCGCAGGGCGAGCTCAAGTCGCAGCTGCTGACCGACGTCGCACGCCTCGGCAACGTGGCCGAGCACCTGCTGGATCTGCAGCGGCTTGATCGCAATGTCGGCGCGTTGCAGCGGCTGGACCTGGCGCTGCTGGTGCGTGAGGCGGCTGCCGATCTTGCCCCCCTGGTGGTCGGTGCCGGCTATGGCTTCGAAGTGGACGCCCCGGAGGCCCCGGTGTGGATCCACGGCGACAGCCTGGCGCTGGGGCGGGTGATCGCCAACCTGGTGCACAACGCCATCGTCCATGGCGGCGGGCGCGGCACCATCTGCGTGCGCCTGGACGCCCGTGGCCTGCTGGAAGTCAGCGATCAGGGCGCCGGTATTCCGGTCGGAGACCGCGAGGCCATCTTCGAGCCCTTCCATCGCCTGCGCGCGGCGGGCAGCGGCAGTGGCCTGGGCCTGCACCTGGTGAAGGAAATCGTGCAGCACCACGGCGGTTCGGTCAGTGTCGGCGAGGCGGCCGGCGGCGGTGCCAGCTTCCGGGTCAACTTCCATCGCGGTACCGTCCGGCGCTGACATCCGCGCAGGGGAATTCCCGATAGGCAGCCTGATGCGCGCGACGGCAGGCTGTACGGGTGATTTCCGAACGCGCTGCCTCACCACTGTTCGGCGCCGGTTGTGCCGCCGGGCTGGTACTGGGTGCATTGGCCTGCGTGCAGATGCCGATGCTGCTGCCACTCTGGCTGTGCGCACCGCTGGCGGTTGCCGGTGCCGTGGGCTGGCTGTGGCGTTGGCGTGGCCGAGCGTGGGCCGCCGCCCTGTTCGGGCTGGCGTGGGCGACGCTGCACGGCCATTGGGCCCTGCACAATCCGCTTCCACCCGGTGCGCCGCCGCAGGAGGTGCGGGTCCAGGGAAGAGTGGCCGACCTTCCACGGAACGGCCCCGGCTACACGCGTTTCGTGTTGCACGTTGACGAGGCTGCGGCGCTGCCATCGCTCCGTGGCAGGCGCCTGCAGGTCACCTGGAACGACCCGTGGCGCGGCCCGACGCCACGCGCTGGCGAAGCTGGCCGGCATGCCGTTCGTGCGGGGGCATATTGGGACCTGTCGTTGCGCGTGCAGGCACCGCGCTCGAGGATCAATCCGGGCGGTTTCGATGGCGAGCGCCATGCCTTGCTGCGGGGTCTCTCAGGCAATGGCGTGGTACGCGATCCGGCGAGTGCGCGTGAGCTGCGCCCCGCGCAGGGCCTGCCGGCCTGGCGCGAGCGCAGCAGTGCAGCGATGGCCACACAGGTGGCACACCCTGCGTCGCGGTTCGTGCAGGCATTGGCACTGGGCGATACCCGCGGATTGTCCGACAACGACTGGGAACACCTGCGCGCGCTGGGACTGACCCATCTGGTCGCCATTTCCGGTTTTCACGTGGGCGTTGTTGCAGGCTTCGGCGTGCTGCTGTGCCGCGTGTCGTGGTGGTTGCTGCCGCTGCTGGGGCGGTACTGGCCACGACCACAGGCGGCGGCGTGGGGCGCGGCGTTGGCTGCGGCCGTCTACGCCGTGGTGGCCGGTGGTGCACTGCCAACGGTGCGCGCAGCGCTGATGATCGGCCTGGTTGCACTGGCCCGGGCCGGACGCCGCCCGGTCGGTGCAGGGCAGGGGCTGGCCTTGGCCGCGGTGGTGATGCTGTTGCCGGCGCCGCTGTCGGTGCTGTCGGCCGGCTTCTGGCTCAGTTTCGGGGGCGTGTTGTGGCTGCTGTGGTGCCTGCCGCGGACCGGGCCGGAGGGCGTCGGCGGTGGCCTGCGTGGCTTCCTGGCCGCGCAGGGCGTGGCCAGCCTCGGCCTGCTGCCGCTCTGCGTGGCCCTGTTCGGTGGCACAGCGCGGTTGGGGCCGCTGGTCAATCTGCCGATCATTCCGTGGTGGACCCTGCTGGTAGTGCCGTTGTCGCTGCTGGGTACCGGCCTGCACGCGCTGCATGATGGCGCCGGGCGCTGGGCATGGCGCGTCGCCGCCTGGCTGTTCGAGCTCAGCTGGCAGGCCCTGCAGCCGTTGGCGCTGCACCCGCAGGCGATGTGGTGGCTGGCCGAGGCACCGCGCTGGGCGGTGCCGGCAGCGTTGCTGGGGGTGTTCTGGTGGCTGCTGCCGCGTGGCGCCGGCGGTGGCCTGGCCGGACTGCTGCTGTGCCTGCCGCTGCTGTGGCCGGCCCGGCATGCGCCCGCCGCAGGAGAGCTGGAGCTGCTGGTGCACGATGTCGGCCAGGGCACCGCGGTGTTGTTGCGCACGGCGCGGCATGCACTCTGGTACGACGTCGGGCCGCCGGCCGGTGGGGATGGCAATGAGCGGATCCTGGTCCCGGCCCTGCGCGCGCTCGGGCAGGGGCCGCCCCAGCAGGCGATGCTCAGCCATGACCACCTGGACCACACGGGCAGCCTGCCGAGCCTGAGATGGCAGCTGCCCGGGCTGCAGCTGCTGGCGCCACCGGGCAGCACCATCGCCGGCGCTGCGCCCTGCCAGCAAGGGATGCAGTGGCAGTGGGACGGCGTTGAATTCCAGGTCCTGCACCCGGCACCGGGCAGCCGCCAGGCCGAGAACGAGGACAGTTGCGTGCTGCGCGTCGCCAGCCGTCACGGCGTGGTCCTGCTGCCTGGCGATATCGGCCGCCCGGCCGAGCAGGCGCTGCTGCAGGCGTCTCCGGCAGCGCTGAAGGCGGATGTGGTGCTGGTGCCGCACCATGGCAGTGGCGGCAGCTCCAGCGCGCCGTGGGTGGCCGCCGTGGCGCCACGGCTGGCGGTGGTCTCGGCCGGGCACCGCAACCGCTTCGGCCATCCACGCCAGGACGTGGTCCAGCGCTGGCAGGCGCAAGGGGCGGAAGTGCTGGCCACGGCTGATTCCGGGGCGATCCGCATATGGCTTGGCGCACAAGGGCTGCAGCTGCGTGAACAGCGTATCCACGCATCCCGGTGGTGGGATGCCGCTGGGCGGGCGCGGTCGGCTGCTATCCTATCGCCGATCGAACAAGCGGCCGTTGGGCCGGAGGGTTGAAACGTGTGGGAACTGGTCAAGGCCGGTGGCTGGCCGATGGTGCCGCTGCTGCTGTTGGGCGTACTGGCTTTGGCGATCATCCTGGAGCGTTTCTGGTCCCTGCGGCGGACTGAAGTGCTGCCGCCCGGCCTCGGCCAGGAAGTGCGCAACTGGGCCGCACGCGGCAAGCTCGACCCCGCCCACCTGCAGACCCTGCGGGCGAACTCGCCGCTGGGCGCGCTGCTGGCCGCCGCGCTGGAAGCGCGCAATCGCCCGCGCGACCAGATCCGCGAGCGCATCGAAGACACCGGCCGTCACCTGGTGCACCGCATGGAGCGTTTCCTCAACGCGCTGGGCACCATCGCCTCGGCCGGCCCGCTGCTGGGCCTGCTGGGTACCGTGATCGGCATGATCCAGATGTTCCTGGGCATCCTCGACCATGGCGTGGGCGATGTGAACCAGCTGGCCGGCGGCATCGGCAAGGCGCTGGTGTGCACCGCTACCGGCATGATCGTGGCGATCCCGGCGCTGATGTTCCATCGCTACTTCAAGGGCCGCATCCATGGCTACGTGGTGGAGATGGAGCAGGAAGCCAGCGCACTGCTGGATACGCTCGATGGCCGACCCGGTGTGATGAACCCGGCGCCGTCCGCGCGTTCGGCCAGCGCCGCTACGGCGAAGGCCTGATCGATGCGTATCGGCAACGACCGATCCCAGGATGAGCCGCATATCGATCTGGTTCCGCTGATCGATGTCATCCTGGTGCTGATCATCTTCTTCGTGGTCACCACCACCTTCGATGCGCGCTCGACGCTGCAGGTGCAGCTGCCGACCGCCAGCCAGCAGCAGACCAATGAACCACCGCGTTCGCTCAGCGTGCTGATCAACGCCGAAGGCCGCTACTTCATCAATGACCAGGAAGTGCTGCGCAGCGACGTCGAGTCGGTCAAGCAGACCATCGCCGCCGTGGCCGGCAGCGATCGTGAACAGACCGTTCTGCTGCGTGCCGACGCGCGCACTCCCTACCAGGCCGTGGTGACCGCGCAGGATGCGCTGGGTCAGCTCGGTTTCCGCCGTATTGCCATTGCAACAGCACCCGAGGTGCGTCCATGAGTTCCAATCACGCGCCGGTGTGGCCGATCTACAAACGTCTGCTGGGGTACACCCACGCCTACTGGGTGTTCATGGTGGCCGCGGTGATCGCCATGGTGGTCGAAGCCCTGGCCGGTTACCACTTCACCAAGCTGATGGAGCCGCTGGTCAACCGGGGCTTCGTCAATCCCGAACCACGCATGGCGGTGATCCTGCCGCTGACCATTCTCGGCCTGTTCCTGATGCGCAGCGCCGCGACCTGGGTCAGCGACTATGCGCTGGCCAGGACCGGTCGCAGCGTGGTGCGTGACCTGCGCGAGCAGGTACTGGCCAAGTACCTGCACCTGCCGTCCTCGCATTTCGATACCGAAGCGACGCCGGTGATGGTCAGCCGCCTGAACTTCGACACTGAACAGGTCACCCAGGCCAGCGCTGATGCGCTCAAGACCGTGGTGGCCGACACCCTGACCATCATCGCCATGCTGGCGGTGATGCTGCAGATGAGCGTCAAGGTCACGGTGGCCATGCTGGTGGTGGTGCCGCTGATCGGGGTGATCGTGTCTTACGTGGGCAAGCGCTACCGCCGCATCAGCCGTGGCATCCAGGATGGCATGGGCTCGATGGCGCAGACCGCCGAGCAGTCGTTGGCCGCGCAGCAGGAAGTGAAGGTGCATGGCACCCAGCAGCACGAGATCTCGCGCTACTCGCGCCTGGCCAACCGCATGCTGTCACTGAACATGAAGGTGGAAGTCACCCGTGCTGCCGCCTCCAGCGTGGTCCAGTTCCTGGCCGCGCTGGCGTTGGCGGTGATCGTATGGGTGTCGACCCGTGAAGCGCTGGCCGGGCGTCTCAATGCGGGCCAGTTCATGGGCCTGATGACCTCGATGATGGCCATCATTCCCTCGCTGCGCCGCCTGACCAGCGTGCAGACCTCGATCTCACGGGGCGTGGCCGCCGCCGAGCGCCTGTTCAGTATTCTCGACATGCGGGTCGAGCGCGACGAAGGCCGCACCACGGTGCAGCGCGTGCGGGGCGAACTGGCCTTCGACCACGTCATGCTGCGTTACCGCGAGGACAGTGGCATTGCCCTGGACGACATCAGCTTCGTCGCCAGGCCCGGCACGGTCACCGCCATCGTCGGCCGTTCCGGCAGCGGCAAGACCAGCCTGATCCGGCTGGTGCCGCGCTTCTACGAACCCAGTGGCGGACGCATCACCCTTGACGGTGTCGCGCTGGATGACTACCCGCTGGCCGACCTGCGCCGCCAGGTCGCGATGGTCGGGCAGAAGGTCATGCTGTTCGACGACACCATCGCCGCCAACATCGCCTACGGCATGGATGCGAGCGAAGAGCAGATCCGCGCAGCCGCCGAAGCGGCCAACGCGTGGGAGTTCATCGCGCGCATGCCGCAGCAGCTGCAGACGCCGGTGGGTGAGAACGGCGCGCTGCTGTCCGGCGGCCAGCGCCAGCGCCTGGCGATCGCGCGCGCGATCCTGCGCGACGCGCCGATCCTGATTCTCGATGAAGCCACCGCCGCGCTGGACAACGAGTCCGAGCGGCTGGTGCAGGACGCGCTGCAGCGCCTGATGCCGGAGCGCACCACGCTGGTCATCGCGCACCGTCTGTCGACCATCGAGCACGCGGATCTGGTGCTGGTGATGGACCACGGCCGCATCGTCGAGCGCGGCACCCACAAGGAGCTGCTCGCCATGGGCGGCCTGTACCAGCATCTGCACAGCATGCAGTTCCGCGAAAGGCAGGACTGATGGCTGGCAAGGGTACCCAGACCCCGCCGTACTGGTACGACGGCAGTCCGGTTCCGTGGGCAATGCGCCTGCTGTCACCGCTGTATGCCGGCGTCACCGCGCTGCGCCGGCGTGCCTATCGGCGTGGCTGGCGCAAGCACTACACGCTGCCGGTACCGGTCATCGTGGTCGGAAACATCACCGCCGGTGGCACCGGCAAGACGCCGTTGACCATTGCCCTGGTCGAGCGCCTGCGTGCGGCCGGCTGGAAACCCGGTGTGGCCAGCCGTGGCTATGGCCGTGAAGATGCCGACACGCCGCTGTGGGTGCAGGCCGATACGCCGACCGCCAAGGGGGGCGACGAACCGGTACTGATCGCCTGGAAGACCGGCGTGCCGGTGCGTGTGGACCGCGACCGCGTTGCTGCTGGCAAGGCGCTGATCGAGGCCGGCTGCGATGTGATCGTCTGCGACGACGGCCTGCAGCACTACCGGCTGGCGCGCGACATCGAGATCGAGGTGGTCGATGCCCAGCGCCGCTACGGCAACGGCCGGATGATTCCGGCCGGGCCGCTGCGCGAACCGGTCAGCCGCGCCAGCGAATGCGATTTCCGCGTGGTCAACCTCGGCCAGGCCGATGAGGAAACGGCGGCCCAGGCCTGTGGCTTCGGCCAGTGGCCGATGGCGCTGCATATCGACAGTGCGCAGCCGCTGGCCGGTGGCCGTGCACGCCCGCTGTCGTACTTCAAGGGCCAGCGCGTGCACGCGGTGGCCGGTATCGCGCATCCGCAGCGATTCTTCGACATGCTGCGCGCGCGTGGCATCGGCGTGGTGCCGCATGCCTTCGCCGACCACCAGGCCTACCAGCCGCAGGACCTGTCCTTCGGCAGCCAACTACCGGTGCTGATGACCGAAAAGGACGCGGTGAAATGCCGCGCGTTCGGCAACGACTGGCACTACGCCGTTCCGTTGCGCGCCGAACTGCCTGCCGCGTTCTGGGTGGCGCTGACCGACCGCCTGGACAAGCTGCGACCGAACTGAGTGGCGCGGCGGCGCTTGCATTCATGCGCCGCCGGCCGCATTCCCGTTGTAACGAGCCTGCCGAGTACCGCCCCATGACCGAATTCGTCGTCGCCATCCCGGCCCGCTATGCCGCCTCGCGGTTGCCGGGCAAGCCGCTGCGCCTGCTGGGCGGTGAGCCGCTGGTCCTGCACGTGGCGCGCCGCGCGCTGGAGGCCGGTGCCGGCGAGGTCTGGGTCGCCACCGACGATCAACGCATTGCCGACGCACTGTCCGGGCTGGCCGAAGTGAAGGTAGCGATGACCGCCGCCTCGCATGCGTCCGGCACCGACCGCCTGGCCGAATGTGCGCGCATCGCTGGCTGGGCCGACGACACCGTCGTGGTCAACCTGCAGGGCGATGAGCCGTTCGCACCCGCGGCCGGCATCCGTGCGGTAGCCGAGGCGTTGGTCGATGGCAATGCGCCGATGTCGACCCTCGCCACGACCGTCGAAGACGCGCACACCCTGTTCGACCCGAACGTGGTGAAGCTGGTGCGCAACGCGCGCAACGAGGCGATGTACTTCAGCCGCGCGCCGATCGCCTGGCACCGCGATGGCTTCGCACGCAGCCGCGACACGCTGCCGGCCGGTCACAACTGGCTGCGCCATATCGGCATCTACGGCTATCGCGCCGGCTTCCTGCAGCAGTTCGCGGCGATGCCGCCGGGCCAGCTGGAACAGGTCGAATCGCTGGAGCAGCTGCGCGTACTGGAAGCCGGTTACCCGATCAGCGTGGCGATCTCGCCGGAGCCGTTCCCGCCCGGCATCGATACCCCGGAAGACCTGGAGCGTGCGGAGACGCTGCTGCAGGCAATGGCCGCACGATGAAGCTGCTGGTCGTCTGCCTCGGCAACATCTGCCGTTCGCCGATGGCCGAAGGTGCACTGCGCGCCCGCCTGGACGCCTCGCCGCTGGCAGGCCGGGTGCAGGTCGATTCGGCCGGTACCGGTGACTGGCACGTCGGTGAACCGCCGGACCGGCGCGCGATCGCCTGCGCGGCCGGGCACGGCGTGGACATCGGCGGCCTGCGTGCGCGCCAGTTGCAGGCCGTGGATTTCGACCGCTTCGACTGGATCCTGTGCGCCGACGAAGCCAACCTGCGCGATGCAGGGCGCTTGGCCACACCTGCCCAACGTGAACGCCTGGCACTGTACCTGCCGTGGTCGGGTGGGCAGGGGCGGGTCGCGATTCCCGATCCCTACACCGGCGGCAGTGAGCATTTCGAACAGGTCTGGTCGCTGGTCGACGATGCTGCAAAACGTGCGGTGGCACGACTGTTGCATGACGCCGACTCCGGCATAATCGGGCCATGAACGTCCAGCCCGTCCCGGACCTGCCCGAGTTCGCCACCTGGCTCAATGCCACCCCCTGCACCCTGACCGAACTGCGCGGTCGGCCGGTGGCGCTGTTGTTCGTCAACGCCGCCTCCGCCTGGAGCGCGCAACGCCTGGCCGAATTCGGCCAATGGCTGTCGCGCCACCCCGGCAAGCTGCAGCCGCTGGTGCTGCAGGTGCCGCGCTTCGATTTCGAACGCGACGCCGGTACCGCGCTGAAGCTGCTGCGCCGCCAGGGCCTGTCGATGCCGGTGCTGCTCGATGCCGACTGGGATGGCTGGCGCCGCTTCGGCGTCACCGCCTGGCCGACCCTGGTGCTGCTGGACGCGCAGGGCCGCGAGCAGCAACGCCTGGTCGGGCAGGGTGCGCCGGGTGAACTGGAGCGTGCCTTGAACGCCCTGTGCGAGGGCGCACCGCTGGCGCCGCCACGCGGTGGTACCGAGCTGCATCCGGAGCCGCGCCAGGCCCTGCGATTCCCGCTTGGCCTGGCGGTCAGTACCGAACGCCTGTACATCGCCGACAGCGGCCATCACCGCATCCTCGAATGCAGCCATGGTGGCCGCATCCTGCGCCAGTTCGGGCTGGGTACCGCCGATTTCATGGACGGCAACCTCGCCGAAGCGGCGTTCCACCGCCCGCAGGCGCTGGTGCTGGAGCGCGATTCGCTGTACGTCGCCGACACCGGCAACCACGCGGTGCGCCGTATCAACCTGCTGACCGGCATCGTCGACACCCTGTGCGGCAATGGTCGCCCTGGTGCGCCGGTGGAGGGTCCGGTGGCGCAGGCGCGGCAGGTCTCGCTGGACCATCCGGTCGGCCTGGCCATCGCCGACAACCAGCTGCACATCGCGATGGCCGGCGACAACCGCATCTGGAGCTACCACCTGGGCCAGCGCAGCCTGCAATGGCGCGCCGGCAGTGGTGCCATCGACGAGCGCGATGGCAGCGGGCATCTGGCCGCCTTCGCCCAACCCACCGCGTTGGCCGTCGTGCAACAGGTGCTGTACGTGGCTGATGCCCTGGGATCTTCGGTGCGTGCACTGCAGCTGCGTGGCGACCTGGTGCAGACGCTGGTCGGGCAGGGGCCCTGGCGCTTCGGCAGTGACGACGGTCCGCGCGCGCAGGCCAGCCTGCAGTTCCCACAGGCGATCGCATTGAGCGCGGACGCGCCGCTGTTGTGGATTGCCGATACCGGCAACGGTCGCCTGCGCACGCTGCGCCTGGGCGGCGGTGAACTGACCACCCAGCCGCTGCCGCGCCGCCTGCATGGCCCTGCCGGCCTGGCGGTGGGGGCCGGTGCGGTATGGATCGCCGAGACCGACGCCCATGCCGTCCTGCGATTCGATCCCGACAGCGGCGTGCTCAGCGAAGTGCCGATCAGCGAATGACCGACGTTCCCGCCCCGGCCTTCGACGGCAAGGCCTTCGCGGCCCAGCTCAGCACCGCTCCCGGCGTGTACCGCATGTACGCGGCCGACGACACCCTGCTGTACGTGGGCAAGGCGCGCGCGCTGCGCAACCGCGTCGGCAGCTATTTCAACGGCAGCCCGAAGAACGCGCGGATCATGTCGATGATCTCGCAGATCACGCGCATGGACGTGACCGTGACGCGCTCGGAAGCCGAGGCGTTGCTGCTGGAAAACCAGCTGATCAAGTCGCTGTCGCCGCGCTACAACGTCTCGCTGCGCGACGACAAGACCTATCCGCATGTGCTGCTGACCCGCGAGGACTGGCCGCGCATCGCGCTGCATCGTGGTCCGCGTGCCATTCCCGGTCGCTATTTCGGGCCCTATCCCGGGGTCACCGCGGTGCGTGAAACGCTGAACCTGATGCACAAGCTGTTCAAGCTGCGCAGCTGCGAGGACAGCGTGTTCCGCAACCGCTCGCGGCCGTGCCTGCAGTACCAGATCGGCCGCTGCAGCGCGCCCTGTGTGGAGCTGGTGCCGGCGCCGGACTACGCCGAATCGGTGCGTCGCGCCGCATTGTTCCTGGAAGGCAAGAGCGACGAGCTGACCCGCGAGCTGGGCGAGCAGATGCAGGCCGCCAGCGAGGCGCTGGAGTTCGAGCAGGCCGCGCGCCTGCGTGACCTGATTTCTTCACTGCGCAGCATGCAGACCCGCCAGTACGTGGATGGTCGCGCCGCGGATCTGGACGTGCTGGCGGTGGCCATGCAGGGCTCGCAGGCCTGTGTGCTGCTGCTGGCCTTCCGTGATGGCCGCAACCTCGGTACCCGCCCGTTCTTCCCGCGCACCAATGGCGAGGAGAGCCCGGAGGAAGTGCTGGCCGCGTTCGTCTCGCAGTACTACATCGAATTCGAGCCGCCGCGCGAGATCCTGCTGGATCGCGAAATTCCCGATGCCGACCTGCTGGTGGCCGCGCTGTCAGCCTCGGCCGAGCGCAAGGTGCAGCTGAAGTGGAACGTGCGCGGCGAACGCGCCGGTTATGTGGAACTGGCCAGCCGCAACGCGCAGCTGACCCTGGCCACCGAACTCAACAGCCGCAACGCGCAGCACGCGCGCAGCGACGCGCTGCGCGACATGCTGGGCCTGGCCGAGCCGGTCAAGCGTGTCGAGTGTTTCGATATCAGCCACACCCTGGGCGAGGCCACCGTGGCCTCGTGCGTGGTGTTCGACGCCGCCGGCCCGGTGCGTGCGCAGTACCGCCGTTTCAACATCAGCGGTATCGAGCCGGGCGACGACTACGCCGCCATGCGCCAGGCCATCGACCGCCGTTTCCGCCGCGCAGTGGAAGAGCAGGGCGTGCTGCCGGACGTGCTGCTGATCGACGGTGGCGCCGGCCAGTTGGCCCAGGCCCAGGCCGCGCTGGCCGACCTGGGCGTGGAAGGCGTGCTGCTGGTGGGCGTGGCCAAGGGCGTGGAGCGGCGCGCTGGGCATGAAGCGCTGGTGATGCCCGATGGCCGCGAGCTGCGCCCGGGCGCGGCCAATCCGGCGCTGCAGTTCATCCAGCAGGTGCGCGACGAGGCGCACCGCTTCGCCATCACCGGCCACCGCGGCCGCCGCCAGAAGGCGCGGATGACCAGCAAGCTGGAGGACATCCCCGGCATTGGGCCGCGCCGCCGCGCCAGCCTGCTCAAGCATTTCGGCGGCCTGGTCGGCCTGAAAGCCGCTGGTGAAGCGGAAATCGCCAAGGTGGAAGGCATCAATGACGCCCTCGCGGCACGTATCTACGCTAACCTGCACGGGTTGGCCACGCCTGATGCGGCCGAGTAGAGAGAGAAGCACGCAAGCATGAAGTTGACCCTGCCCACCTGGCTGACGTTGTTGCGGATCGTGATGATCCCGGTGCTGGTGCTGGTGTTCTACCTGCCCTACACCTGGACCAACTTCGCTTCGGCGGCGATCTTCGGCCTGGCTGCGATCACCGACTGGCTCGATGGCTGGATCGCACGCCGCTACCAGCTGGAGTCGGCCTTCGGCGCCTTCCTCGACCCGGTCGCGGACAAGCTGATGGTGGCGGTGGCGCTGTTCCTGATCGTGCAGGGCCACCCGACGCCGTGGATGGCGTTCTGGGCGGCAGTCATCGTTGGTCGTGAAATTGCGGTATCGGCGCTGCGCGAATGGATGGCCGAACTCGGCCAGCGCGCCAAGGTGCGCGTGGCGATGATCGGCAAGGTCAAGACCACCGCGCAGATGGTCGCGCTGCTGTGCCTGCTGTATTCGGTGGCACCGAACGTGCCGGTGGAAGACATCTGGATGGGCTGGCCGGTGTTCCACATCGGCGACTGGACCCTGGCGATCGCCGCGGTGCTGACCCTGTGGTCGGGCCTGCAGTACCTGCACGCCGCCTGGCCGAGCCTGCGCGATGACGAGCGCGCGGCGCGCGAGCGTGCGCGGCAGAAGAAGCTGGGCAACTGAGCCCCGGGGTCGGATCCTTTTCCGCAGGAAAGAGCGCTGACCCCATCGGTGCGCCTATCCACGCATGGCGTGGATACGTGGC
Source organism: Stenotrophomonas sp. MH181796 (assembly GCF_009659995.1). Taxonomy (NCBI): domain Bacteria; kingdom Pseudomonadati; phylum Pseudomonadota; class Gammaproteobacteria; order Lysobacterales; family Lysobacteraceae; genus Stenotrophomonas; species Stenotrophomonas sp. MH181796. Next base: position 120,862 of record NZ_RAHU01000010.1, read on the forward strand.
GCCGGGCACCTCGCAGACCCTGAAAAAAGCGCTTGACGCCATCCTTGGAACGGGTAGAATTTCGCCTCCCAAGCGGGAATAGCTCAGTTGGTAGAGC
>NZ_RAHU01000011.1:0-75385 GCF_009659995.1 Stenotrophomonas sp. MH181796
CCCGAGCCGCACGCCGTTACCCGCCAGCACGGCATCACGCGCAGCCTGCAGCTGCTGGACGTCCAGTGCCGTGCTGCTGGACAGGGTGATGTCACGGCCCTGTACCTGCAGTGCGCTGCCCAGTTGATTGCCGGTTCCGCCCAGCACGATATCGGTGCTGGCCGTCAGCTGGCTGTTGTTGCCGATCGCCAGGCTCCCACTTCCCTGGCGGATGTCGCCCGCGCTCGCGGTAGCCAGCAGGGCTCCGCCAATGCTCACCTGGTCGAACAGCAGGGACGTACCGTCAAGGACCGCAGCGCCGGCAACATTGGCATTGGCCAACGACAGCGCCCCCGCACTGCCCGCATCCAGTGCCGCAGCCGTCACCCCATCCAGTGCCAGGCCCGGCTGCGCGCGGATCCGCACCTGGTTGCCGCTCAACGCGACCTTGCCGGCAAAGGTGTTGGCCGTTGTATCCAGCATCAGGTTGCCACTGCTGCCGGCACTGAAGCTGGCATCGCCGCCGACAGTGAGCGTACCGCCCTGGGTGAACCCGGTGGTGCTGCTGACGTCAAGCCGGCCACTGGTGCGGATCGCCTGCGCGATCACGCTTGCCCCCTTGAGTTCGAGATTGGCCAGCCCCGCGCCGGGCGTGGTACCCGCACCGGACTGCAGTTCAAGCGCGCCGTGCGCGTTGAGCGCCAGGCTGCTGCGGCCATCGCTGCTGCCGTCGATACGACCCGCCAGCAGGTTGCCGTTGTTGCTGCGAACGCTGAACAACCGGGGGGTGTTCGAAACCAGGTTGACGTTGCCCAGCCGGATCGCGCCGTCGGCCGTGATGTTGCCGCCGAGCTGGAGCGGACCCGCACCACTGATGTCGAGACTGGCGAGCGCCTGATTGCCGCCCACGTCATCGGCAAACACCACGTTGAGCCCGCGCGCGAGCGTCAGTGCGTACCCACCATCGATGCGCCCCCGGAAGTTGATCTGGCCAAGCTGGCTGTCCAGCACGCTGTCGCGGGTCAGTACCACATTGCCCAGGAAGTACTGCAGGCCGATGCTCCTGCCGCTGGCGGGAAGCTGCACGACATCCGCCGTCGCCAACAGGCTGTCCACATCGAAATCGGAGAAGGCCAGCGTGCCCGCAGCGGAGATGTAGCTGCCGCGACCCTTCAGTGACACCTCACCGCCAAACCGGTTGACCGGCTGGCCCAAGCCGTTCGCCCTGTCGAGGTTGATGGGACCGCCGGCGTCGATGCGGGTGGTACCCCCGATGTTCAGCGCGCTGCCGCTGGCCTGCTGCAGTCCGCCAGTGAGATGCAGCCCGAGGCTGCCCTGCAGCGAAGTACTACCCAGCAGCAGGTCGCCTGCGCGAAGTTCGGCGTTCCCGCCCTGCAGCGCGACTTCACCGCTGAAGCGGTTGCCTGCATCAGTCAGTGTGATGTCTCCCTGGCTGCTGAACCGGGACAGGCCATCGACCTGGTAACTGCCGGTCTGGAGCAGATTGAGCCGGGAGTCGATGCCGAGGTTGCCCTTGCTGACGATGCCGCGGCCGCTGAAGATCAGTCCGCTGATGTCGACATCGGCGGCACTGATGTTGCCGTTGACCTGGATCCGGTTGCCGGTGCTGATCGTCAGGTTGTAGCCACTGCCGATGTTGCTGGAAATGCCATCGGTGGTGATGACGCCATCATTGGTGCTGACCAGCTGCGTGTTGCCGTCCAGCCGGATGTCGCCCTGCAGCAGCATCTCGCGTCTGCTGGCAATGCGACTGCCCAGGGTGATGGTATCGGCACTGGCGTACAGGCGATCCACCGGTCCGGTGGCGCCCACTGCGCCGGCGAGCGTGAGCTGGCGCGCGCTCAGGCTCAAATCGCCACCGTCACCGTCGACCGCCCCGCCCAGCGTCATGTTTCCACCCAGCGAAGTCAGGCGGCGCGATCCGTATACCTGCAACGGACCGGTGAACGCGAGCATGCCAAGGGTGGTGACGTCGCCGGACAAGCGCGCACCGCTGCCGGTGGCGACATTCAATCCCTGCAATGCAGTGCTGCCACCAATGGCGCCCAGGAAGGTGGTCACTCCGCTGGCGGCGACACCCAGGTAGTAGCTGCCATCAACCGTGCCGTCGAACCGGATCGTTCCGCCCTGCAGCGTCGAGTTGCCCTGGAGTGTCACTGCGGACCGATAGGCCTGGTCACCGGACGTGGTGATCGTACCGCTCAGGCCAAGGCTGCCGCCCTGCGCATCCAGGCTGCGCGCATCGATATCGCCCAGGTTCAGTGCACCGATGCCGACCAGACTGACGTCGGCCCCTTTCGCGCTGACCCGGTTGCCGAAACTGTTGCCGGCATGGGTCAGGGTAATGTTGCCCGCAGCTGCGTCGAGCGTGGTATTGCCACCTACCGACAGCGCCCCGCTGTTCGCCAGGCTGGTCGAGGTGGCCAGGGTCAGGTCGGTACCGACATGGCCGCCAACGCGGCTGATGGCATTGCTCGCCTGTCCCAGGGTCACTCGGCCCTGCGTGTCCAGTTGCAGCGCGCCCTCCAGCGAACCCGCGGTCTGGGTGATGTTGTTCGCGTCGATTCCGATCGAGTCTGCCTTGATCGAGCCTGACAGCACCACGTCGCCGTTGATGCCGCCATTCAAGTTCACGGTCGTGGCGTCGATGCTGCCGCCGGTCATCTGGATGGCGACCGGCCCCCCCATGACAGCCGATCCCACCGTGGACATCGCGTTGGCCGTGATGATGGCATCGTTGATCGCCACCGGTGCGGAACTGCGGATGGTGAGGCTGCCGTCGGCGCCATCAATCGCATTGGCGATGATCGTGCCACCCGCGTTGATGCCGGTGGAGGAAAGACCAGGTCCCATCAGCGCCGTCATGCTGATGTTGCGTGCACTGAGGGTACCGACGTTGCTGATACCGGTTCCTGCCATGCCACTCGCTGCGGTGGTGACGAACGCCAGGCTTGGCATGCCGGCCGATGACACGCCGGTCACCGCGGTGACCGCACTGGCCGCCGCCAGATCGATATTGCCGAGCGGTGCCGCGATGTAGCCGTTGTTGAACACCGAACCGCCGACCAAGCTGATGCCTCCGGCCGTCGCCGTCAGCGTGCCTCCCAGGTTGCTGACCGCGGCATTGGTCCCTGTGCCGCCCAATTCGAAACTGGGTGGCAACACACCACCATCCAGCGGAATCCCCTGTGCGCCGGGCATCAAGGTGCTGGCCAGCAACCCACCCACGTTGACGCTGGCAGTGCCGGTGAACGTAATGCCCGCCGGATTGAGCAGGAATACCTGCCCGTTGGACAGCAGCTGGCCGCTGATGATGCTGGCGGACGGGCCGGTAACCAGATTGATCGCCGTCGACCTCGAGCCCGCCTGATCGAATCTGACCGTGTTGCCGGAGCCGATGCTGAAGCTGCTCCACTGGAACACCGCAGCCTGGCTCTGCTGGGTGACCGTCATGGTGTTGCCATTGACGTTGATGATTCCCGAGCCCGACGTAATGGTGCCGTTCTGTGGCAGGGTCTGCGCCGTGGCCTGCAGGCTGCCGGTCAGCAGCAGCGCCGCGGTCAGGGGTGCCAGCCACAAGGCGGCGCGTGATCGCCCCGGGACACAGCGACGCGGCCCGCGCGCGAACTCCGCAGCAACCTGCACCTGGCCCAGCGAAGGATTGAAGACGAGTCGGTAGATACGGTTCATGGTCGCTCCTCAGAAGGTCAGGCCAAGCCGCGCATACACGCGGACATCGCGGCCGTCACCCGGTCGCAGGGCGCTGGTCGGCTTGGCCGCCGCCACGCGCAGTTCGAGGTTCTTCCACTGGCGCAGGCGGAAGGTCGCGCCCATTCCCACCGATGCCAGATCGGCCGGTGCCTCCAGCCCATCGACATCGAACACGCGCGCCTGGTCGGCGAACACGTCCAGCTCCAGTACTTCGCGCCACGGCACCCCGCGGAACGGCGAGGCGACGTCGCCGAAACCCGGCGCATCGACGTGGTACTCCAGCGCTCCGTACCAGCCACGATCGCCCAGCGTCTCGCCCTGCGCATACCCCCGCACGCTGTCGTTGCCACCCACCTGGAACTGCTCCAGCGCCGGCAGCGAGTTGTTGCTGTACTGGCCATTGAACTTGAACAACAGGCGTTGGCTGCGGCTGAGGTACTGCAGCCGCAGCAGGCCCAGGCGCACCACGTTGAACCGGCTGTCGCGGGTCGGGTTGATCGCATCGAAGTCGGCCGAGCGATCGCGCAGCGACTGGCGCACGCTCAACTGTGCCAGGTTGATGCCATGCCAGCGCGCATCGTTATGGCGCAGGCTGGCGCCCACCTCGGCCACGTCGTACTTCTGCTTGGACAGCACCAGGCCCAGCGCTTCAAAGCGCGAGCTCTCGCGGATATAGCGCGCCGAGCTGGTCACCTGCAGGTCGGGGCGGTTGATGAACTTCCAGTCGGCGCCGGCATACGCCTGCGAGGCCGGGCCCTTGAGCTTGAAACCGCGCAGGATGCCGTCGTCCACTTCCAGCTCGCTGCGGTTGGCGCCGGCCAGCACCGACAGTCCCTGCACCGCCTGCAATGGCACGCTGTAGGACAGCGCGCCGGCGCGGCTGGCCTGCGGATCGAACGCATAGGTTCCACTGGCCGCGAATACATCGCCCAGGCCCAGCGGGCTGTTCCAGGTAACGCCCAGCTGGGCGCGCCCGCGCCCGGTCAACTCGGTACCGTGATTGTCCACGCTGGTACTGACCTCGTACGGCCGGCCACTTTCACGCGCGACCAGTACCAGATCGGTTTCACCAACGTTCTCACCGGGCTGCAGTACCGAAGATACCGATACCCCGGGCAGGTCACGTGCATACAGCAGAGCGCTGTCGATGTCGGCCTGGCGCAGCGGCTGCCCGCGCAGGCGCTCGGCCACGTTGCTGAGCGTATGGGTGCGGTAACGCTGGTTGCCCTGCACCACTACCTTGCCGATGCGCCCTTCCAGCACGCGTACTTCGATGCGGCCTTCAGCGTCGGGTTTCTGCGGTGGCAGGTAGGCGACGCTGACCAGGAAGCCCGCCTTGCGATAGGCCGCAGTGACCGCATCGGCCGCCCCCTGGAGCTGCGCAAAGTCCATCGCGACCGCATCTGCGCCATGCGCCAGGCGGGCAAAGTAGGCATCCAGCACGGCCTGCACCTGCGCAGGCGTGATGCCACGCTGCGGATGCTCACCAACGTCGCTGGCACGGAAGCCGCGCACCTGCAGGGTCTGGTTGCCGGTGCGCGCGGCCATGTCGGGCAGCGCGGTGGCCGGCCCCCCTTCGACCTGCTGGGCCATCGCCGCGACTGGCAGGGCTGCCGACAGCAGCAACGCAAACGACGAACGCTTCAATGGCATGGCTCTGTCCTCCGATGACAATGGATGCCGGGGCGTCGCGTCCTCCGTACGGCCCCTCCCCGGGCGGCACAGACAAAGAAAGATCCGGGCACGGCGACGCGCCCCTGGCGTCCAGGTGGCCATCAGCCAACTGCCAAGACATAGATGCACAGCAACAACCCCATCGTCAGCATGACATACAAAATGAGAACCAGCGCACTTCGTGAGCGACCGTTCGTCGGACCCGGCGAGACCCCGGCAACAGGGTCCGCAGGCCGGTGCCTCTGGGTCTGCAGGCAGCGTTCACGCACGCCCTGCAGCACCCGACGGCGCCGAGCGCGGTATTCCTGCAGGTCGATCTGGCCGCGCTGGTGGGCATCGGCCAACGACTGCAGGCTGCGGTTGGCGTGCTCTTCCCAGCCGCTCACTTCAGCTCCCTCAATACCCGGAAGCCGACATCCGGCTGCGCCGCACCAGCCAGCGCGCGGTGTGCCTGCACCGTGCAGTCCGACCAGAAGCTGGCGTAGCTGCCACCACGTACGCTGCCATTGCTGGTCCATTCCCAGACGTTGCCGGTCAGGTTGACCAGGCCCCACGGATTCGGCTCGCGGCCACGTACGCCCACCGGCACACCGCTGCCAGCGCTGGCACTGGGCGGAATGCAGTTGCTGTCCGGCGCCTGCCGCCATTGTTGCTGCGTTTGCGCGGCGTGCAGCCACTCGGCATCGCTCGGCAGGCGGTAGCGCCAGCCGCCGCTGGCGCGGGTCAGCCAACGCGTGTAGCCCTGCGCCTGGGCGAGGCTGAGATTGCGTGCGGGCCATCGCCCCTGCTCGCCGGATGCCGGCTGCACACTGCAACGACCACTGGCCCGGCAGTACCGGTTGAAGTCATCCACCGCGATCTCCCCGCGCGAAAGCGCATACGCAGGCCCGCCCGACACCCCGGGCACCACCACCAGCATCGGCCCACGGGCATCGGTCAGCGCGTCGTAGCAGGGCTGTGCACGCCCGGCCAGACCTGCACAGGGATCGGGGCCGTCGGGCACCGGCGGCAACGGCGCATCATCCGCATCGGCCGCCGCGGCGACGGCAGCGCTGACCGGCGTTGCCGCAGGCGGACGCGGTGCATTGCGCGCTGCATGCGTGCCGCCAGTGGCAGTTGCCGCTGAGGCCGGTGGCGGTTGTGCGGCCACGATCGCGCCCTTCTCTCCCTGCAGCAGCGATTGCAGCGAATCGCCCTTGAGACGCCCGTGCGTTCGCAGCGCTTTTTCCAACCGCTCCATCGCCTGCGGATCACGGCGGTACTGTGCATCGAGTTGCTGGCGCAGCCGCTCGCGCTCGCTGTCCTTCGTCGATGCCTGCGTGCTGGCGGCCAGTACCGCCGCCACCACGTCCAGGCGTGCACGTGCCGCCTGCAGTACGGGACGCGCGCCCATCACCTGCAGCGCGCGCGCCAGCAGTGCGTCAGCGGCTGCCGGATCACCCTGGGCGAGCCGCAGCACCGCCTGGTCCTGGGTAGCCTGGTCCAGCAGTGCGGGCGCCTGCTCACGCACGAACGGGGCATCGGGCTGCACCACATGCAGCTGCTGCCAGGTGCGTTGTGCCTTGTCCAGGTCTCCAGCGGCGATCGCGCGCCGCAGCGATTCACTCTGCGCAGCCAATGCAGCATCACTGCGGCTGTCGGCCAGCGACTGCAGCAGTGCCTGCTGGCGCTGCTGCAGCTGACTGGCAGCCGCCGCCAACGCGGCCGTGTCCGGTGCCTGGCGACGTGCGAAGTCGAGCAGCACAAGGTCATCCGGTAGCTGCGTCGGTTCCCGGTGTCCTCCCAGAATGGCAGCCACGGCAGTGGCCAGCGCGTTCTGCGCCGCAGGCAGTTCGGCGCCGGCATCGCGCCGGATCACCTGCAGTGCCGCCGCAACATCGGTCTGCCAAGCGGCATCGGCGCTGGGGTTGGCCAGGCGTTGCTGCAGGCGCTCCCGCGCCTGCGCGACTGTGGCGGGCAGCGCGGTCACCTGTAGATCCGGCTGCGATGCCACCCGCAGTTGCGCCGCCTGCAGACGCAACCCCAGCGCATCAGGGAAGCTGCGCTGCGCCTGCTGCAACCGTGATTCCGCCTGCGCGGTGTCACCCTGTCCCAACGCACTGGCGATGGCCTGTTCATAGGCCTGTTCCAGCGCAGGATCACGCAGCAGCGGATTGCGCGGATCGATCGCGGCGATGGCTGCCAATGCTCCCGACAGGCTGCCGCTGCCATGGCCGAACAGATCCCCCTCGGCAATGTGCCGCTGGCGCTGGGTGTCGAGCGTGTTGAGCGCCTGGTCTCGCTCGGCCTGCAGGCGCTCGCGCCGCGCATCGAGCGTGGGTGAGTACAGTCGCAGGCGATCGCGCAGCGCGAACACTTCCTGCGTCCCCGGGTAGTCGTAGCGGCCGGCGGAGGGCGCCCACAGCGCATCCAGGCGCCGCAGCAGGAAGCCTTCGATCAGTCCCGGGTGGTCCAGCAGAAGTTTGGCACGCTGTTCGTGATCGAGACTGGAAAGACCTTCCCAGGCCTGCGCGGCGTCTTCATAGCGCTGCGGATCATCGGCTCCCAACCGCGCACTCACTTCGGCCAGGCGCTGCTCGTGCACATGGCGGTTGACCAGTACACCGGCGCCGGCCAGCACCACCACCGCCGCAGAGGCATAGCCCACCCGCGGCAGTACGCGTTCACGCCAGCTGCGCGGACGCAGGCCTTCAAGCAGTGCATCGACGTTGGCCAGCCGTTTGTCCGCAGGCAGGGCCACCGCCGCACAGAGGGCACGGTACGGGCGTCGCCCAAGGCCGCGCAGCGCAGGCGGGCGCCGACCCTCGCGCAGTGCTACTTCGGCGCTGGCCTTGTCGTAGGGATGGCGGCCACCGAGCAGTTCGAAGCAGACGCAACCGAGCGCATAGACATCGTCGGCCGGTGTCGGCGGCTGGCCACGCAGCATCTCCAGGCTGGCGTACGCCGGTGTCAGCGCCCCCAGCGAGGCGGCGTCGAACACGGTCTGTTCGCCCGCCACATCCACCGCATGCTTGCCGGCGCGGGCAATGCCGAAGTCGAACACCTTCGGTACACCTTGCGCGGTGACCATCACGTTGCCGGGCTTGAAGTCGGAATGGACGATGCCCGAGGCGTGCGCGCGGCGCAGTGCGCCGGCCATGCCCTCGATCAGCGGCCAGGCACGGGCCATCGGCATGCCATCAAAGGCCTGCTCGCGGATCAGCGTACGCAGGTCCTGGCCATCGACGTACTCCATCGTCATGAACACGATGGCGCCATCCTTGTCGAAGTCATACACGCGCACGATGTTGTCGTGCCCCAGCTGCTGCGAGCGTCGCGCTTCGCGCTGCAGTGCCACCAGCGCATCGGGGTGGCGACGGAACTCATCGCTGAGCACCTTCACCGCCAGCCAGGGGTCGCGATCACGCGCCTCCACTTTGCGCGCATCGCGGGCCAGGTACACCACCCCCATGCCGCCGCGGCCCAGTTCGCGTTCCAGCTGGAAGCGTCCCTTCAACAGGCTGCCAACCGTCACTGTCTGGCCCGCGGCTGCCGCAACCTGCTGCCATGCCGAGAGGCTCGAACTCTGCGACGCGGTACCGCTGGTGCGACCCTCGGCAGCCGCATCCGTGCGCGCGACATCCTCACCGGGCTGCACACGTGTCATCTCGTCCGGCACGGCGCTGCGTGCGGGCTTGACCACGGTGGCATCGTCATCGCGCGACAGCGTGCTGCCACTGGCATCGCGCAGATCCTGCAGACGCTGCAGCAGGGTGTTCATCGACACCTCGTCGATCGCCTGCTGCTGGCGCATGCGCCACAGCGTGTCCACGCCGTTGCGATAGTCGGCATCGGCCACGTGGTCATGCCGGGCCAGCGCCCGCAGCAGTGCGGGCAGGTCCAGCGCTCCCCTGCTGAAGGCGGTTACCAGTTCAATCACGGAGGTCGTGTCCTCTTGCACGTCGTTCACTCCTGCCTGCACACGATGACCGCCGACACGTTGTCGCGGGCGGCGCGTCCCAGGGCCAGTTCGAACAGCCGCGCCAGCAGCACGCGTGGCTCGCGCTGGCGACGGCACTCCATATCAAGCTCGGCATCGGGGATTTCCTTGTTGACCCCGTCGCTGCACAGCAGGAACGGTGTGCCCGCGGCATGGCTGGCAACGATCCAATCGATCAGCAGGCCCTCCTGCGCGCCGACAGCCCGGGTCAGCGTGCCAGGCGCGGCCACGGCGGCAGAGCCGGCGAACTGGGTGGCGTCGTCCTTGATGCCGTGCACATGGTCACGGGTAAGCTGGCGCAGGCAGCCGTCTTCCATGCCATAGGCGCGGCTGTCCCCCACCCAGCCGCACAGCATGAAATCGCGGTCCTGCACCAGCACCACCACGGTCGAGCCGATCAGGTCCACACGCAGGTCATGCGCGCGTCGCAGCAGCTCCTGGTTGACCTGCTGCAGCGTGTCCTCGATGGCCTCGATGAAATCGACCACGTCCTCCTGCCGTGGCAGGCGCGACAACCGCTCGACGATCAGGCCACTGGCGAAATCACCAGCGGCGTGGCCACCCAGGCCATCGGCAACCACCCAAAGACCAACGTCGTCACGCAGCAGGATCGCGTCCTCGTTGAGCCGGCGTACCTTTCCGGTGTCGGTGTGGCCGGCCGATGCATAGCGGGTACCCATGGCATTCATGGCGCACGCTCTTCGAGGATGCACGGGGCATCGACCGCGTGCGGCAGTACACCGCCAACAGGCAGGCCCGGCAGCGCGCTGGGGGCATGCGCGTCGCGCCACCACAGGCTGCCACGCTGCGCCCAGCACGTCTGCCACGCGACAGGGCCGGCCTGTCCCGGCCATGCCCGTGGCAGTTCGTGACAGGCGCTGTCCAGCGCATCCGGCAGCTGCAGCGCGCCCTGCCTCACCTGTGCCTGCAGCGCGTGCAGCGCGTCGAACCAGCACGCACAGGGAAGTAGCGGAGCCTGCATCGGGTCCTCAGTGGTCAGCGGCAACGCCAGCAGCAAGGGGAAGGCCCGGCCCACCCGATCACGCGATGGCGCCACCACGCCCGCCCAGCCCTGCACGTCGCAGAGCCCGGCGGCCAGAGCGAACGACCAGCCGTTGCCAGCCGTCCCTGCCAGCTGGGGATGACGGGACAACTGCAGGCTGGCATGCGCATCCCAGGCCTGCACGAGCGCATCGGACAGGCGGCGCCGCGCGAAATCGCCGATACCAGGCAACTTGCCGTGGAAGCCAACCACCGGCGCCAGCGACGATGCATCAGCTGCCACAGCGGAACCGTGCCAGGTCGGCGTCATTGAAGGGATGGCGCAGGTTGCGGGCCTGCAGCGGCAGCGCCGTGGGGTGGCCACCGATGTCCAGATGCAGCACGTAGCGCAGATCCGAGCGCGCCTCCAGCATGCCCGCCTGCAACGCGCGGAACAGTGCCCAGTCGCCCTGGAACTGCAGCGCGCCCAGTGGCGTGCCGGCTGCGTCGAACGCCGCTACCGAAACATGGCCGGGAGTCGGGCCCGGCCATCGCACCGGCAGGCTGGCTACGGCGCCGGCGGTGTAGTCCAGCGTCTGTCCCTCGATATCGATCTGCAGCCGTGCCACGCCTTCATCCAGCTGCGGTGCCAGCAGGGTGAACTCGACCAGCGGCTGTTCGCCGCCACGGAAGTATTTCTGGCGGATCGCATCGGCCAGCTGCATGCGCGCCGGCAGCGCCGGGTCACTGCCGGGGGGGGCAACCTCTTTCCACCGCCAGGTGGGCGTACGCGTATCGAGCAGCGGCGCCAGGGTCTGCCGGAACAGGCCATCAAAACGCCCGCCGTTGCCGAACAGTTCGGCGAAATTCTGCAGCGGCGTGTCCTCGCTGGCACTGCGATCGAATGGATAACGGTGACCGGTGAATTCACCACAGACCTGGCCCACGCTGGTGGCGACACGCTCGTCGAGCACGGCCTGGTCCTGCGCGCCGATGGCTGCGGCGCTCTGGCCGGTCAGCGCCAGCAACCAGGTCGAAACAGGTGGAGGCAGCTGCGCGGCCTGCTGCCTGGCCTGCTGCAGTCGGGTATCAACCGAGCCCGCCGCAGGGGGCGCCAGCAACCGCTCGCCCAGTTGCGCGAAGCTGGCCAGGGCCTGGTCAAGCGGCGTCGCGCCGGGAGCGCCCGCACACAGTTGGGCCAGTGCGGCGAAGTGATCGCTGATCGCTGCTCCGGCAGGGCGTGCGGCCGCCTCCCCCACGGCCGGTGCCAGTGCAGCCTGCAGCGCAGCGCCGCCGGCCCCTGCCCTGGCCAGCGCCGCCGCACCTACCTTGGCCTTCGCGGCATCTGCCGTTGCACGGGCCGCATTGCCGGCGGGCACACGCAGCAGATCCTGGGTCTGATCGCGCAGCAGCACCAGCAGCAGGCGCAGCGGCGAGGTCGGGCCTGCAATGCGTGCCAGCTGGGCGGAAGCCTCCGTATCATCGGCACCGGGTCGCAACTGCAGGTCGGCCAGCAGTTCATCCCAGGCCCGGATGTAGTCACGCTCATAGTGACGCAGGACCTGCTGTACCAGCCGCGCCCGCGCCAATGCGTCGATCCGTTGTGGGCCAAGCACCCAGTCATCGGCAACGAAGCGCGCAACGGCGTCGTCCACGCCTTCGCGGGCAAGCTGGGCAAACACGGGTTGCGTGTAAAGCGCCGGCCACGGCGACGACAACGGTACGCCACTACGCCGCTCGAACGCGTCGGCCTGCAGGCCCAGCGCCTTGTCCAGGCGCAGCGTGGCAGGCTGCGCACGGGCCTGCAGGCTCAGGTCGCTGTAGACCAGCGTCGCCAGTTCCGCTGCACGCAGGCTGGCGCGCGCCTGTTCCACGCGCAGCGGATCAGGACGGATCGCGCGCAGCTGCCCCTTCGCAGCCAGCAATGCCGACAGCTGCGTGTCATAGGCGTCGGCCAGCACCGTGTCGCCGCCGAAACGGTGCCGTGCGTCGAGCCCGGCCAGCAGGCCGAGCTGCGTCGGCTGCAGGCGCGCAGGCTCGCCCAGCATCAGGTAGCCCTTCAGGTAGTAGTAAAGACGCTGCGGATCGGACGCGCTGTCGCCAAGACCCTCGCGCAGCTGCGCGGCCACACCAGGCAACAGCGTCGCGTTGAGTTCGCGCAGGTAGGCCTCACGCAACGTCCGCTGCACGGCATCCCCCTGGTACAGGCCCCAGCGCATGCGCCACGGCACCGGCTGCGTGGGGGCAGCAGCCGTCACCGCAGCGGCACTTGCCTGGCCTCGCTGCACCGCCCGCTCCAGATAGCCGCGCAGGTCGGTCGCTGCGCCCGGATCCGGCGTCTGCGGGCGCTGCTGCATCGCCTGCCGCGCCTGCAGCAGGTAGTCACGGTTGCCCTGGTAACTGGCTGCCATCGCCGCCAGCCCTCCTGCAGACACCACCAGCACGGCAGCCTGGGCGGCCCAGTGCCAGCGCCGACGACGGCGCTGGGCCTGCGGCTGGAAGCCGGCCAGTCCGTGCTCGGGCAGCACCACTTCGCGCAGCAGCCGCTCGACGAAGAAGGTCCGTGGTGCAGCCGAAGGCGCAGGCGCGCGTGCTGCATCCAGGCCGAAGCTGCGTGCCACCGCACCGAGCATGCGGTCGATCGGCGTGCCTTCCTGCGTACCTGAAGTGAAGTACACCCCCCGCAGCAAGGGTGCGGGTGCGTAGGCATGCCCTGCGAAGGCGGACTCGATGAACTGCCGCGCGCTCTCGCCCAGAGCGGCGAACTGCGGCGGGAACGCGAGCAGCGCCGCGCGGCGGCCACGTTCGCGCTCATCGTGCAGGCGTTGCAGTACCCGCGCATTGAGCCGGTCCAGCAGTCGCGCATAGGCATCGGCGAAACTGCGCGCCGCGCTGCCATCGAGCGTCTTCTGCAACGGGAAGGTGGTGCCCCAGACCTGGCTGCGCAGGTCTGCACCCAGGTCGTCGAAGAACTCGCCGAACCCCGCCAGCAGATCGCACTTGGTCAGCACCAGGTAGACCGGCACCTGCAGCTGCAGCTGCTCGGCCAACTCATCCAGGCGCTGCCGGATCGCACGTGCATGCTGCTCCCGCTCGCCTGCATCAAGCTGCAGCAGATCGGACAGGCTCATGCTGACCACGACGCCATTCAATGGGCGCGCGCGGCGGTGGCGACGCAGCAGCTGCAGGAAGTCCCGCCACCCCGCCGCGTCCACCGTACGATCCGAATCCTGGGTGGTATATCGGCCAGCGGTATCGAGGAACACGGCCTGATCGGTGAACCACCAGTCGCACTGGCGGGTGCCGCCCACCCCGCGCACCGCATCGTTGCCAAGTCGTGCGGCCAGCGGGAACTGCAGGCCGGAATTCTGCAGCAGTGTGGTCTTGCCCGATCCAGGCGGGCCGATCAGCAGGTACCACGGCAGCTGGCCGATGCCCCCCCCACGGCGCCGGCGCAGCAGGGCCAACGCCTCCTCGAAGCGGCGTTCAAGCTGGCTGCGCTCGCTGGCGAGGCGTTGCGCCGGGTCATCCCCCTGGCGCAGCGCTTCGCCCATGCGCTGCTCGCGGCGGCGCCGGCGCCAGCGGCGCACCAGCACGATCCCCAACACCGTCAGCACCAGTACCAGCAGCACCAGCAGCCGCGCCATCACGCCCGCCAGCGGTACGCGTCCGGCAATCGCGACCCAGGGGCCGCCGAACCACACCAGCAGTGCCAGCAGCAACACGCCGGCGGCAACCACCCAGTTCACCCGGCGCAGCGCGCCCATGATTGCCTGCATGGTTCAGTCCCCCGGCTGGAACAGGATGTCGACACGGCGATTGCGTGCACGGTTGGCCGGCAACTGCGGCGGCGTCGCCAGTGGTTGCGAATCGCCCGCGCCGACGGTCTCGATCCGGGCGTGGTCGCGCAAGCCGGCGCCCAGCACATCGGCCACCGCCCGCGCGCGTGCAGCCGACAGGACGTAGTTGTCCTTCCACAGCGCCGACCGCACGGGTTGGTCATCGGTATGGCCCACTACCACCACCCGACCCCGCAGTGGATCGATCGCACGCGCGATGGCGGCCAACAGCGGCCGCTGCGCGGCCTCCAGCTCGATACCTCCCGAACTGAACATGGCCGCAGCGTTCAGTCGTATGCGGGCACTGCCGTCAGCGGCTTCGTCCACGCTGAGAAGGCCGGCACGCTCCTCCGCAGCCAATCGCTGCTTCAGGCCCAGCGCCGGTACCTGCACGGCTGCGTTCGGTACATGGCTGACCTGCAGGCCCATCCGCGCCGCTTCGGCATTGATGGGTGCCGCCAATGCACTCAAGCGCGCGTTCGCCCACAGGAACGCCACCAGCAGCACGCTGGCTGCAACCGCCACGCTGACCCACAGCGGCAGATGCCAACGGCCACGCCAGGTCCGCTCCGCCACGCCCTGCCAGCGCGGCGAAAGCTCTTCCGGCGGTGCGCCACGCTGACTGCGGATGCGGCGATACAGATCGTCCTGGATCGCCGACAGGCGCAGGCTGCCATCGGCCTCGATCTGGTAGCGGCCAGCGAATCCCATTGCCAGGCACAGGTACAGCAGCTCCAGCAGTTCCAGATGCCGGCCCGGATCCTGCAGCAGCCGTTCAAGGATCACGAAGAACTTGGCGCCACCATAGGATTCACCGTGGAAGGCGGTCAGCAGGGTGCGCTGGGCCCATCCGCTGCGTTCGCCCCACGGCGCGTTGAGCACGGCTTCGTCGACCACCGCACACAGCACGTAGCGTGCGGTCATCACCACATCGGCCGGATAGCGCGCTTCGCGCAGCCGTGTCTCCAGACGCCGGACCTGCAGCTCGGCCTGTTCCCGCAGGCGCGCAAGGTCAGGAACCTGCGCACTGTGGCGCAGCTGTACCGCCAGCAGCAGCAGCGGCGTTGCCGCCTGCACCAGCGGGTTGAGGCTGTCCCCCAGGAACTCGCTGATCTCCGCGCGCGAATCCGGTGAATCGGCAGGCGGGTTGCCGGGCCGATCCTGCATCAGCGGATTGCGCATGTCCCGTGCGTTCATCGGCTACCCCCGGATCGCCCACAGCTGCACACCCAGACCGGGAAACTCGTTGCCCAGATGCAGGGCCAGGCCACCGGCGCCACGCAGCGCTCGCCACAAGGGCGACTGCGTTTCGAACTCGAAGTAGACGTGGCCGGCGTGGTAGGGAATCTGCCGCGGTGCCACCGCCATCGGTGCCAGCCCGATGCCCGGCAACTGCAGATTGACCAGATCACGGATCTGCTCGACGGGACCAATCTTGGCGGTCGACGGCAGGCGCCGCCGCAGTTCCTCGCTGGGCAGGTCCGCGCGCACCGCGAGCACGAACTGGGCATTGTCCAGCAGGCCGGGATCAGGGATCACCGCCACCCATACCCCGAACTTGCGTTCCTGTACCGGGATCGCCAGTGCAGTCTGTTCCAGCACCGCGCTGAGGCTGCCACGCAGGGCCGCAATGATCGGTTCGAAGCTCTCGCGCAGCGCTTCGTGACGGTAAGGGGCGAACACCGGCGGGCGTTTCCCGGCTGCGGTGAACGTGCTCAGCTCGCCGGCCAGCGCCAGCAGCGCGCGATACAGTGCTTCCGGATGCAGCTGTGGCTGTGCCGCCCAGTGCGACAGCACCGGTTGCCAGCGATTGACCACCTGCAGCAGCAGGAAGTCGGCGATCTCCGCAGCGCCACCGCGATCAGTGACCGCTACCCGCGCCGCCAGCGCCTCACCGCGCTGATGCAACAGACCCAGCAGTTCGACCAGGAAGGTTGCCAGTCGCGGCGACGACGCACTGGACGCCACGCTGGGAATGAAGGCCTCGTCGAGCACCACGCGGCGATCCGCCCGGGTTTCCACCACGTGCGCCACCGCGATCCGGGCCAATCCTTCCTGCGGTTGCGATTCGGGCAGCAGGCGCGCGTTGAGGCTGCCCACCTCCATCAGCACGCGCTCCTCCACGCTTCCGGATGCATCCAGCGCTTCACTTTCGCGCACCCGGTAGCGGTACAGCTGATCACCGGGTGATTCAGGACGTCCCACATCCACCTGCGATGCCAGGCGCAACGGCAGGGTCAGGTAGATCGTCTGGTCGCGACCGTTGGGATCGAGGTCGAGTGCGGCCGGCAGTGGGTCATCGGCTGGCATCGCGAACGGCGTGCCATCGGGGAACACCCCGCGCGCACGACGCAGGCCGAGCTTGCCGACCGCCAGCAGGTCACTCTCCAGTTCCAGTTCGGTGAAACCCCAGGCGCGTGACGGCGGCTGCGCGACGCGCAGGTCGACGTAGCGCTCCAGGTAGCGCTCCTGTTGCTGCAGGTGCTGTGGCCGCAGGAACAGCCCCTCGCTCCATACGACCTTGTTGTTCTGGGTCATCCGTGCGGCTCACAGGTGGCGGCGGGACACGGCGCATGCGTAGGCGATGCGCGAACACGCCACGACCCCATGCGCCAGCTGCCCGCGATTGTCGGCAGTAACACCGGTGTCGGCCCGACAATTCGTCTCAGCCCGGGCGTGGACCACCGCTGCTGCGACTGCTGCGATAGCGAGCCAGCTGCGTTTCATAGGCCCGCGCGAACTCATCGCCGAACAAGCGGCGGAAGCAGTCGTCCGGATCCTTGACCATGCGCTGGAAGTTCTCGCGATAGCGGTCCCAGTAGCGTCCCTTGCCAGCGAACGCCAGACGGCGACCGTTGCCATCGGCCTCCTGCTCGATCCGGTCGGGACTGAAGTGGAACAGCATTGCCTCGTAAGCGGCGCGCATGCCAGCCAGCATGGCCATCTGGTGGCAGCGGATGTCATCGAAGGCATCATCGAACGCCGCAGCGCCGCTGAGGAACGCACCACCGGCGGGCGCCGACAGCTTCTGCATCGCCTCCTGCGTGGTGGCCGCGAACTTCAGCGGGTTGTTCTCCGAACGCTGGATCACGGTGACCGGAAGGCGGAAGGTGTTCTTGATTTCCGCACGGGCGCGCAGCACGTCCATCACCCCTTCCACCACGATCGCAAACACCCGGTCCAGATCTTCCGGCATCGCTGCCCCCGGCGTGCGGGCGGGGGCAGCGGCGGGCGACGATGGCGTTGCCGCACTGAAGTCTCCCTGGGTCAGATCCCAGTCGTCGGGCAACCGCTGCGTCGCCTGTACCGGTGCGGGCGGACGGAAATGATCGTGGCTGGCGGCGGCGTGGTGCCAGCCATCGGCGTCACTGCGCGGCGGTGCGGGCGCTGCTGCACTGGCGGGCAGCAGACGCAACGGATCCAGTTCGTCCTGCGGCGCCAGTGCCAGGTCCGCCACCATGGCATCCGGCGCTGCGGAGGCCCCTCCCGTCGCGCGTCCCCACAGCACGTCAAACGGATCTTCCAACATAGGCACGGCTGCACCCTCGTGCCGTGGCAGCGCGGCCACCACCACCTGGGTCAGGTCGGGATTGCCGGCGTCTGCGCCCGGTAGCGGCATCGACGATGGCCCCACGCTCTGCAGGCGGACATCGATCTCGAAACTGTCCAGCTGTAAGCGGTCACCATCGCCAAGTGCGGCCGGCTCGCCACGCACCAGCGCCTGGCCGTTGAGCAGCAGCCCGTTGGTGCTGCAGTCTTCGATGAAGTACATGCCGTTGAGGAAGCGCACCACCGCGTGGGTGCGCGACACACCCGAGGCAGGCAGCACCCAGTCACACTCGTCGGAACGGCCCAGGCTGCCCCCACCCTGCATGAAGACCTTCTGTGCCGCGGGCCCGAACTGCGCGGCCTGGCGGCCACTGACGGTCAGGATCAGATTGTGGATGGCATTCACAGCGGCTGTGCTCCGTCAGCAACGTCAACGTAGGCGTCATGGGTGGAACAGCGGTTCATCGCGCCGCGTCCAGCAGCGCCAGAGCCTGCTCGGCATAGCCACGCCTGCGTTGCTGGAAGGCCTGCGGCTGCTCGGCGGCAAGCAGGCCCAGCGCTGCGACGGCGGCGCACGCCACCAGATGGTCCGGCGGCACCACCACCACCGGTTGCCCCGCCGGTGCCAGACTGCCCTCGGCCCAGCCGGCACTGGCTGCCAGCCAGGCACCTACGCTGCGGTAGCCACCCGCATTGGCGAACTCGAAGGCAGCACGGCGGTTACCTTCACTGGGCTCGCGCAACCAGCGCTCGGCCAGCATGGCCCCCGCACGTGCTTCCGGCGCCAGCGTTTCACCACGTGCGCACTGGCACAGCCAGGCCACCACGTAGCGCTTGGGCAACAGGCGCGCGGCCAGCTGCAACGCGGCCTGCACGTAGCCGGCGTGCAGCAGCACCTGTACTGCCTGGGCCGGCGGCAGCCCGGGCGCCAGCACCGCACAGGCCTGCGCGTCGATCTGCATGTCCGCACAGGCCTGCGCGACCGTATCCATGTGCATGCTCATCCGATCGTCACCAGCGCGGCGGCCAGCTTGGCCAATGCGTCGCCGGACAGGGTCAGCATCGGCGCCTTGACCTCGGCCATCGCCCCACCCTGCACCTGCAGGGTGGCGTCGGAGTGCATCTTCAGGCTCGCCCCCGCACCGATATCCATGCTGGCGCCCGCCTTGATGCGGACTTCCACGCCTCCTTCGATCTCTACCGTGCTGTTGCCACCGATGCGCACGTTAACGCCCTCGACCGCGATGTCACCGGCGCTGTTCATCACGATGCGCGAGGCGCCAGTGACCAGCTCGATCTCCTGCCCAGCCTCCAGCCGGAAGCGTTGGCCGACGTGGATCCGCGCATGGGTGCCCACGTCCAGCGAGTCTTCATTGTCGACCTTGATGCTGCGGTCGTGGCGGATCGTGGCACGCTGGTCATGCTCGACGGTGAGGGTCTGGTCGTTGCCGATGGTGGCCTGCTGGTCATGGCCGACCTTCAGGGTGCGGTCATGCTCGGCCTCCACATGCAGGTCGCGTTGCGCGTGCAGGCGCAACTCCTCGGCGCCCTTGCGGTCCTCGAAGCAGATCTCGTTGTAGTCATCCGCGCCCCCATCGGGATGGCTGCGGCTGCGGATGCCCGAGCGCGTCCGCTGTTCCGGCAACGCATAGGGTGGCACGTGGTCCGCATTGAAGACGCTGCCGACAATGAGCGGCCGGTCCGGGTCGCCCTCGAGGAACGCGACCAGTACTTCCTGGCCGACCCGCGGCAGGCTCTGCGCCCCCCACCCCTTGCCCGCCCAGGACGTCGCCACGCGTACCGGGCACGAAACGCGACCATGGCTGCGGGCCGCGCGGCTCCAGTGGAAATGCACGTTCACCCGTCCCTGCGCATCCACGGCAATGTCCTCGTCGTTGTCGCCGGCCACGATGGCGCTCTGCAGGCCGGCAATGCGCGGCCACCGCGTGTCGGCCAGCGAACGGTACGGCACGCGACTGTCGAGTACCTGCAACCGGCACTGCAGTGATGGACCCGCACTGGCCGTTACCGAACCGGGAGCCGCCTCGACGACGTCAAGCTCGCTGGCCACCACCAGGTACTGCCGGTTGCAGCCGGCCTGCGGACACCCTTCGAGTTCGAACAGATGGCCGGCACCCAGGTTCCAGGCGCGGGTGCGGCCATGCCACTGCGCACGTGCGGCCTGCTCGGCTTCAACGCGCACCTGTGCCCGCTGCCGGCCCTGTTCCGCGCTCTGCTGCCGGCCATGGCCGCGGTAGATGGAACGCGTACCGGCACCGTCATCGCGATCGGCCTGCGCCTCTCCCAGCAGCACCGCGCGCGGCTTCGCCGGATCGAACTCATCCAGCTGCCAGTGCGTCGGGCGCAGCTGGTGCTGCTGCTGCCAGTCGGCCATGCCCGGTGCTCCCAGCGCCGGCGGCTCACGCTCGGCCTGCCAGGGCAGGCGCTCGAACGGTGCCACCGTGGCATGGGCGCCCAGGCCATCGGCAAGCACCAGCGTGTGGCGATCTGCAGCGTGCTCGAAGTAGTAGTAGAGGCCTTCCTGCTGCAACAGCCGATGGATGAAGTCCAGGCTCGGCTCATCGTACTGGACACAATAATCGCGCACGACAGGATGGCCCCCCAACTGCAGCCGCACATCGGTGCAACCGATCTCCGACAGCAGCGTGCGCACGATGTCCGCCACCGATTGCCCGGAGAATATGCGGCTGTCGTGCTGCTGGCCAAGCAGCCACAGACGCGGCACCAGGGTGACTTCGATCGCGGTGAAGCGTTCATCGCCCACCTCGCGCTGCCCCAGCAGGGCGACGGCCGCGACGATGCCATGCAGATGGCGGCTGCCATTGTCATGCACCAGGCTGATGCCGAACGGGGTGCCAAGCAGGCGGGAGGGATCCGGCGGATCTCCACTGCACAGTGCCGACAGCACATAGCGGTAGGGTTGGCCGAGCGACTCACGGCCCTGAAGCTGCTGGAAGCGCAGTCGTCCGCCCAGGTCCGACTGCAGGGAGATCGTGCGCGCCATGCCCGTCCACGGTGGAGAAGATTCGTCCGGCCCGCGCGGGTGCTGGCCGGATCCGCGACCGGATGCTCCCACGCGTTGCCGGCGCGCAACCGGCATTTCGTCTCACCGGCCGAGGCTGCCCGGCTCCCCCGGTTCCTTCAGCGCCCTCAGTGCTTCGTCGCGCACGCTGCGCTGCGATGTATTGAGCGTTGCCGGGTCCCGTGCGATCACCGGATCGAGATAGTGCCGTTCGATGTCGGCCATCGCCTCGGTGGCATGCATGCGCTTGAGCACGGCGTAGAGCCGCGACGCGCTCTCCGTCGTATGCGCGTCGAGCACGCCGCGGCTGGACGCGCGCAGTTCCAATGCCTTGGCATGGGCATCGCGCGCGGCCGGCAAGCGGCCGGCACGGTTCTCGACCCGCCCCACCACGTCCCAGGTCGCCGAGATCAGGCGATAGTCGTCCGGCATCAGCCGTTGGTTGCCTTCCAGCGCGGCATACGCCGCCTCGCGCGCCTCATCATAGTGATCGGTCCTGGCCAGCATGCTGGCCAGCCCGCCCAGGGTGAACAGCGTGTCCGGATGCATCCGCCCAAGCGTGCGCGTGCGCTGCTGCAGCAGTTCACGCTGCAGCTGCACGGCACGCTCGAAGCGCTGCGGATCATCCTGCTTGGCCAGCACCCGGATCAGCTCCGCCTTGGTCTGCAGGGCATCCGGGTGGTCGGGCCCCAGCACGCGCTGCTGCTCGCCCAGCAGGTGCTCCATGAAGGCCTGGGTCTGGGTGAACGCCGGCTCGGCCTGTGCCAGGCGCACCATGTTGAAGCCCTGCAGGGCCGCCGCCGCAAGCGTGTCAGGATGCTCGGAGCCGAGGCTGCGCTCGCGCCGCTGGCGCACTTCGCTGGCCAGCGCCAACGAGTTTTCGTATTCGTTGAACGTGTTCTGCAGGCGCGCCAGCATCAGCATCGCCGCCAGCGTGCGCGGTGCGTTGTCACCAAAACGCGCGCGGAACCGGGGCAGCAGGGGCTCCAGCCGCGCCAGGGCCTCTTCGCGGCGGGTCAGCTCGCTGAGCGTGGTCACCATGCCCAGCTCCAGTTCCAGCAGCGCGGGGGCGTCCTTCTCCAGCCGCGGCGTCCACGCCGTGACCAGGGCCTGCTGCCGCTGCAGCGCCTTCCCCAGTTCTCCCTGCCCCGCCATCACCTGCGCCTGCTGCGCGCCCACCCGCAGCCACAGCGGATTGTCCGGCGCCAGCTCCGGCCGCTGGAGTGACAGGGCTTCGTCCAGCAGGCCGCGCGCCTCGACCAGGTTGCCGCGGCGATACAGCGCATCGGCCAGATCAGCCAGCGCCGATACCAGGCGCAGGCCGCCTGCATGCTGCTCGCGCTGCACCGACAGCACCGACTGCAGCTCGCGCACCGCTGCCGGGTAACGGCCGATCGAAATCAGCACACGGGCCAGCGACTGGCGCAGGTCCGCAGACAGGGATGGATCATCGGCAAAGTCCTGCTGCAGGCGATCCAGTGCATGGGCCACCACGTAGCGCTCCAGCAGGTCACGGGCGATGTCCGAGGCCGGAACCTTGGCCCGCAGTGCTTCCAGATCCAGCGGCGCGTCAGCTGAATCCTGCAACGCCCGCTGCATCGCCTCGCCGTTGGCCGCGGCCATCGCATGCCCCATCGCATCGACGTCCACGCTCTGCAGCATCTCCTGCTGGAATTCGACCATGCGCTCCAGTTGCTGCTGGCGGTGACTGGCCACGGCCTGTTGGCTACGCGCCTGCTGCAGCGCCCACAGCGATGCCGCCAGGCCAACCACCACGCAGCCCAGGGTCAAGGCCGCCAGGACCACCGGCAACCGATGCCGCTGCAGGAACTTGCGGGCCACCAGCAACCGCTGCTGGCGTGACACCAACGGCGGAATGTTGCGACACCAGCGGTCGAGGTCGGCCAGCAGCGCCGATACACCGTCATAGCGCCCCGAGCGCTGCGGGTCGGTGGCACGACGCACGATGGCATCCAGGCCTTCCTCCAGAGCCCGCCGCAGTTCACGCCGGCTGCACTGGCAGGACGCAGCCATCCCGGCCTGCGCCTCGACCGTCAGAGCGAGGAACACTGCCAACGGCGACAGCGGCTCCGGCATCCGTGCCGGTGGCCGTTGCCCGCACAGCAGCTCATGCAGCATCGCGCCCAGCGAGTACACGTCACTGCGCGCGTCGATATCGATCTCCAGGCCTGTCTGCTCCGGGCTCATGTAGCCCGGCGTGCCGCCGGACCAGCGATCGGTATCGTCATGGCTGCCGGCAATGGCGATGCCGAAGTCGATGATCTTCGGCTGCGGTGCGCCATCCACGGCACCCACCAGCACATTGCTCGGCTTCAGGTCGCGATGGATCACACCCTTCTGGTGTGCATGCTGCACGCCCTGGCAGACCTGCATCATCAGCCGCACCCGCAGGTCCAGCGGTGCGCGACGCTGGGCGCA
The DNA here is from genome assembly GCF_009659995.1 of Stenotrophomonas sp. MH181796. Lineage (NCBI taxonomy): Bacteria > Pseudomonadati > Pseudomonadota > Gammaproteobacteria > Lysobacterales > Lysobacteraceae > Stenotrophomonas > Stenotrophomonas sp. MH181796. Next base: position 23,216 of record NZ_RAHU01000011.1, read on the forward strand.
CCAGCGGTCGATGCCCTCGCCGTCGATGTACTCCATCACCAGGTAGGGACGTTCGTCCTCATGCATCCCCGCGTCATAGATCTGCGCGATGGCGGGGTGATGCATCTGTGCCTGCATCTGGCATTCGAACTCGAAGAACGCTCGGCTTTTCTCATCCAGCCCCGGGTTGGCCATCATCTTGATGGCCACCTGCTGCCGATAGGCGCCGTCGGCACGATGGCCAAGGTAGACCCGGCCCATGCCACCCGTGCCGATCATCGCGTCTACCGCCCACGGGCCGCAGCGGGTACCCGGTGGCAGGATCGGGGGCGGTTCGCGGCCGATCTCGGAGACCGCCTGGCGCAGCGGGACCCGCAGGCGCACCGTAGCTTCGGCCTCCACCGCCAGCATCGCCTCCAGTTCGCGACGCAATGGCGGGTCATGTCCGACCTCCGCCTGTACGAACGCCGCACGCGCCGCGCCACTCAGTGCGCTGGCCCGGTGGAAGAGACTTTCCAGCTGGCGCCAGCGCTCCAGGCTCAGCATGACGACAACCGTGCGGCCAACCAGACGCGCACGAAACGCAGATCGCGCTCGGCGGTGGGAATGGAAATGTCCAGCAGATTCGCGGTTTCAGCCACGGTCAGCCCGACCAGTTCGGTCATCGCGAACGCACGCGCCTTGCGGGCATCCAGCCTGGCCAGCTCATCGAACGCCTCGGCGATGCTGAGCAGGTCCACCGGCTGCACGCCGGGATCGACCAGCTTCACCGTCAGCGTGACCTGCTGCCCGCGTCGCTTGCCACGATCGCGCATGCGCGCAAGGTCCACCAGAAGGTGACGCATCTGCAACGACGCCACTGCATAGAAATGCCCGCGCGATGCGAAGCCATGCTCGCGTGCCGACAGCCGCATCCAGGCCTCGTTGACCAGCTCGGTGGGCTGGAAACCATCGGCCACGCCACGTGCCAGGCTGCGCACCGCGATCTGGTGCAGTTCGTCGTAGACCAGTCGCGCCAGCGTATCGCTGGCCGGTGCTTCGCCGTCCTGCCAGCGCGCAAGCAGGTGGGTGATGCCCTCGGCGGGCGGCAGCGTGTCATTCATGGCAATCCCTCGCTCGACGCCGGACGCGCCGCCATGCAGGGATGCATGGCGAAACGCTGCCCGCCCGCAACGAAGAGACGTCGCGCTGGCCGCTGGGGCGACAGTATCGGGAGGGCGGTCATCCGGGACGTAGCCGCGGATCCCCAGGCGCGGCGCGGTCGATCCTACGCGAGCAAAGCGTGTAGAAATAGTCAGGACGTGACGCATATAGGCTGAATTCTCCGACCGTGTGAAGGAGTATCAGGCGGCGATTCGTCTCACTTGAACGCGATGACGGAGATTTGGATCGACCTAAAGTGGTCACGCATCACAGAAGCCAGCTGTACGGGCGATCTCCATATGTCCCGGCGATCGTTGCATCGTCTGACCGGGATTGACCCGAAGCCTTTGGGAAATGTCCGCAGATGTCCTGGTGGTGGCCTTCGTGCACCAGGTACTGGCGTGCTCAGCCCACCAGTACCGTGAAGCACCCGATTACGATCACACCGCCATGCGCGGTGCTGTCACCCAGGCGCGCCGCCGGTTGGCCCTTGATGAAGACCTTCACCGAGCCTTTGACGATGCTGTCCGGCGGGCCAACGCAGGTGCACAGATCGCCCACCCGTGCGGCAGGCAGGCCACCGATCAGCACGGTTGGCGCACCGGGTGCCGTGATCGGGCCACCGACATGCGGAACCACGCCGGTGACCATCGGGCAGGTGTGGAGATCGGTGAGGCGGGCGGCGGGTTGCATGTGAACTTCCTTATCTGGCCCGCCAGTCTCTCGCGACTGGATTCTTGGCCCAGGTTGGTTGGCTCGAACTCCAACAAGAATCTTCGCCTTCTGTCTGGATCCGCGTTCGCCATGAGCGATGAATCATGCATGCTATTTGACGATCGTCCATCCGTCGTGGTCCTTGGCTGTGACCGACTCGCCGCGCGTACAAGGCCCCATGAACTTACCGACTTGGCGGTTCCGATCGAGAAGCGCATTGACATGCCATATGTAGCCATCCAGCCCGAAGGTCACATGCATCCCAAATATCGAACCGGGCCCTTTGGGATGTTTTCGCCATTGGTGCAGCCCTTTGAGAACGATGAGGCTGATCTCATCGCTACTTTTGTAGTCAGCGAGCGTCATTTGCGCCTCTGCGTATGGCTTGATCGCCATGGCCGCTTCGAACAATCCCGTGATGAAGGCCTCAGTGTTGCAATGGCTCTTTATCCATTTGGTATACGGCGTCCCCGGCGCGATGATCCCATCTGAATTCCACGCCGCGCCGCCGGAATAGGCCTTGTAGATTTCATTCTTTCCATCATGAAAGAGTATCGGCATGTCTATTTGCCATCGTCGATTGATTGAGTGAACTGCACATATATCCGGCGCTCGGTGCGGGCCTCATGAACCTTTTTTCGGGTGGTTCTGCTTGAACACCCGGTTATAGGTTTCCTCATAGATATGATTCCAGGCGGCCTCCTCATCGCGCTCTGCATTGTCTTCAGAGTTCTTCTTTCTCCGACCAGCATCGCGACCATGCGCCGCCCTGCCATGTCCCTTAAGTTCAGCCGACCGGAACGCTGCATGCTTTTCTGCAGCCGTTCTCGCAGCGATGTCACAGATATCGCACATGGATTCCTCCTTCCTCTTGATGCCTTCAAGTGGCCAATTTTCAATGGATACGCATTCCGCGTGCGTCCCGGAAATCAGACGAACGTGTATTCAAAGTCCGAACGTCCCGTACCTATCCTGATCCCCGCCATAACACTTCCGTCGACCGCACTGCCCAGCATGTTTCGACTGATCTCCGGCAACATCGAATTGGTCAATATCGCGTCGATCATCCGCCCACCCGATTCGCCTTCGGTGCAACGGCTCACCACCAGTTCCACCACCGAGTCGTCGTACTCGAACGGAATGCGATAACGTGCCTCCACCCGCTTCTTGATGCGGTTCAGCTGCAGCCGCACGATGCGACCCAGCATGTCCGCGCTCAGCGGGTAGTACGGAATCGCCACCAGCCGCCCCAGCAGCGCCGGCGGAAACACCTTCAGCAGTGGCGCGCGCAATGCCTTGGCCATGCTTTCCGGGTCGGGAACCAGTTCCGGATCGGCGCACAGGCTGGCGATCAGTTCGGTGCCGGCGTTGCTGGTCAGCAGGATCAGCGTGTTGCGGAAGTCGATGCGGCGGCCTTCGCCGTCTTCCATCCAGCCCTTGTCGAACACCTGGAAGAACAGTTCGTGCACGTCCGGGTGCGCCTTCTCCACCTCGTCCAGCAGCACCACCGAGTACGGCTTGCGGCGCACTGCTTCGGTCAGCACACCACCCTCGCCATAACCCACATAGCCCGGCGGCGCCCCCTTCAGTGACGACACCGTATGTGCTTCCTGGTACTCGCTCATGTTGATGGTGATCAGGTTCTGCTCGCCGCCGTACAGCGCCTCGGCCAGCGCCAGCGCGGTTTCGGTCTTGCCCACGCCAGAGGTGCCCGCCAGCAGGAACACGCCGATCGGCTTGTCCGGGTTGTCCAGGCCTGCGCGGCTGGTCTGGATGCGCTTGGCGATCATCTCCATCGCATGGTCCTGGCCGATCACGCGTTGGCCAAGCAACTCCGGCAGTCGCAGAACGGTGTCGATCTCGTTGCGTGCCATGCGCCCGACCGGAATGCCGGTCCAGTCGGCCACCACCGCCGCCACCGCCTGGTGATCGACCGTCGGCAGGATCAGCGGTGCCTCGCCCTGCAGTGCCGCCAGTTCGGCCTGTACCAGCTGCAGTCGTGCCAGCAGCACATCTCGGTCGCATGCCTGCACCGGTACCGAGGCCACCACGGCATCGCCATCGGCCTGTGCCGCCGCCGCTTCCAATGCGCTGCCGGTACCTTCCACGGGCACGTTGCCGCTGCGCAGCTGTGCACGCAGGTCCAGCAGTTCATCGACCAGCGCTTTCTCGGCCTGCCAGCGCTGCTCCAGCCCGGACAGGCGCTGCTCCTCGTCGGCCAGTGCCTGCGCGCAGGTCGCGCCGCGCTCGGCCACCACGATGCCGATCGCGGATTCGCGGTCGATGATCGCCTGCTCGGTCTGCAGCGATTCAATCCGCCTGCGGCTGTCGTCCACCTCCGCTGGTACTGCGTGCAGGCTGACCGCCACGCGTGCGCACGCGGTATCGAGCAGGCTGACCGACTTGTCCGGCAGCTGCCGCGCCGGGATGTAGCGATGGCTCAGCCTGACCGCAGCTTCCAGCGCTTCATCCAGGATCTGCACCTGGTGGTGCTTCTCCATCATGCTGGCCACGCCGCGCATCATCCGCACCGCACGCGCCTCGTCCGGTTCCTCCACCTGCACTGCCTGGAATCGCCGGGTCAGCGCAGGGTCTTTCTCGATGTACTTCTTGTACTCGGCCCAGGTGGTGGCGCCGACCGTGCGCAGCGTGCCGCGCGCCAATGCCGGCTTCAGCAGGTTGGCCGCATCGCCGGTGCCGGCCGCGCCCCCGGCACCCACCAGCGTGTGGGTCTCGTCCACGAACAGGATGATCGGCGCCGGGCTGGCCTGCACTTCGTCGATCACCGCACGCAGGCGCTGCTCGAATTCACCCTTCATGCTAGCGCCAGCCTGCAGCAGGCCAACGTCCAGCGCGCGCAGCTGCACATCCTTCAGTGCAGGGGGCACGTCGCCGCGCGCGATACGCTGGGCGAGGCCCTCGACCACGGCGGTCTTGCCGACCCCGGCTTCCCCGACCAGGATCGGGTTGTTCTGCCGCCGCCGCATCAGGATGTCGACCACCTGGCGGATCTCATCATCGCGGCCGATGATCGGATCGAGCTTGCCATCGCGGGCCTGCGCGGTCAGGTCGCTGGTGAACCGCGCCAGCGCTTCCTGCTTGCCCATCGCAGCGGGTGCGATGGCACCGCTGGCGTCACCCGGTGCGGCGGCATTGCCCAGCGCGAAGCCATCGGTCGGTCGCTGCCCCTCTTCCGGCGAGCCCGCGATGATGCCGGCCAGGCCCTCGCTCAGCGCTTCCGGCCTGAGCTTGTCGAACTCGCGCGAGATCGCCGACAGCCCGCTACGCAGGCTGCGGCTGGAGAGCATGCCCAGCAACAGGTAGGCACTGCGCACCTGCGCTTCGCCGAAACCCAGCGACGCCTGGATCCAGGCGCGTTCGACCGCCTCCTCCACCGCACTGGACAGATCGGTGACACCCCCCGCTCCGCGCGGCAGGCGCTCCAGCGCATCGGTGACGTCACGCGCCAGCCGCGCCGGGTCCAGCTGCGCATGGCGCACGATGCGGTGCAGGTCCGAATCCTGCAGCTGCAACAGCTGGTGCAGCCAATGCACCAGCTCCACGTTGGGGTTGCCGCGCAGCTTGCAGAACACGGTGGCACTTTCGATGGCACGGTAGGCAAGCGGGTTGAGCTTGCCGAACAGCGCACTGCGGCGGATCTCGGTCATGGCAGGGGTCCAGGTCGGTCGGTGAAGGCCATCGCGGCGCGCGGATGCACGACCACGTCATCGGCGTCGGCCACGCTCCAGGCGCGTCGACCCAGCCAGGTGTCCAGGCCAAGGCGCCCACTGCGGGCCAGGCGCAGCGTCGGCACCTGGTCGGCGCGCAGCAGCAGCTGCACGTCCCAGGCCTGGGTGTCGCCGCTGTGGCTGCGTATCAGGGCCGCCAGGCGTGGCAGCTGCGTGCCACCCGGCAACCAGTGGCGGAAGCTGGCCAGGTCAAGCGGGCCGATGCGCAGGCGGAAACGATGCTGGCACCCGCGCACCTGCGCGCCCAGCACCGCACTGTGGCCCAGCCGGTTGCTGCGCACCCCCAGGTGCAGCTGCGCGTCCTCGGGCAGGCGCATCCATTCGGCGATGAAGCCGATCACCTGCGCGGGCACCTGCAGCGCCGCTTCTGTCAACGCACGCAGGCCCCCGGCATTGCGCGCCATCGGCAGCAGGTGCCCGGCGTGATGGCGGCGGAAGTCATCGTCCAGCGCATCACGGCGCTGCAGTGCGGGGGATGCGATGCCGACCAACGCCCCCAGGTACAGGCGGAAGCGGTCGTCCTCTGGCCGGTCGGCCTGTACCACGGGTTGTGCATCGGCCCAGGCGCGGTAGAACACGCTCATGAGCCGGTGATGGAACAGGTCGGCGAACGCCACCAGGCTGTCATCGCGTGCGCTGCGCTGCCGCTGCAGTGCGTACTCGGTCAGGTGCAGTGGCAGGGGACCATTCGGTCCGAACAGGCCGAAGCCGAACATGCGCAACTGCGGTGGGCACGTGCGGGTTGCCGGAACCACCGCATCGACATCCCGGGGAGCGAAGGCCAGGCTCGGTGCCTGCCGCAGCCGCAGCGGATCCTCCTCCGGGCGTGTCGAGCACCCCCAGCGCGGCAGGTGCGGGTGCGTCCGTTCCAGCAGGCGCAGCGCGGTGAACGCCTCGAACGCGTGCGGTGCCGCGGCCAGCGCCTGCAGCAGCGCAGCGCGCGCGTCTACAGCGCCAGCAGCGCGCCCGGTCTGGCCGTCCATCGGGCCACCTCATTGCGTTCAACGGTGCGCAGCACGGTTTCGGTGAAGGCATTGATCGAAACGTAGCGTGCGAAAAACTGGCGCATCACTGCCGCCAGCAGATAGGCTCCGGTTCCTTCGAAAGCAGCATCCTCGCAGGTCAGGGTGATCTCCAGCCCACGGCCGAAGGTGATCGGGCCGGGCACCGGGATGCGGCGCACGATTGAACGCGCTGAGACGCCCCGCAGTCCCTCCAGCTGGCGCTGCGCGCCGGCGTCGTGTGGATCGCAGTACAGCGCCAGCATTTCGCGCAACGCATCGGTACCGCGTGCGTCGCCGTCCTCGAACAGCGACAGGTAGTTCAGCTGCAGGTGGCTGAGCAGTTTCCAGGCACTTTCGCCGCCGTCGCCGGCCGGCCGTGGACGGGTCGGTCCGGCCACGCAGCGGATCGCGGTGACCGGTGCACCATCGTCCAGGCTGAAGTCGGTGCGTCCCTTGCCCACCGGCATCTGCAACGGCAGGTCACGGTTGCTGCACAGCAGCTGCAGCCCCAGCTGGCGCAGCCGGCTGGGGAAGGGTCGATCAGCAGCGTCGACCAGGCTGATGAATACCTCGCTGCCCACGTAGCTGGAGCGTGCGCCCTGCCGCCGCTGGCGAGCCGACAGCTGGCGCGGCTCGCGACGCAGCGTGTAGTACGCGCCTTGCGGATCGTGCCAGGTACGTGCCTGGCTGCCATAGAACGGTGCAAAGCGCTGCTCGGGCGACTGGCCGTCACCGTAGCCGTCCACGGCGGTGACGCTATGCACTTCCAGGTCCAGCGGCCGGGTACGGTCGGGCAGCACATGGTATTCGTGGCGTCCGGGCGACAGATGCACGCGGTCGGCCGCCTGCGGAAACAGGTTGATGGCCGGCGTGCAGTACAGGCGGACGTTGTCCACGCCCAGCGCATTGTGCAGGCCGGGCTCACTGCGATCGAACAGGATCACGACCTCCAGCTGGTTGCCGGTGGCGCGCTGCAACACCGGCTTCAGCCCGGTCAGTTCGACGAACAGGAACCGCTCCGGGCAGGCGAAATACTCCTGCAGCAGCCGGTAGCCACTGAACGAACGCCTGTCATACGGCAGCAATGCCTGCGTGTCGTCGAAACCGACCGGCTGCAGGGCTTCAGCGGGCTGCCAGTGGGCCGGACCTCCCGCACGCAGCCAGCAGCCACACGCGTTGCCCATCAGCTGCTCATACAGCCGCCGTGGCAGGCCATCGGTGCCGGCCAGGAACAACGGCAGGCGATCCAGCGACAACGTCGCCAGCGGTACGCCCGCCTGTGCCTGCAGGCGCAGGCGCAGCCCCGCACGCGCCGCGCTGTCGGTAGGAATTGCGACCTCCGCCGCCGCCAATGCCGCCGGATTCTCGAAATAGCGCGCTTCCACCAGCTGCAATGGCCACAGCGTCACCTCATGCGCGGTACGGTATTCACAGGCCGTGCGCTCGCCGGCCACTGGCGTGGCAACGAGGCGGCTGTGGCGGGGCACACGGTGGCCCGCAGCCAGCTTGGCGTCCTTCAGGTCCGGCTGCAGCTGCACGACCGCCATGGAAGGGACCGGCGCCAGGAAGTGCGGATACACCATCTCCAGCAGGTGCTGGGTGAACACCGGGAACTGCGCGTCCAGCTTCACCTGCACGCGAGCGGCAAGGAAGGCGAAGCCTTCCAGCAGGCGCTCGACATAGGGATCGGCACACTCCATGCCATCCATGCCCAGGCGCCCGGCGATCTTCGGAAACTCGCGGGCGAACTCCGCGCCCATGCCACGGATGTGCTGCAGCTCGCGGTTGTAGTGGCGGAGCAGGCGCGGATCCATCAGGCATTGCCCTCGACCAGGTCCATGCGGCCGGTCTCCAGGTCCACTTCGGTCTTCAGGTAGAGATTCAGCGGGATCGGCTGCGCCCACATTTCCGAGCGGATGTCGAACACCAGCGAGCGCCGGTCCATCCGTTGCGCGTTGGCCTGGACGGTCACCTGCAGCGTGTGTGCGATCAGGCGCGGCTCGAAGGCGAGGATGGCCTCGCGCAGCCGCCGCTGCAGCGTCGCGACATCCAGTCCGGCCAGCTCCAGCCCGGTCAGGTCCGGAATGCCGTAGTTGAGCACCGAACCGGCGACGTCGGTCATGTCCTCCAGGCGCGTGCTGGCCGCCAGGTGCACGCTGTTGAGCAGCCACGACAGGTCGCGCATCACGCACTCGCGCAGTCGGCTGGCAGAGATCACCCGCTGTTCGCGGCTTTCGTCGCGCTGCAGCGGTGCATCGTCGGTCAACCGGTCCAGCAGGGACGGCTGCAGGCGCTCGGTGGTGGTCAGCTCGGCCATCGGCGCATCTCAGTCCGCACGCTGCAGCCGCAGCTGCCGTATCTGCAGCAGGGGATGGTCACCGCTGTCGGTGGCCAGCATGCGTTGGCCACTGCCGATGCCGTGCTCGTCCCATTCACTGCGCCGGGCCAGCTGCAGGCCGCTGTCATCGCCGGCTTCGCTGCCCGGATAACGTACCGGCACGAACGCACGCAGCGCAGTGCCCTGGCGCAGGTGCAGTTCGGCCGGTGCCCAGACCAGGTCACGCAGGTCTTCGGGAGGATCAATGCGCAGTTCAGCCAGGCCATCCAGCGGCAGCCACGCATAGCCGCTGGGGGTGATCACTTCCAGGCAGGGACCGAAACGCGGGTCGGCATCAGCGATCCACTCGAACGGCTCGCCATCACAGTCACCCGCGACCGCCGGTGCCTGCGAGAACGCCTGTTCGCGCAGATCAATGGCTGCGTCGATGTGGCCCTGCTGCTGCAGCTGCACGGCCTGCAGCAGCGGCGCCAGCCAGGGCTGCGGCGTGCCCAGTACGGGCGGCAGGCGCGTGCCGGCGAATACCTCGGCACGCACCTGCTCGGCACACAGCAGGGCGTGGCCGGCACTGCCCAGCAGCGACAGGCTGGCATCGAGCTGCACGGCCGCCTGCAGCTGGGCCTCGGCCCGTTGCCACTGGCCGAGCACGGCCAGCAGCTGGAACAGGAAGACACGTTCAGCGGCGGCGGTCGGTGCGGCACGCACACGTTCGCGCTGCGCCTGCAGCGCGCCGCCCAGGTCACCGGCCCGCAGCAGGTCCACGGCCGGTGCGGTATCGGTGGTGGGCGGCACGTTCATGCATCAGCCCTTGGCCACGGCCTGCATGTCGTAGGTGAAGGTCTTGGCCGCGCCGTCGGCGGTGCCGTCGGGCTTCTGCGGCTGGAACCCGTACTGGAACTTGCCGAAGTGCAGGGTGACGTTCTCGGTCAGGCGGTCCTCGCCGCCGGAGCCGCCGGTGGATACCGAAGTGATCAGCACGCCGTTGGACAGGTGCAGGGTCACATAGTCGGTCTGCTCGCCGGTGGCGTTGGTCACGTACAACCACGCCTCCTCGAGGCGTGCACCGGTGCTGGCAGCCTGCAGCAGCGCGTTGGAGCTTTTGTCCACGTACTTGGTGATGGAGATGTCCTGGACGTGTGCCTTGCCACCGGAGCTGACCCCGCCGCTGTGCAGGTCGCCGCTGTTGCTGACGCCCCACGACCAGGCCAGTACCGGAATCTCGTTCTTGTGCTTGGCGTGGGTCGAGCCACCTTCGATGGTGACGCTGCCACCCTGGAACTTCAGATGCATGTCGAATGCCATGGAACTGCTCCTTCAATCGGCTGTCGAATCGGTTCGCCGGCCAGGGCCTGGCCGGCGCGGGAAGGGGAACGGGAAGATCAGGCCTTGGCCTGTGACGGCAGGCGCGAAACCAGCCGCAGCGAAACGGTCAGTCCTTCCAGCTGGTAGTGCGGTTTCAGGAAGAACTTGGAGGTGTAATAGCCGGGCGCACCTTCCACCTCCTCCACCACCACCTCGGCGGCGGCGAGCGGATGGCTGGCCTTGTACTCCTCGCTGGAGTTGGCCGGATCACCGTCGACGTAGTTGAGAATCCAGTTGCCCAGCCACTTCTGCATCTGCTCGCGGCTGGAGAACGAACCGATCTTGTCGCGCACGATGCACTTGAGGTAATGCGCGAAGCGGTTGCAGGCGAACATGTACGGCAGCCGGGCCGCCAGCGCCGCGTTGGCGGTGGCGTCGGGGTTGTCGTACTCGGCAGGCTTGTTCAACGACTGCGCGCTGATGAAGGCTGCCATGTCGGAATTCTTGCGATGCACCAGGGGCATCAGCCCCAGCTTGTCCAGCTCGGCGGAGCGGCGGTCGGTGATGGCCACCTCGGTCGGGCACTTCATGTCCACGCCGCCATCGTCGGTCGGGAAGGTATGGGTGGGCAGGCCTTCCACCGCGCCACCGGACTCGATGCCGCGGATCCTGGAGCACCAGCCGTACTGCTTGAACGAGCGGTTGATGTTGACCGCCATGGCATAGGCCGCGTTCTGCCAGGTGTAACGGCTCGAATCGGCGCCGGAGGTGTCTTCCTCGAAATCGAACTCGTCCACCGGATCGGTGGCGGCGCCGTAGGGCAGGCGCGCCAGCGTGCGCGGCATCGCCAGCCCGATGTACTTGGAATCTTCCGAGTCGCGCAGCGAACGCCAGGCCGCGTAGTCGGGGGTGGTGAAGATCTTGGCCAGATCGCGCGGGTTGGCCAGTTCATCCCAGCCATCCATGCCCAGCAGCCGCGGTGCCGCCGCCGACAGGAAAGGTGCATGCGCGGCCGACGCCACCTGGGCCATGCCGGCCAGCAGCTCGACATCCTGCGGGCTCTGGTCGAAGTAGTAATCGCCCACCAGGCAGCCATAGGGCTCGCCGCCCAGCTGGCCGTACTCGTGTTCATAGACCTTCTTGAAGATCGGGCTCTGGTCCCAGGCGGTGCCCTTGTAGCGCTTCAGGGTCTTGCCCAGTTCCTTCTTCGATACATTGAAGACCCGGATCTTCAGCTGGGTATCGGTCTCGGTGTTGTTGACCAGGTAGTGCAGGCCGCGCCAGGCGCCTTCCAGCTGCTGGAAGTCCGGATGGTGCAGGATCTGGTTGAGCTGTGCAGTCAGCGTGCGGTCGATCTCGGCGATGTAGGCCTTGATCGTCTGCGAGACATCGTCGCTGACGATGTCCGCGCGGCTGAGCACCTGTTCGGCCAGCGTGCGCACCGCCGATTCCACTTCCTGCTGTGCGCGGTCGCTCTTCGGCCGGAACTGCTTGTTCAGCAGTTCGGCGAAGCCGCCCGATTCCAGTGCGGTGCCGGTATCGCTGCCGGCTTCGATCAGCTGTTCGGTCGACATGGCGTTACTCCCCGTCCTTGCCATCGCTGTTCGGCGCGGCGACCAGTGCCTGCAGCAGCGCCGGGTCACGGATCGCCTGCGCGATCAATGCCTCCGCACCGGCCTTGCCGTCCATGTAGGTATCCAGGTTCGCCAGCTGTGCACGCGCCTGCAGCAGCTTGGCCAACGGCTCGACACGGCGCGCCACGGCGGCCGGCGAGAAGTCGTCCATGCTCTCGAAGGTGATGTCCACGCTCAGGCTGCCTTCGCCGGTCAGCGTGTTCGGCACGCTGAACGCCACCCGCGGCTTCATCGACTGCAGCCGGCTGTCGAAGTTGTCGACATCGATCTCCAGCGCCTTGCGCTCTTCCAGTGACGGCAGTTCGCCGGCATTGGCGCCGGACAGGTCGGACATCACGCCCATCACGAAGGGCAGCTGTACTTTCTTCTGCGCCCCGTAGACCTCAACGTCGTACTCGATCTGCACCCGCGGTGCCCGATTGCGGGCAATGAACTTCTGGCTGTTCGCCATGGCCTGGCCTCCGATGGAAACGGGTCGTGCCGGGCGCCCGCGGGCGTCGGCCTCGATGCCGGGCAAGTCTGGGAGACCGCCGCGCAGGCCTCCCGACAATTCGTCTCAGCGTGGTCGTCGGGGTTCGCGGCAGGCCGATGATGGGTTTTCAGCGCAACTGTCGGTATCGACAGGACAGGCCCAGGGGATGGGCCGTGAAGACGCTGCCATGACACTCCAGCACTGCCCCTCGCTGGTCGGCGCACTTGCCGCCGACCTTGGTACCGCTGCCCTTGCTTCACTGCCGTCGGCGTCGACGGCCCCGCCGTCCGACCCGCGACTGCGGCGGATCCTCGATTTCATCGATGCGCACCTGGGTGAGTGTGAACTGGACGAGCGCATGATCCGCGATGCCTTCGCGCTCTCGCGGCCCACGCTGTACCGGTTGTTCCAGGCCTTGGGCGGGGTCGCCCGCTACATCCGCGAACGGCGCCTGTGGCTGGCCCACCGCCACCTCGACCGTGATCCCTGCTGCAGCGTCACCTGGCTGCTGTATGAGGTGGGCTTCGCCTCGGAACGCCAGTTCCAGCGGGCCTTCCAGGCCCGCTATGGGATGTCGCCGGCGCAGTGGCGCCGCGCCTGCCGCGGCCAGCCAACGCGGCTTTCATGAGAACGCTGGCCGCATCCACGCCCTGCATGGATGGCCGCTTGTGCAGCCCCAAAAAGATGACGCCGGCGCGCATCCTGCGGCCGGCGTCGGGTCCCCTCCCCGGGAACGCTTGAATCAGCGGGTATGGATCAGCGGATGACCAGCACCGGCAGGGTGCTGCGCGCCAGCACTTCCGCGGTCTGGCTGCCCAGCAGCACACGGGTCACGCCACGGCGGCCGTGCGACGTCATCACGATCAGGTCACTGTTGCGCTCGCCCGCCGTCTCGATGATGCCGTCGGCCGCATAGCGGTCCAGCACATGCACCGGATTGGCGGTGATGCCCTGCTCGGCGGCCTTGGCCAGCGCCGGCTGCAGCACTTTCTGCGCGCCTTCCTCTCGGTCGGCCTTGTACTCAGGGCTGTTCATGTAGCCCACGCTCCAGCCCATGGCGTCGTACATGCCGACGGCCCATGGCTCGGAAACAGTCACGATATCGACCTCGGCATTGAGGTCCTTGGCCAGCTCCAGGCCCTTGGCCAGGCCCTTGTCGGCCAGCTCGGATCCGTCGGTGGCAATCAGGATGCGCTTGTACATGGTGGGGCTCCGTAGCGATCTGCCAGATGGGAACGACACCATTGCACACCGGATGTGCAGGCCGTGCCTTGAGCAGGATCAATCCGGCGCCGTGCAGCGGCGTGTGCGCATCGTCACGTGGTCCGGGGGACGGGCCCGGCCCGCCCTCTTCTGTAGAGCCGAGCCATGCTCGGCTGCGGGTGCATGAGCCGAGCATGGGCTCGGCTCTACAACAACGTCGCTCAGGCGATCTGCACCACGCGCGCGTTCTGGCACAGCGGGTAGCTGGCCACGAATTCAGCGATCGCATCACGCATCGCCTCGAACGATTCGCCGTACATGTACAGCGCGGTCTCGGTCGGGCCCTGCCACCAGCTGCAGATTTCGCCCAGGCCGTCGATGCTCTCCGACAGCTGTTCGAACACGTGGTTGGAATCGCACTGTTCGTAGACGTCGTCCGGCAGGTTCAGGCCATCCAGGTAGATGCCCAGGCCTTCGGTCACGCCGAAGCTGCGGTCGGCTTCACCCGCACCCTGCAGCTGCGAACCCTTTGGTGCACCCAGCTGCTCCAGCAGATCGATCAGCTTCGGCACGCCATCGGCATCGACCAGCGCCACTTCGATATCGCCGTACTCGACCTCGCCCAGGTCGGAGATCGCGGTGCCGCCGCCGGTCAGCTCGCCCACCTGCGCCGCCTGCAGCAGCGCATCGAGCGGATCCTCGAACAGTTCGTGGCGATGCTCCGGCTGCAGCCGGGCGTTCAACTTCACGGTGACGTGCAGCGTGGGTTCGGTCATGGGGGCGTTCCTGGAAGATGTGCCGCTCATTGTAGAGCCGATGGTAGCGGCAGGAGCCGCTGCCAACGTCGCTTGCGACGGCCCGAAGGGTGCCGGTCAGGACGACCGGCATAGCCATGCTCGGCTGCTCTTTCCCGACAGAAGCAGCCGAGCATGGGCTCGGCTCTACAACAGCCCGTCAACGCAGGAACGGCGCCACCTTGCGCTTCAGCAGCTCCACCAGCACCGGGTCCATGTAGTCGTAGTCGTCCGGGATATCCAGGCAGATCACCCGCTTGCCCTTCAGCCATGCCTTGTAGCGGCTGGACAACCGGTTGCGATGCGCCTTCTCCATCACAAACACCAGGTCGGCCCACTGCAGCAGCTCGGGGCTGAGCACTTCCTCGGCATCGGCCAACAACCCGGCTGAGGCGGTCTCGATGCCCGGCCAATCGGCGAATACCTGCTCGGCCGTCGGGCTACGCAGGCGGTTCTGGCTGCAGAGGAAGAGCACGTTGCGGGTCATGCCCGCAGCCTAATCGGGGTCGGATCCCTTTTCCAACGGGAAAGGGCTCTGACCCCAACCACGTGCATTCCGCAATGGGGTCAGAGCCCTCCCTGCGGGAGGGATCCGACCCCTCGACGGTGATCAGATCACCGTCAGGTTGGCGTAGGCCATCACCAGCCACTTGCTGCCGGCGTCGGCGAACTCGACCTGCACGCGGGCGTGTGCGCCGTTGCCTTCGTAGTCGGTCACCATGCCTTCGCCGAACTTGGGATGGGTGACCAGTGCGCCGAGCTTGATCGGCGGTGCCTCGATCGAGGCATGGCCCATCACCCGGCTCGCGCCCATCGAGGCCGGCCGCGAGACCTGCACCTTCGGCCGGACTTCGTGCAGCAGCTCACGGGGGATCTCGCGCAGGAAGCGCGACGGCAGGCTGTAGTTGTCCTGGCCGTGGATGCGGCGCGATTCGGCGTAGCTCAGCACCAGTTTCTGGCGCGCGCGGGTGATGCCCACGTAGGCCAGGCGGCGCTCTTCTTCCAGCCGCCCGCTTTCCTCCAGCGAACGTGCGCTGGGGAACAGGCCTTCTTCCAGACCGGCCAGGAACACCAGCGGGAACTCCAGGCCCTTGGCCGAGTGCAGGGTCATCAGCTGCACGCCGTCCTCGCCCGCCTGCGCCTGGCCCTCACCGGCCTCCAGCGCGGCATAGGCCAGGAATGCGACCAGCTCGTCCATGTCCTCGCCCACTTCCTCGATGTCGTCGGCGCGGCGCACGAAGCGCGAGGCCACCGAGACCAGTTCGTCGAGGTTGTCGGTACGCGATTCCGAGTCCAGCGCGTTGCGGCTTTCCTTGCTCCAGTGCTCGCGCAGCTGCGAGCGGGCCAGCACGTGGTCCACGCGCTCGGCCAGGGTCATGTGCAGGGTCTGCGCCTGCAGCTCGTTGACCAGCACCAGGAAACCGGCCAGCGCATTCCGCGCGCGCGCGGCCAGCGCGCTGCCCTGGGTGACCAGCATGGTCGCTTCCCACAGCGAAATGCCCTGCGCGCGCGCCTCGCGGCGCACTTCGTCCAGCGTGCGGTCGCCGATGCCACGCGTCGGCGTGTTGACCGCGCGCTCGAACGCCGCGTCGTCGTTGCGGTTGGACAGCAGGCGCAGGTAGGCCAGCGCGTCCTTGATTTCGGCACGCTCGAAGAAGCGCATGCCGCCATACACGCGGTACGGCACCTGTTCGCTCAGCAGCGCTTCTTCCAGTGCGCGCGACTGCGCGTTGCTGCGGTATAGCACGGCCACTTCGGTATAGCTGCCACCGTCACGCACCCACTGGCGCGCGCGCTCGACGATGTAGCGTGCCTCGTCCATCTCGTTGTAGGCGGCGTACAGGTCGATCGGCTCGCCGTCGCCGCTGTCGGTCCACAGCTGCTTGCCGATGCGGTCCGGGTTGTGCGCGATCACCGCATTGGCGGCGCCGAGGATGTTGGCGGTGGAGCGGTAGTTCTGTTCCAGGCGGATGGTCTGCGCGCCCGGGAAGTCGCGCAGGAAGCCCTGCACGTTCTCGACCTTGGCACCGCGCCAGCCGTAGATGGCCTGGTCATCGTCGCCGACCACGAACACGTGGCCGGAATCGCCGGCCAGCACGCGCACGAAGGCGTACTGGATGGCGTTGGTGTCCTGGAACTCGTCCACCAGGATTTCGCGGAAACGGGCGCGGTAGTGCGCCAACAGGGCCGGGTTGTCGCGCAGCAGTTCGTGCGCGCGCAGCAGCAGCTCGGCGAAGTCGACCAGGCCGGCGCGGTCGCAGCGTGCCTGGTACTCGATGTAGGCCTGGCGCATGGTTTCCAGCCACGCGTCGTGCGGCTCGGGCTGGATGTGCTGCGGGCGGCGGCCCTCGTCCTTCTGCGCGTTGATCCACCACGCGATCTGCTTGGCCGGGTACTTGCCGTCGTCCAGTTCCAGCGCCTGCACCACGCGCTTGACCAGCCGCAGCTGGTCGTCCGAATCCATCACCTGGAAGCCTTCCGGCAGCTTCGCGTCCTGCCAGTGCAGGCGCAGCAGGCGGTTGGCCAGGCCGTGGAAGGTGCCGATCCACATGCCGCGGCTGCCATTGGGCAGCTGTGCGTCGATGCGGTGGCGCATTTCGCCGGCCGCCTTGTTGGTGAAGGTCACCGCGAAAATGCCGTGGGTCGGCACGCCATCGACTTCATGCAGCCAGGCGATGCGGTGGGTGAGTACGCGGGTCTTGCCGGAACCGGCACCGGCCAGCACCAGGTGGTGGCCGGGGGGAGCGGAGACGGCTTCGCGCTGGGCCGGGTTCAGGCCATCAAGCAGGTGGGAGACATCCATGCCCCCATTTTACGGCATCGCCGTCGCGGCTCCTGCGACCACCTGGGTTGCCAGTGCGTGCGCCTGCTGACGCAGTTCAGGCACCGCCAGGCTTTCCCACAGGCTGCCGATGCGCAGGCTGCCGAGCACGCCCAGCCGTGCCTGCGGCTGGCCACCGGCGGCACACAGGCGATCGCCCGGCACCGTGCTGTCCAGGCCCAGCCCGTGCGGGCCGGGGCGCGCCAATCCATCAGCCTGCAGCTGCTGCAGCAACGGATTGCGCAGCGCGCTGGCACGGGTTTCCACGCCGGTGGCGTTGATCACCCCGCTGATCGTCCACTGCTGTTCATTGCCGGTGGCATCGCGGCCGGACAACCGCAGGGCATCGCCTTCGCGCCAGACGCGCTGCAGGCGGGACCGATGGATACACAGTTGGGCGCTGTCCTGCAGCGTCTGCAGCTGCGCATCCACCTCTTCGGCGATGCGGTGGCGATGCACGTCCCAATAGCGCACCACATGGCGCAGGAAGCGGCGCTGGTCGGCCTCATCGAGGCTGCACCACAGCGCCTGCCCGTGCGGGCGGATGCGGTCCATCACGCCCTGCCACGGCAGGCCATCGGCCTGCGCCTGGCGTGCGAACCCGCGCAATGCGTGCAGGCGCTGGCGCAGGTTCATCGGCAGCAACGTGGCCGGGTCGAAGCTGGGCAGGCCACCACGCGCGTGCGGCAACGGCAGCAGGCCATGGCGCGAGATCACATGCAGCGGGCCGGTGTGGCCGGCAGCGACCAGCGCCAGCACGGTGTCGGCCATGCTCAGGCCGGAACCGACAATGGCCACGGCCTGCTCACCGGCCAGGGTGCGTACGCCGTCGTAGTCCCAGGCCTCGATCACGTCATCCGCAGGCAGCGCATCAGCACCGGCCACCGGCAGCGGGCGCATGCTGTTGCCGGTAGCCAGCACCGCCTGTGCGGCGTGCAGCGTCTGGCCATCGCCCAGCTGCAGCCGGTAACCGTGGTCATCCGGCTGCAGGCCCAGCACCGGCTGCGCGATCACCTGCAGCTGCGCCGGGCTGGCTGTGGCGGCGTCCTGCAGGCGCTGTTGCAGGTAGGCCGCGAAGTAGTGGCGGCACACGTAACGCTCGCCCAGCACCTCGCGCGCCTCGCCCGGGTAGGCGTTGGCGGCCATCAGGTAGTCGAGGAAATCGCCGGGCTGGTCGGCAAACGCACTCATCTTCGCCGCCGGCACGTTCAGCAGATGCTCCGGCCACGGCGTGGCATAGGCGATGCCCTGCGCCAGCTGCGAAGCCGGCTCGAAGATGGCCAGCGCCAGCGGCGCATGGGCCTGGCGCAGTACCTGGATCGCCACCAGCACGCCGGCCGCACCACCACCGATGATTGCCAGGTCCAGTTCGCCATTACGCGGTGAATCAGTCATGCGCCGATTGTAGGCCATCGGCGATGACAGGCCGGATTGCCGAAATGGGCGGCCGGCCTTGCCTCACATCAACGCATCGGCCAGGCGTGCGATGCCTTCGCGGCTGCGCCGCCACGTGGGGCGGCTGCGCCACTGCTGCAGGTCCAGCTGCCGCGACTCACGCAGGTAGCCGTCCTCGATCGCGCACAACTGCTGCACCAGCGCGCGGTCGTAGCAGATCAGGCCGATCTCGGCATTCAGCGCGAACGAGCGGATATCCATGTTGATCGAGCCCAGCACGGCGATGTCCTCGTCCACGCTCATGTGCTTGGCGTGCAGGAACTGCGGTTCGTACAGGGCGATGCGCACGCCACAGCGCAGCAGCTCGTCGTAGTACGCCTCCTGCGCCCACGAGGTCAGCCGCTGGTTGTTGCTGGCCGACAGGATCAGCTGCACGTCCACGCCGGACAACGCCGCGATGCGCAGCGCGCTCAGCGTGGCTTCGTCGGGCACGAAGTACGGGGTGACCATCACCAGCCGGCGCCGCGCCAGGTGGATCAGTGCCGCCACCGCATCGCGTGCGTTGCTGTACGGATAGGCAGGGCCGCTGGGCAACAGCTGGGTGGCGATGTCATCGCTGCACTCGGGCACATCGGCGATCACGTCCAGGCGCTGGCCGGTTTCCATGTACCAGTCGCTGGCGAACACCGCTTCCAGGTGCGCCACCGCCGGGCCACGCACGCGCGCCACCAGTTCGCGGTTCGGGTGGCCGGGCACGAACCCGGGGCCGGCCAGGTTCTGTGAACCGACATACGCCACTTCGTTGTCGATCACCGCGATCTTGCGGTGGTTGCGCAGGTCCATGCGCCCGCTGCGCCGCCAGCGCAGGCCACCGGGCAGCATCGCGCGCACTTCGATGTCGCGCGCTTCCAGGCGCTTGCGATAGGCGCGCAGGCCGCGCTTGGCACCCACCGCGTCGAGCAGCACGCGGCACTGCACGCCACGCGCGGCGGCACGCTGCAGCGCCTCGACCACCGCCTCGCCCACCGCGTCATCGAACATCAGGTAGTACAGCAGGTGCACGCGGTCTTCGGCCTGGTCGATGTCGGCGATCAGCGTGTGCAGCGATTCGTCGTAGTCGGTCAGCAGGTCCACCGCGTTGCCGTGCACCGGCATGAAGTCGCCCTGGCGCTGCACCAGCGGCACGATCTCGGCGCTGGCGGTGTCCGGCTGCGGGGCCCAGCGCAGGCGATGCTGCAGCGCCTGTTCCTCGCGGATCACCTGCGAGGCCTCGGCCTGGCGGCGGATGCGCTCACGCGACAGCCACGGGTGGCCGAACAGCAGGTACAGCGGCAGGCCCAGCAGCGGCACGAAGCCGACCAGCAGCAGCCAGCTGCGCGCCGCCCCCGGCGTGGTGCGGGTGGGAATCCAGCACAGCGCGACCAGCCGGATCAGCCAGTCGATCAGCAGCAGGTAGGAACCCAGCAACCACTCGAACAGCATCGCGTCGCCCGTCGGGAGGTGATGGGCCATTCTGCCCACCGGCCCTTGTAGAGTCGAGCCGCGCTCGACGGCCTTGAACCAGCGTGTCGACCAAGGTCGACACCTACCGGGGGCGGGATAAGTGTGCCAACCAAGGTTGGCACCTACCGGGGGTCGAGGGAGTGGGCCGACCAACGGTCGGCCCCCACCCTCTGGATGCCAGGCATGAAAAAACCCGCCACAAGGGCGGGTTTCTTCGCGGGGACCAGCAATCCTTGCGGATTACTTGATCTTGCCTTCCTTGTACAGGACGTGCTTGCGCACGACCGGATCGTACTTCAGGAATTCCATCTTCCCCGGGGTGTTCTTCTTGTTCTTGTCGGTCGTGTAGAAGTGGCCGGTACCGGCCGAGGAAATCATACGGACCTTATCGCGCTTGCCTGCCATGATGCTTTACTCCTCAGACCTTTTCGCCGCGCGCACGCAGCTCAGCCAGAACGGAATCAATGCCGTTCTTGTCGATGGTGCGCAGTGCATGCGCGGAAACACGAAGCTTGACCCAGCGGTTCTCGCTGGCCACCCAGAAACGGCGCTCGTGCAGATTCGGCAGGAAACGACGACGGGTCTTGTTGTTGGCGTGCGAGACGTTGTTACCCGTCTGCACTCGCTTGCCGGAAACCTGGCATACGCGGGACATTGCGCACCTCGATAGTAGTAGTTGTCAGCCCGTAGCCCGGGAGACGGCGGCCTCGATGGTTGCCCACCACACGTCAAGAGAATCAAAGGGTTACGCTGGCGTTGGGCGGCCGGGGACGTGTTCCCGAGGGCGCCGCCCGGTAGAAAACCGGACACAGCGAGCCGCGCATTATGCACGGGTTTAAGCACTTTCGCAAGTTACCCACAGGCTGGGGCTGAACGCGACGGCCACCTTCCTGTAGAGCCGAAGGTAGCGGCAGGAGCCGCTGCCAACGTCGCTTGCGACGGCCCGTAGGGTGACGGTCAGGACGACCGGCATAGCCCATGCTCGGCTGCTTCGGCCCGCAAGACCGAGCCGAGCGTGGGCTCGGCTCTACACAAGCGGCCGGGCCGGCTCAACGCAGGTGCGGAATCACCTGGGCCAGCAGATGGGCATCCTTCAACGCGCCATGCAGGCCGCGGTTGCCGGGAATGCGCAGGCGCTGCAGCACATCATCCAGCTTGTTGCCCTGGCCGGGCCAGCGCCCGCGCGCCAGCTTCAGGCTGCAGGTGATGCGGCAATGCTGGGCCAGCGTGCCGGGGATGCCCGCCAGGCGCAGCTCGTTGTCCAGGAAGCCCACATCGAAGGTGGCGTTGTGCGCGATCATTTCGCTGCCGCGCAGGAAGTCCAGCAGTTCGGCGGCCTTGCTGGAGAACAGTGGCTTGCCCACCAGCATCGCATCGCTGATGCCATGCACGCGCTGTGCGCCCCAATCGACCTTACGCTGCGGCTGCAGGTAGGTGTGGAACTGGCGGCCGGTCAGCTGGCCATCGATCAGTTCGACGGCACCGATTTCGATCACCCGGTGCCCCAGGCGGTGGGAAATGCCGGTGGTTTCGGTATCCAGTGCGACGATGCGGCTCATCAGGGTATGCGTTCTCCAGTACGTGCAGCCGGATTTTCGCACGCGACCGATGCACTCACCCCAACGCTTCCACCACCCAATCAATGAATACCCGCAGACGCTGGCTCATGTGCCGGTTCGGCGGGAACATCACATGCATCGGCATGGGCGGCAGCTGCCAGTCCTGCAGCACCGGCAGCAGCTCACCACGCGCCACGTGCGGTTCGGCCATGTAGCTGGGCAACGCGACCACGCCCAGACCCGCCAACGCCGCGGCCAGATAGGCGTTGCCGTCGTCGAAGCCGACCGTGTAGCGGCCCTGCACCTCGATGCGCTCATCGCCGCGCTGGGCGCTGAACACCCGCGCCCGGCCACTGCGCGGGCTGAGGAAACCGACCATGTGGTGGTCCGGCCCTTCCAGCGCACGCGGATCGGCCGGCAACCCGAAACGCTGCACATAGCCCGGGCTGGCGTGGAAACCGATCGGCAGTGCAGCCAACGGCCGCGCCACTAGCGCCGGATTGCCCGGGGTGCCGCCGCGGATCACGCAGTCGACGTTGTCGGCGATGACGTCGACCTCGCGGTCACTCACGCCAATGTCTAGCTGGATCTCCGGGTAGCGCGCCTGGAAATCCGGCAGCGCCGGCACCAGCCGCAAGCGCGCGTACGGCCCGGGCACATCCACGCGCAGGCGCCCGCGCGGCTGGGTGGCCGCGTCGCCCAGCCCGCCCTCCACCTCTTCCAGCTCGGCCAGCAGGCGGGCGATGCGCGGGTAATAGGCCGCGCCATCGGCGGTGACGCTGACCCGGCGCGTGGTGCGGTTGAGCAACCGCAGCCGCAGGTGCGCCTCCAGTTGCTGCACCAGCTGGGTGGCCGTGGTGCGGCTGATCTGCAGGGTCTGCGCGGCGCGGGTGAAGCTGCCGGTTTCCACTACCCGGGCAAACGCCCGCATCGCCTCGAAACGGTCCATGGCTGGCCATGATTGTTTGGGATTGGCAATCAATCTAGGCCGATCATCGCGGTTTATCCAGACAGCGGTTGCGCGGAGGATGGCGTTCTCTCTTATGGGATCTCCCCCATGTCACAGCGTGATGTCGTTTTCCCCGCCGGCCGCCAGGCCCTGTACGAGCGCAACCGCTACTCGCCGGCGATCCGATCCAACGGCTTCCTGTTCGTCTCCGGCCAGGTCGGCAGCCGCGAAGACGGCTCGCCCGAGCCGGATTTCGAAACCCAGGTGCGCCGCGCCTTCGAGAATCTCAACGCGGTGCTGGCTGCCGCCGGCTGCACCTTCGATGACGTGATCGACGTGACCGTGTTCCTGGTCGACCCCGAGAAGAACTTCGAGAAGGCCTGGGCGATCGTGCCCGAGTACTGGGGCGAAGCGCCGCATCCGACCCTGACCGGTATCGGCGTGACCTGGCTGTATGGGTTCCAGTTCGAGATCAAGGTGATCGCGAAGCTGCCTGCAGACCGGTAGTGCCGGCCGCTGGCCGGCAATGGCAGGCGATTGCCTGCGCTCGTGAGGTTGCCGGCCAGCGGCCGGCACTACCCAGACGAAGGGCACTGCCCCCGCGCGGCCATCATTCCGCAGCAAATTCCAGTGTCCGACGCCAACGCAATGGCTTGGTCGCACGCGCCGGGTCAGGGCCGAACTGGCTCAACCAGCCAGCGGCCATTGCACGGGCACGCAAGCGTTCGCCAACGCCTTCGGCGACTTCCACTTCAACGCGGGTTACCTTGCCTTCGGCATCCACGTCCAGCACCCAGACCAGCTTGCCCACCCATTCGGCCGCCGGGACGGACGGGTCGTAGTTCGGGCGGCCAGCAACGTAGGGGCCGTCGTGCCCTAGATACAGCGGAGACTCCTCCAAGCGGTGATCGACACGAACGGCGGCTTTGCCGGTCCGGCCGTCGCCAAGAACGGCATCCACCGTCCACGTGCCGGCCGTCCCCGCAGTGCCAAGGTCCGCTGGGAAACAGGTCTTGCGGCCACGGAAACCGTCATGCCGGACCTGCGAGATGCGAACGCCATTGGCGTCGCGAATGGTGAGTTCCAATCCGCCCACATCGGCGTCTTCTCCACCGGCGGCAACGCAGATGCGGTGGTCGTGCAGTCCATCGGCAACGAACTGGTAGGCCACTGATCGCGCGATGGCGTCCGCGGGTGTCGGCGACCACAGTAACTCGACGTAGACGTCATCCGAAGCCTGGACAGCGGGGCTGACCAACACCATCAGCAGCCCAACAGCAGCGACGCGTGCGTTCATCGTTCCCTCCCTGGTGACGAATCCCGATCGTCACCGAAGGCGTTGCAAGGTGCAATGGACCGCCCGTGCAAGGGCAATCCGCAGTGCAGGACGCCACCTGAACGGGAGATTCCGACGAATTCCCGAAGCGTCCATTGATATTGTATCCGGCGAAAACCGCTTGCTAGCCTCCCTTCATGCGCCGGATCTCCCGCCACCTTCGCTCGTACCTGCTGATGCTGCTGATGGCGGCATTCGTGGTCGTGCCGGTGGCCGACGCGCTGGCCTGCACGGTGGAACCGCACGCCAGCACGGTGCATGTGGAGTCCGCTCCGGATGCCGATGGCGATGCCGACGGCAAGCACGTCGGTGCCTGTGGCCACAACCACTGCCACCACTCCAACCTGAGCCTGCCGGCCAGTACCCTCGCCGCCTTCGGTGCGCCACTGCCGGCGCGCTGGATGAATGCCGGCGACGCGGCGACCTATGCGGTCGCCCAGGATGAATTGACGCGTCCCCCCCGGGCGTGAGTTGAGCGCGTCCCGCGATTGCGGGCTCCCGTTTCACTCACAACCGGAATCCCCCTATGTCGATCCTGACACCTCGGTCGCCGCGCGCGGCCGGGCTGGTCGTCGCCGTGTTGCTGGGCCTGGCCCCGGCGACATCGGTGATGGCGCAAGCCGCCCCTTCCTACGACACCCTGCTTGAACGCCTGGACCAGCTGCCCGGTACCCGCGTCGGTACGGCGCTGGCCGAGGCCGCCGACGCGCGCGCCGACCAGGCCCGTGCGTTGCCCAACCCTTCCCTCTCCTACTCCGCCGAGAACGCCTGGGGCACCGGCTCCTATGGCGGCATGGGCAAGGCCGATACCGTGCTCACCCTGTCCCAGCCGCTGGAGGTCTGGGGCCAGCGTGGCGCGCGTGTCCGTGCCGCCCGTGCCGAGGCACAGGCTGCCAACCTGCGTGGTGCCCAAAGCCGCAGCGACGTGGCCAGCCAGCTGGCGGTGGTCTACGCACAGGCGGAAAGTGCACTGCGCCGCTACTCCCTGGCCGAAGAGGCGCTGACCCTCACCCGCGATGACGCCAACGCGGTCAACGCGATGGTCAAGCAGGGCCGCGAGCCACAGCTGCGCGCGGTGCAGGCGCAGAGCGAAGTGGCCAATGCCAGCGCTGCGCTGGATGAAGCGCAGGCCTTCCGCGATGCCGCGCTGGCCCGCCTGGCCGGTGCCGCGCTGCTGGATGCGCCGGTGCAGTCGATCGACGACAGCCTGCTCGACCGGGCCCCGCCGCTGCCGCGTGGCGCCACCGACGTGGCACTGGCGGTGCGCATCGCCGAAGCCGAAGCCGATGCGGCCGGCAAGCTGGTCGACGTGGAGCGCAAGCGCGCCCTGCCCGACCTCAGTGTCACCGCCGCACAGACCCGCTTCCGCGAAGGCGGCGAGCGTGCCTACAACCTCGGGGTCAGCCTCAGCATCCCGCTGTTCGACCGCAACCGCGGGGGCATCCGCGCCGCCAATGCCGACCAGCGCGCGGCCGAGGCCCGCCTGGACCAGCAGCGCCGCGACAGCGAGGCCGAGCGCCTGTCTGCCGTGGCCGGGCTGAAGGCGGCCGGCAGCCGTACCCGCGCCGCCGATGAAAGCGTGGTCGCCGCCGAAGAGGCGTATCGCCTCGCACGCGTCGGCTTCGACGCCGGACGCATCTCGCAGCTGGAACTGCGCAGCACGCGCAGCGCCCTCATCGCCGCCCGCGGCACCGCCGTGGATGCGCGCCTGTCGCGCGTCGGCGCGGAAATCGATCTTGCCCGCCTTGAGGGGCGCGCACCTTTTGTGGAGGCCAAATGACTCTCTCCCGTACTTTCCCGCTGATCGGCGGCGTGCTGCTGACCATGCTGCTGGCCGGCTGCGCTGGCAACGCGCAGACGCCTGCCAATGAAGACCCCGCTGCGGCCAAGGCCGGCACCGACGATGGCCACGGCCATGCCGCCGACAGCAAGGAGGCCAAGGCGGAAACCGCCAAGGCCCCCGCCGACGCCGATGAAGGCGTGGTGCAGCTGACCCAGGAACAGATCAAGGCCTCCGGTATCGAAGTGGTCGCGATCGGTCGCGGTGGCGGTGGCTCGACCCGGCTGTCCGGCAGGGTCGAGCCCACCGTGGGCGCCCGCGCTTCGGTTGCCTCCACGGTGACCGGCCGCGTCGAACGCGTGCTGGTCGCGCCAGGCACGGCGGTGAAGCAGAACCAGGCGCTGGCGATCGTGGTCAGCGGTGAGGCTGCGGTGTTCCGCGCCAATGCGCTGGCTGCATCGGCCGAAGCCGAGGCCGCGCGCCTGGCCTATGGCCGCGACAAGGCGCTGGTCGACCAGGGTGTGGTCGCCCGCCAGGAACTGGAGGCCTCGCGCGCCCGCTCGCTGGCGGCACAGGCCCAGGCCGCTGCCGCGCAGGCCCAGGCCGCCGCCAACGGTGCGCCCGATGCCAGTGGCCGCGTGCGCATCACCAGCCCGGTGGCCGGCATCGTCGGCAACGTGCAGGTCACCCCGGGCGGCGTGGTCGCTGCCGGCAGCGCGGTGGCCGATGTCGCCGATCCGGCGATGAACGAACTGGTGTTCACCGCGCCGCCCGCGCTGGCCGCACAGGTCACGCCCGGCATGAAGCTGGAAGTGAGCGTGCCGGGTGGCAGCTTCACCGCCACCGTCACCGGTTCGGCCGCTGATGTGCGCCAGCAGGGCGGCGTCGCGGTGATCCGCGCCACGCCGGTGGACGCTTCGCTGCCGCCGGCCGGTTCGCCGGTATCGGCGGTGGTGGTCACCGAAGGCCAGGACGGTTCGCTCAGCGTGCCCGCCGATGCGGTGCAGAACGTCGATGGCGGCAGCGCGGTGTTCGTTGCCGTCGACGGCGGCTTCAAGGCTCAGCCGGTGCTGGCCGGGCGCCGTGCCGGCGACCGCATCGAGATCCTCGGTGGGCTGACCGGCAACGAGCGCATCGTCGGTGCCAACGCCTTCCTGCTCAAGGCCGAACTGGCCAAGGGCGAAGCCGAGCACGGCCACTGAGGAGGCGACCATGTTCAAGCTGATCATTGAAACAGCGGTGCGCCACCGCTGGCTGGTGGTGTTCATGGCGGCGCTGATCGCTGCCGTGGGCCTGTTCCAGCTGGGCAAGCTGCCGATCGACGCGGTGCCGGACATCACCAACCGCCAGGTGCAGATCAACACGGTGGCACCGGCACTGACCCCGGAGCAGATCGAGCGGCAGGTGACCTATCCGCTGGAAACCGCGCTGGCCGGCATTCCCGGCCTGACCACCACGCGTTCGCTGTCGCGCAATGGCTTCTCGCAGGTCACCGCGATCTTCACCGATGCGACCGACATCTACTTCGCCCGCCAGCAGGTGGCCGAACGCATGCGCGAGGCATCCGAAGACCTGCCCGATGGCGCGTCGCCGATGCTGTCGCCGGTCACCACCGGCCTCGGCGAAGTGCTGATGTGGACCGTGGACTTCACCGCGTTCGATCCGGCCAGGCTGGCCAAGCCCGGTGAAGCCGGCTGGCAGGCCGGCGAGGTCTACCGCACGCCGGAAGGCAACCTGCTGCGCACGCCGGAAGAACGTGCCACCTACCTGCGCACCGTGCAGGACTGGATCATTGCGCCGCAGATGCGTTCCAGCCCGGGGCTGGCCGGCGTCGATACGGTCGGCGGCTACGTCAAGGAATACGGCGTGCATCCGGACAGCGCCCGACTGGCCGCGCACGGCCTCGGCCTGGCCGATCTGGTCACTGCCCTGCAGCGTTCCAACGTGCAGGCCGGTGCCGGTTTCGTGCAGCGTGCCGGCGAAGGCCTGGTGGTGCGTGCCGATGGCCTGGCGCTGACCACCGACGACCTGGCACAGGCCCCGGTGGCCACCCGCAATGGCGTAGTGGTGCGCGTGGCCGATGTGGCCGAGGTCGAGCTGAGCCGCGCGCCACGCCTGGGTGCGGCCAGCCGCAACGGCCATGAAGCCGTGCTGGGCACCGCGCTGATGATCGCCGGCGGCAACAGCCGCACCGTGGCCCAGGCCGCCGCCGCGCGCCTGGAACAGGTGAACAAGTCGCTGCCGGCCGACATCGTGGCGGCACCGGTGCTGGACCGCAGCGTACTGGTCAATTCCACCATCAAGACCGTGGCCAAGAACCTCACCGAGGGCGCGCTGCTGGTGGTGGTGGTGCTGTTCCTGCTGCTGGGCAACCTGCGTGCGGCGACGATCACCGCGCTGGTGATTCCGCTGTCGTTCCTGTTCGCAGTCATCGGCATGAACCGCTTCGGCATCAGCGGCAACCTGATGAGCCTGGGTGCGCTGGACTTCGGCATCCTGGTGGACGGTGCGGTGATCGTGGTCGAGTCGACGCTGCTGATGCTGGGCCAGCGCCGTGCCGAACTGGGCCGTGCGTTGACCGCGATGGAACGCCTGCGCGTGGCCGCCGATTCGGCGATGAAGATGGCCCGCCCTGCGGCCTTCGGCCAGCTGATCATCCTGCTGGTGTTCGCGCCGATCCTTACCCTGGAAGGCGTGGAGGGCAAGACGTTCCACCCGATGGCGGCCACCTTCATGCTGGCCCTGGTCGGTGCCTTCATCTTCTCCTTCACCTTCGTGCCGGCGATGGCCGCACTGCTGGTGCGCGAGCCCAAGGTGAAGGACGGCGATACACA
This sequence comes from Stenotrophomonas sp. MH181796, assembly GCF_009659995.1. Classification (NCBI taxonomy): domain Bacteria; kingdom Pseudomonadati; phylum Pseudomonadota; class Gammaproteobacteria; order Lysobacterales; family Lysobacteraceae; genus Stenotrophomonas; species Stenotrophomonas sp. MH181796. Next base: position 51,725 of record NZ_RAHU01000011.1, read on the forward strand.
TGCTGACGATGGCGAGCACGAGACGAAGCTGATCCGCGTGCTGCGTGCGCGCATCGAGCCGGTGGTGCGCAAGGCCGTGGCGCATCCGCGCACGGTGCTGGCCGGTGCGGTGATGATGGTGGTGGTGGGCATCGGTTCGTTCTCGCTGCTGGGCCGCGAGTTCATGCCGACGCTGGACGAAGGCAACGTGGCGATGCAGGCCCTGCGCGTGCCGTCGACCTCGCTGGAGCAGTCGCTGGCGATGCAGCTGGCACTGGAAAAGGCAATTGCCAAGCAGCCGGAAGTAGAAACCGTGTTCTCGCGCACCGGTACCGCCGAGGCGGCGATCGACCCGATGCCGACCAACATCTCCGACAGCGTGATCGTGCTCAAGCCACGCAAGGACTGGCCGGATCCGAAGCTGGGCAAGGACGCGCTGGTGGCACGCTTCGAAACGCTGGCCGGGCAGCAGCTGGGCAACAGCTTCGAGTTCAGCCAGCCGATCGAACTGCGCTTCAACGAACTGATCTCCGGCGTGCGTACCGACCTTGCGGTGATGATCTTCGGCGATGACTTCAGCCAGCTGCAGAAGGTGGCCGATCAGGTAGCGCTGAAGCTGCGTGCGGTGAACGGCGCGGCCGACGTGCGGGTGGAACAGATCTCCGGCCTGCCCACGCTCAACGTGGCCATCGACCACGTGGCGGCGGCGCAGTATGGGCTGACCGCGGCGGACGTGAGCGATGCACTGTCCACCGGCATTGGTGGCACGGCGGCCGGCAAGATCTTCGAGGGCGACCGCCGCTTCAACGTGGTGGTGCGCCTGGACGATGCCTCGCGCAACGATCCGGACCAGTTGGCGTCGTTGCCGATTGCTACGCCATCGGGGCTGGTGATTCCGCTGTCGTCGGTCGCGCGCATCACGGTCAGCGAAGGGCCGAACCAGATCAGCCGCAACAACGGCAGCCGCCGCGTGGTGGTGCAGGCCAACGTGCGCGGCCGCGACCTGGGCGGTTTCGTCGGCGAAGCGCAGGCCGCAGTGGCCGACGTGGCACTGCCGCCGGGTGCCTACCTGACCTGGGGTGGCCAGTTCGAGAACCTGCAGCGCGCGGAAAAGCGGCTGGCGACGGTGGTACCGGTGGTATTCCTGCTGATCGGCAGCCTGCTGTTCATGGCCCTGCGCAGCGGCAAGGAAGCCATTCTGGTGTTCAGCTGCGTGCCGTTGGCGCTGGTCGGCGGCATCCTCGCGCTGCTGCTGCGTGGCATGCCGTTCTCGGTGTCGGCGGCGGTCGGCTTCATCGCCGTCTCCGGCGTGGCCACCTTGAACGGTCTGGTACTGATGCAGGCGATCCGCGAGCGCCTGGATGCCGGTGACCTGCCGCTGCAGGCGGCGATCAACGGTGCGTCGAGCCGCATCCGCGCGGTGCTGACCACGGCGCTGGTGGCGATCGTCGGCTTCATTCCGATGGCGATCGCCAGCGGTTCCGGTGCCGAGGTGCAGAAGCCGCTGGCGACGGTGGTGATCGGTGGCCTGATCACCGCCACCGTGCTGACCCTGCTGGTGCTGCCGACCTTCGCGGCACGGGTGGCCAAGCCGCGGGCGGTGGGGTGATGTGATGCCGGGGTCGGAGCCCTTTCCGTGGGAAAGGGATCCGACCCCATGACCGGGCCGGATTGCCGGCCAGCGGCCGGCACTACCCTTGCACGGTCAGGCCTTCTTGCGTTCGGCGATGTAGGCCTGGATCTGCTGTTCCAGCACCGGCAGCGGCACCGAGCCCTGCTTGAGCAGGGTGTCGTGGAAGCCCTTGATGTCGAACTTGTCGCCCAGCTCCTTCTCGGCCTGCGCGCGCAGGCGCACGATGGCGATTTCGCCCAGCTTGTAGCTCAGCGCCTGGCCCGGCCAGGAAATGTAGCGGTCCACTTCGGTGGTCACTTCATGCTCGCTCAGCGCGGTGTGGTCACGCAGGTAGGCCAGCGCCTGCTCGCGGCTCCAGCCCTTGCTGTGCACGCCGGTATCGATCACCAGGCGTGCAGCGCGCCACATTTCGTAGGTCAGGCGGCCGAAATCCTCGTACGGGGTTTCGTAGATGCCCATCTCCACGCCCAGCTTCTCGCAGTACAGCGCCCAGCCTTCGCCGTAGGCGGAGATGTAGGCGTTGCGGCGGAACTCGGGCAGGTTCTTCTGCTCGGCGGCAATGGCACCCTGCAGCGCGTGGCCCGGATCGGATTCATGCAGGGTCAGCGCCGGCAGGTTGTACAGCGGGCGCGACGGCAGGTTGTAGGTGTTGAGCCAGTAGGTGCCCATGCCACCACGGCCGGCGGTCCAGAACGGCGCGATGTCCGGCGGCACCGGCACAATGGTGAAGCGCGCGCGCGGCAGCGTCATGTACTTGCCGAGCTGGCCATCGGCCCGCTTGGAGATCCACGCGGCACGCGACAGCAGTTCCTCCGGCGTCTTGGCATAGAACTGCGGATCGGTGCGCAGGAAGGTCAGGAACTCGGCGAAGCTGCCCTTGAACTTCACCTGCTTGATGATGTCGTTCATTTCCTTCTGGATACGCGCGACTTCACCCAGGCCGATGCGGTGGATCTCGTCCGGCGACAGGTCCAGCGTGGTGTATTCGTGGATCTGCTGCTTGTAGTACGCCTTGCCGCCCGGCATCGCTTCGGCGGCCAGGGTGGTGCGCGCCTGCGGCACGTACTCGCTGACGAAGAAGGTGCGCAGCTGCTGGAACGCAGGCACTACCTTGCCACTGATTGCTTCGCGCGCCTGCGCCTGCAGCCTGGCCTGCTCGGCGGCCGGGATGCTGTTGGGCAGCTTCTTGAACGGTGCGTACAGCGGCGACTCGGTGGGATCCATCAGCTCGGCGACGGTGGCGATGGACACCTCGCGGCCATCGAGCACGGCACGCGGCACGCTGAAGCCACGCTTCAGGCCGGCGCGCATGTTCTCGGTCTGCTGGCCGAAGTAGCGCGGCACATCGTTCAGGCGAGCGATGTAGTTCTGGTAGTCCTGCGCGGTCTTCATCTCGCGCCGAGCCATGAAGGACAGGTTGGACCAGAACGAGGAGTCGGCGTTGAACGGCATCTCGTAGCCGCGCAGGCGCACGTCTTCGGCCAGGTTGAACACCTGGTCGCGGTAAATCGCGTAGTTGACCTGGTTGTCGGGCGACAGGGTCTTCGGGTCGATCTTCTTCAGCGCGGCCAGGGTCTCGTCCCACACCTTCAGGCGTGCCTGCTGCGCCGCCGGGCCGACGTCGGGCATGCGGGTGGCATTGGCCGGGGCATCCTCGTCCTCGCTGGCCTCGCCGCCGCCATCCTGGCGCCACTTCCATTCCTTCTCGTACACCGCACGGAAGGCGGCGTCGGCAGGCGATTCGGTGGCCACGCTGGCCGGTGCGGCGGTGGCGGGCGGCGCGGCCAGGGCCACGGCGGGGGCGGACAGGGCGATCAGCAGGGCAACGGCAAGACGGGTTTTCACGAGCACAGGTTCCCGGGAAGGCAGACCCCGATCATGGCACCGCCCACGGCCCATGGCATGGGACGAAGGTCCTGCCTGCAACGCAGGCAGGACCGGGAACCGGCCGCAGGCCGGGGCCCCAGCGCCGAAGACGCGTGGTAGAGCCGACTGTCAGTCGGCTGCTCTTCCGCCAGATGTAGCAAACCCCGCGCTTCGCGCGAAAGTCGACTCTACCCACAGCAGGCAGGACCCGGCACGGCCGCCGGACATGCAACAGAGCCACGCCATGCGTGGATGCGCCGGCGATCCGGACGGGGTCAGAGCCCTTTCCTGCGGAAAGGGATCCGACCCCGCAGCCTCAGTGGCTGGCCTTGTCGCGCTTCCAGCCCCGGTGCTTGATGTCCAGCTGCAGGCTGTACAGCGCGGTGAACGCCGGGAACAGGTTCTGCAGCACGCCCACCGAGTCCTGCTTGGCCGAGAACAGGAAGTAGCTCAGCGTCATCAGGCTGCCGACCACGCTCATGTACCAGAACAGGCGCGGGATCACCGGCTTGCCGGCGCGCTTGGAGGCGATGAACTGGACCAGCCAGCGGCCACCAAACATCAGCGCGCCGGTATAGCCGATCAGCTTCCAGCCGGTCACATGCAGGCCGGTCCAGTACAGCCAGGTCAGCGGCTGGTCGAGCCAGTGCAGCTCCAGGCCCATCACCGCTCTTCCACCGCGGTGCGCTTGCTGCGGGTGATCAGCCAGGCCACGCCGCGCAGGTCACGGATACCGACCAGCGCGCGGCCGAGGTTGTTGTACTTGGAGACACCGGCGGTACGGTGGCGGTGGTTGACCGGCACGCTGGTGGTCTTCCAGCCGGCGCGCTGCATCAGCGCCGGCAGGTAGCGGTGCATGTGGTCGAAATACGGCAGGTCGAGGAACGCGCTGCGCTCGAACAGCTTGATGCCGCAGCCGGTATCGGGCGTATCGTCGCGCAGCATGCGTGCACGGATGGCGTTGGCCCACTTGCTGGCCCAGCGCTTGCTGCCGCTGTCCTGGCGGTTGACGCGCCACCCGGCAAACAGCTTCACCTGCGCCTCGGCCGCATCGCGCGCCGCCAGCAGCTTGGGAATGTCGGCCGGATCGTTCTGCCCGTCACCATCCAGGGTCGCGATCCACGGCGCACGTGCGTGCTTGACGCCGGTGCGCACGGCGGTGCTCTGCCCGCTCTGGTTCACATGGTGCAGCACCCGCAGTTCCGGGGTGGTCGCCTTCAGGCCCTGCAGCACCGCCAGGGTGTCATCGCGCGAGTGGTCGTCGATGTAGACGATCTCGAACGGAAGCCGTCCACGCAGTGCGGCGGTGATTTCGGCAACCAGCGGGGCGACATTGTCGCGTTCGTTGAACACCGGGACGACAACGGAAAGCTCGGGTTGGCTCATAAGGCACTCGGCCAAAGGGGGACAAAGACCGCGCATTCTCCGAAGCCGAGGTTATCCGAAGATGAATCCGGCTGTGTGAGGATCCCTCCTCAGGCGCGGTCGCCAAAATACTCGCGGCACCACTGCACGACGGGGGGCAACCCTGCTTCGATCGGGGTCACCGCGTCGAAGCCGAATGCGTCATGGGCGCGCCGGGTATCGGCCATCGTGCGCACCATGTCGCCCGGCTGCATCGGCTTGTAGACCTTCTGCGCAGGGCGGCCGGCAGCCTGCTCGATCACGCTGATGAAGCGCTCCAGCTCGACCGGCGTATGGTTGCCGAGGTTGAACACCCGGTGCGGCACCGGACCGTCGGCCGGATGCGCGAGGGCGCCGAGGATACCCGACACGATGTCGGAAACATGTGTGAAGTCGCGTTGCATGCGGCCTTCGTTGAACACGTCGATCGGCCGCCCGGCCAGCACCGCACGCGAGAACAGCAGCGGCGCCATGTCCGGCCGGCCCCACGGGCCATACACGGTGAAGAAACGCAGGCCGGTGGCGTGCAGGCCGTACAGCTGCGCGTAGGTGTAGGCCATCAGCTCGTTGGCGGCCTTGGTCGCCGCGTACAGCGAGCGCGGCTGGTCCACGCGCTGGTCCTCGGAGAACGGCGGCGTAGCCGAATCACCGTAGACCGAGCTGCTGGAGGCATACACGAAGTGCTGCACGCCACGGTGGCGGCACAGTTCGAGCATGTTGACGAAGCCGACCAGGTTGCTGTCGACGTAGGCGTGCGGGTTTTCCAGCGAATAGCGCACGCCGGCCTGCGCGGCCAGGTGGATCACCGCAGTCGGCTGCACTTCATCGAATAGTGCGGCCAGGCCTTCGCGATCGGTCAGGTCGAGCGTGCGCAGGTCCAGCGCCGGGCACAGCGCGGCCACGCGGTCGCGCTTGATCTGCGGGTCGTAGTAGTCGTTGAAGTTGTCCAGGCCGACCACCGGCTGGCCCGCCTCCAGCAGCGCGCGGGCGGTGTAGGCACCGATGAAGCCGGCAGCGCCGGTAAGCAGGATGGTCATGGCAGGGGCCCGGAAGCAGAAATTCAGGCCCCTGATGTTACCGGTCTCAGAACAAACCGAAACGCTTCCTGGCGACGTTGACGCGGCCCAGCTCGATCACATCGTTGATCTGCTTCGCATCGAAGCGGTCGAGCAGGGCGTCGGCGCCCTTCTTCAGCTTCAGGTCCATCTCTTCCGGATACAGCGGAACCAGGCTCATGAAGCTGATGGTCCTGCCATCCTCCAGCTCCAGCGTGGCGAAGTCCTCCGGAGCAGTCACCGGCATCAGCACGATGGCACCGTCGAAGCCTGCTCCGGGCGCATAAGGCTCGCTGGGATGGCCGTTGGGAATGGTGTGGCCGAAGCCCAGCCACGTGTCGTACTCGTGCGGCAGCCGCGCCATGCCCTTCAGCAGGCGCACCGGCCAGTAATTGCGCTCGTCCTCGAAGGCGTCCTGGGACATCGGCCAATCGGCCGGCAGGGTCACCATAAGCTCCATGTAGCGCGGCACGTCCGCATCCACCTCGGCGGGCACGGTCATCGGCAGATCGCTCATGCCGGAGGTCACCAGCCGCAGATACGGGAACTGATCATTGGCCGGCACCACGTGCACATCGATGTGCACCAGGTCGGAGATGATCTCGTGGAAGACACCGGACACCGGGCCCAGATGGCGCTCGATGTGCGCGCCGATCGCCTCGATGTGTTCTTCGCCCTGCGGCGGGGTGAAATCCTTCTGGCGGCTGTGCACCAGGATCGGGCTGCCGCCCGGGCTGACGTCGTCGAATGCGTTGCTCATGTCCTGCTCCCTGGATGAGGCCACGGGCCGGAAGGCAGTACATCCCACGGCGCGCGCGGCGGTACGTTCCCTGTCATTCGCGGGACACGGCAGGAACGGGCCGCGCCCCTGTCACTGCGCCGGGCTCAGCCCTGGCGCGTGCGCAGCTTTTCCAGCACGCCGTCCAGGGTGTCCAGGTCGGTGTAGTGGATGATCAGCTTGCCCTTGCCGCCGCGACCATGGTTGATCGCCACCTTGGCCCCCAGGGCTTCGGACAGCTCGGTTTCCAGCGAGGCGATGTCGGCCTGCTGCACCTTCGGCGTGGCCACTGGGCGGTTGCTCGGCACCTTGCCGGCAGCGAAGGCCTGCGCACGGCGCTCGACCTCGCGCACCGACCAGCCTTCATCGGCCGCTTCCTGCGCCAGCTTGCCGGCCAGCTCGGGGGCCAGGGTCAGCAGCGCGCGGGCATGGCCCATTTCCAGGCGGCGGGTTTCCAGCAGTAGGCGGATCGCCACCGGCAGCTCCAGCAGGCGCAGCAGGTTGGACACCGCCGCGCGCGAGCGGCCGACGGCCTCGGCGGCCTCGGCATGGGTCAGGGTGAACTCGCTGATCAGGCGCTGCAGCGCCTCGGCTTCTTCCAGCGGGTTGAGGTCTTCGCGCTGGATGTTCTCGATCAGCGCCATCGCGATGACGGTGCGGTCTTCCAGCTCGCGCACCACCACCGGCACTTCGTCCAGGCCGGCCAGCTGCGATGCGCGCCAGCGGCGTTCGCCGGCAACGATTTCGTAGTTGCCCGCCGGCAGCTGGCGCACCAGGATCGGCTGGATCACGCCCTGCGACTTGATCGAGTCGGCCAGCTCGGAGAGCTTGCCCTCGTCCATCTCGCGACGCGGCTGGTACTTGCCCGGCTGCAGCTGGCCCACGGCCAGCTTGCGCAGCACTTCACCCGGCAGCGGCTCGATCACCGCGGTGGTGGCCTGCACCTGGCTGACCGCACCCTTGGGACCCAGCAGGGCATCCAGGCCACGGCCGAGGCCTCGCTTCTTGGCTGCCGGCTTGCTGCTGGTCATCAGACGGTCTCCACGGCCTTGGCGGCCTTGTTGCGTTCGTTGTTGCGGCGGATGATCTCGCCGGCCAGGCCCAGGTAGGCCACGCCACCGCGCGAGGCGCGGTCGTAGCCGACGATGCTCTGACCATGGCTGGGCGCCTCGGCCAGGCGCACGTTGCGCGGCACGATGGTGCGGAACACGCGGTCGCCGAAGTGCTCGGTGAGCTCGGCCGAGACCGCGTTGGCCAGGTTGTTGCGCACATCGAACATGGTGCGCAGCACGCCTTCGATCTCCAGCGCCGGGTTCAGGCTGGTGCGCAGCGCCTCGATGGTCTCCACCAGCGCGCTCAGGCCTTCCAGCGCGTAGTACTCGCACTGCATCGGCACGATCACCGAGTCGGCGGCGGCCAGCGCGTTGAGCGTCAGCAGCGACAGCGCCGGCGGGCAGTCGATCAGGATGTAGTCGTACTCGTCGCGGATCGGCGCCAGCGCGCGCTTGAGGCGCTGCTCGCGCTCGCTCTGGCCCATCAGCTGGATCTCGGCGGCGGTCAGGTCGATGTTGCCGGGCAGCAGGTCATAGCCTTCGGCGGTCTGCACGCGTACATCGACGGCGCTGGACTCGCCCAGCAGCAGATCGTAGGTGGAGGAGACCAGCTCACGCTTGTCCACGCCACTGCCCATGGTCGCGTTGCCCTGCGAATCCAGGTCGACCAACAGCACGCGCTTGGGTGCGTTGGCCAAGGAAGCGGCCAGGTTGACGGCGGTCGTGGTCTTGCCGACGCCACCCTTCTGGTTGGCGATGGCGATGATGCGGGCCATGCGGGTGTGCCTCGTCGACGTGTGCTGGGACCGGTCATTATGCGTACAACCGGCCCCTTGCGGAAATCGTGAATCGCCAACCCGTTGTTCCACAAGGGGCTGGCGGCGGGAATCAGGGACCTGTAACGGTAACCAGATGGCGTTCGCCGGCCAGGCCAGGCACGCTCAGCGGGGTCACCTCACGCACCTGCCAGCCATCCGGCAGGTCCGCGATCTCTTCATGCGGGTAGACGCCCTTCATGGCCAGCAGTACGCCGCCGGGGCGCAGTAGGTGGCCACCGACGCGGACGATCCCCGCCAGGGTGTCCATCGCGCGCGCGGTCAGCTGGTCGTAGCGGCCGGCCTCGTCCAGCGCCTCGGCGCGCGATTCGGCCACGCGGGCGTTGTCCAGGCCGAGCTGGCGCACGGCCTCGCGCATGAAGCGCGCCTTCTTGCCGTTGCTTTCCACCAGGGTGACCTGCAGGCCCGGGCAGGCGATCGCCAGCGGGATGCCGGGCAACCCGGGACCGGTACCGAGATCGGCCAGGCTGCCATCAGCCACGAACGGCTGCATCGCCAGCGAGTCGAGCAGGTGGCGGGTGACCATCTCCTGCGGATCGCGGATGGCGGTGAGGTTGTAGGTGCCGTTCCAGCGGTGCAGCAGGGCCAGGTAGCGCAGCAGCGGCGGCGCCAGCGCGGCGTCCAGGCCCATGCTGGCCAGGCCCTGTTCCAGCGTGGCAGCCACGCTGGCGGGAAGTGGGTGTTCGCTCATGCCGACATTATCGCCGGTTTTGCGCGCTGATTCCCCGCTTCAGTGTGGATACCAGGCCAATGCCGCACGGAACTGGCCGGTGGCCTGCCATTCGTGCAGGTGCCAGCGCGCGGCTTCGCCCAGTTCCGGGTCGCACCAGCGCAGGTGCAGGGCGCCATCGGCCCCCGGCGCCAGCTGCAGGCGGTGCAGGCCGAACGAGATGCCCTGCCCGTGCGCCTTCAGCATCGCTTCCTTGGCACACCACACGCGGAAGAACCAGTGCTCGCGCCCGGCCTCGTCCAGGCTTTCCAGCCAGGCCACTTCCTGGGGGTGGAAGAAACGCTGCACGATCTCCAGCAGGCGGGCCCGCGGCCGCAGCAGCTCCAGATCCACGCCCAGCCGCACGCCTTCGCCCAGCGCCACCAGCAGCACCTCGCCGCTGTGGCTCCAGCCGGTGCCGTAGTGGGCCAGCGCACCGCTCAGCTCCGGCCGGCCCTTGTCATCGCGGACCAGCGGCAGCGTGTCCGGGTCGGCGCCCAGCGCCTGCGCCAGCACCTGCCGCGCCTGCGGTTCGCCGCGGTGGCCCGGCACGTGCGGGCGCCGCCAGACCGTCACCGGGCCGAAGCGCCACGGGCCGTCGAGGGTGGCTGGCAGGCTCATCCGCACGCGCCCATCACGCAATTCCACGACGGGTTCACGGCCGTGCGCGTCAACTGGTCACAGTTCCCCACCGGAGGTTCGATCATGGGCATCATCATCTGGCTGATCGTCGGCGGCATCGTAGGCTGGCTGGCCAGCATCATCATGAAGCGCGATGCCCAGCAGGGCATCATCCTCAACATCGTGGTCGGCATCGTCGGCGCGCTGATTTCCGGCTGGCTGTTCGGCGGCGGCATCAACGAAGCGATCACCATCCGCACCTTCCTGTTCTCGCTGATCGGTGCGGTGATCCTGCTGGCGATCGTCAATCTGTTCACCCGCAAGAGCATACGGTGATCTGAGGGTAGTGCCGGCCGCCGGCCGGCAGATGTTTCAGAACGGGCCCGGCAATCGCCGGGCCCCGTTCGTTCAACCCAACTGCACCCATGCCGGCGCGTGGTCACTCGGGCGTTCCCAGGTGCGCGGCTCACGATCAATGCCCGAGGCGACCGCGCTACCCTTCAGCGCATCGGAGACCAGGGTCAGATCGATGCGCAGGCCCAGGTTGCGGCGGAAGCCAGCGGCACGGTAATCCCACCAGCTGAAGGTGCCCGCCTCGTCATTGTGCAGGCGGAAGCCATCGTGCAGGCCCAGCTGCAGCAGCTTGTTGAGCGCGCCGCGCTCGGCGGTGGAGGTGAGGATGTGGTTGTCGTTCCACACCTCCGGGTCGTGCACATCGCGCGCGTCCGGGGCGATGTTGAAGTCGCCCATCACGATCAGCTTCGGGTGCCGCTGCAGTTCTTCGGCGATCCACGCATGCACCGCCTCCAACCAGCGCAGTTTGTAGTCGTACTTGTCGGTGCCGATGTCCTGGCCGTTGACCACGTACAGGTTGATCACCCGCAGGTCGCCGAAGGTGCCCGCGATGACGCGCTTCTGCTCGTCCTCGAAGCCGGGAATGCCGATCTGCACGTCCTGCGCCGGCTCACGCGACAGCAGCGCCACGCCGTTGTAGGTCTTCTGGCCGGCGAACACGCTGCGGTAGCCCGCGGCGATCAGCGCCGAATCGGGGAACTTGTGGTCCTCCAGCTTGGTTTCCTGGATACCGACGATGTCCGGGCCGAACTCCTTGAGCCACTGCTCCAGGTGCGGCAGGCGGACATTGAGCGAATTGACGTTCCACGAGGCGATCTTCATGGGGGCATTCTACCCGGCCCAGGTTTGGTAGACGCCAACCTTGGTTGGCACATGGGGTTCACGCGTGCCAACCAAGGTTGGCACCCACCGGAAGGGGCCGCGCTGGTTGGCACCTACCGGTAGTGCCGGCCGCTGGCCGGCAACCCCATGAACCGTCGGCAAGACCCTGCAGTTGCCGGCCAGCGGCCGGCACTACCGCAAGAGGAACTTCAACAACCCCGCAATCTTCGAATACGGCGGCCGCAGCCGGTCGCTGGCGGCCCAGCGCGACTGCCACAGTACCGGCAGCCGCTTGCTCATCGCATCGAACCCGGCCCGGCCGTGGTACGCGCCCATGCCGCTGGCCCCCACCCCGCCGAACGGCAGGCCATCGGCCGCGAAGTGCAGCAGCGTGTCATTCACCGTCACCCCACCGGCCACCACCTGGCCGAGGATGCGCTCCACCGTCGCCGTGTCGTGGCTGAAGGGATACAGCGCCAGCGGGCGGTCTCGGGACAGCACGTCGGCCAGCGCCGTCTCCAGGTCCGGGTAGGCGCGCACCGGCAGGATAGGCCCGAAGATCTCCTCGCGCATCAGGTCCAGGTCGTCCGGCGGGTCCAGCACCACGGTCGGCACCAGCAGGCGCTCGCGGTCGGCGCGCGCCTCATCCACCTGCGCCAACGGAATCACCGGCACGCCACGTTCGCGCGCCTGCGCCAGATAGCCCTGCAGGCGCCGGTACTGGCCTTCGTTGATGATGCGCGTGTAATCGTCGGCATCGCTGAAGTCGCCGTAGCGCTCGCGTACCTGCTGCTGCAGCACCTGCACGAACTCACGCTGGCGCACGGTATCAATCAGCACGTAATCCGGCGCGATGCAGGTCTGGCCGGCGTTGAACCATTTGCCAGTGGCCAGCCGCGCGGCGGCCTTTTCCAGCGGGAAATCGCGGCAGACAATCGCCGGCGACTTGCCGCCCAGTTCCAGCGTGACAGGCACCAGATGCTCGGCGGCAGCGGCCATCACCTTGCGGCCAACCGCCGTCGAGCCGGTGAACAGCAGATGGTCCAGCGGCAGCGATGACACCGCCGCGGCCACATCCGCCCCACCCTGCACCACCGCCACGCGATCGGGCGGGAACACACTGGCCAGCAGATCGGCCAGGAACGCACTGGTGCGTGGCGTGTGTTCCGAGGGCTTGAGTAACACGTGGTTGCCGGCGGCGATGGCGGTGGCCAGCGGCACCAGCGCCAGCGTGACCGGGTAGTTCCAGGGCGAGATCACCCCGACCACGCCCAGCGGTGTCGGCCGCAGCTGCGCGCGCGCCGGCCACAGCCGCCAGCCGGCGCCCACCCGCTGCGGCTTCGACCAGCGGCGCAGGTGACGGCGCAGGTGGTCGATGGCCGACAGCACGCTCATGCCATCGGCCAGCTTCGATTCGACGTGGGCGCGATGGCCGAAGTCCTCGGCGATGGCCTGGGCCATTTCGTCCAGACGCGGCTTCAACGCCTCGCGCAGGCGGCGCAGGTCATTCTCGCGCTGGTCCAGCGACGGGCGCTGCGACTGCCACGCGCTGCGCAGGGTGTGCAGGATGGCGGGGAGGTCTGCCGGCGTGGTGGTGGTCATGGGCCGACTATACGGGGTGCAGCACGTCTCGATGGGGTCAGATCCCTTTCGCAGGCGAAAGGGATCTGACCCCAAAAACAGGGAAACAAAAAGGCCGCGGTCTGCACCGCGGCCCCTGAAACCCGGTGGGTGCCGACCGTTGGTCGGCACGCCGGTTATTTGGTGATATCCACGTCCTTGGTCTCGCGCAGGAACAGGCCGCCGATCACCACCGACATCAACGCGATGATGATGGGGTACCACAGGCCGTAGTACAGGTTGCCGGTACCGGCCACCAGCGCGAACGAGATCGCCGGCAGGAAGCCACCGAACCAGCCGTTGCCGATGTGGTACGGCAGAGACATCGAGGTGTAGCGGATGCGGGTCGGGAACAGTTCGACCAGGTAGGCGGCAATCGGGCCGTAGACCATGGTCACGTACAGCACCAGCAGCCACAGCATGAAGATGGTGCCGGCGATGTTGATGCGTGCACCATCGGCCTTGGCCGGGTAGCCGGCGGTGGTCAGGGCGGTCTTCAGTTCCGCACCGAACGCATCGGCCTTGGCCTTGCCGTCTTCCTTGGTCAGGCCAGCAGCCTCATACGAGGTGACGCTGGCGCTGCCCACGTTCACCATCGCCAGCGAACCGGCGGCGGCGGGCTGCACGTCGTACGGCACACCGGCCTTGGTCAGCGCGGCGGTGGCCACGTCGCAGGAGCTGGTGAACTTGCGCAGGCCGACCGGATCGAACTGGAACGAGCAGGTGGCCGGATCGGCCACGACCAGGGCCGGCGAGCTGCTGCGGGCTTCTTCGATGGCCGGGTTGGCGAAGTGGGTCAGGCCCTTGAAGATCGGGATGTAGGTGACGGCGGCCAGCAGGCAGCCGGCGAGGATGATCTTCTTGCGGCCGATACGGTCGGACAGCCAGCCGAAGAAGATGAAGAACGGCACGCCCAGCGCCAGCGCGGCCGCGATCAGCAGGTAGGAAGTGGTGGCATCGACCTTCAGCATGCTGCTGAGGAAGAACAGCGCGTAGAACTGGCCGCCGTACCAGACCACGGCCTGGCCGGCTGCAGCGCCGAGCAGGACCAGCAGCATCAGCTTCAGGTTGCCGCCCTTCAGGCTGTCACGGAACGGCGTCTTGGAACCCTTGCCCTCGGACTTCATCTGCTGGAACAGCGGCGACTCGCTCAGCTGCAGGCGGATCCACACGGACACGCCCAGCAGCAGGATCGAGACCAGGAACGGAATACGCCAGCCCCAGGCTTCGAAGGCTTCGTTGCCGAGGAAGTAGCGGCAGGCCAGGATGATCAGCAGCGACATGAACAGGCCGAGCGTGGCGGTGCACTGGATGAAGCTGGTGTACAGGCCGCGCTTGTCGTCCGGCGCATGCTCGGCCACGTAGGTGGCGGCACCGCCGTACTCGCCGCCCATCGCCAGGCCCTGGGCCAGGCGCAGGATGATCAGGATCACCGGTGCGGCGAAACCGATCGAGGCGTAGTTGGGCAACACACCGACCAGGAAGGTCGAGATGCCCATGATCAGGATGGTGACCAGGAAGGTGTACTTGCGGCCGATGCGGTCGCCGAGGCTGCCGAAGAAGGCCGCACCGAACGGACGCACGAAGAAGCCGGCGGCGAACGCCAGCAGGGCGAAGATCATGCCCGTGGTTTCATTGACGCCACTGAAGAACTGCTTGGCGATGATGGCGGCGAGCGAGCCATACAGGAAGAAGTCATACCACTCGAAGACCGTACCGAGGCTCGAGGCGAAGATGACTTTCTTGTGGCCCTTGGTCAGGGTGCCCGCTGGATTGTGCGGGCTTGATGCAGTGCTGGACATGGGACGTTTTCCCTCTGTAGATGCTGGCCTTGGCCGGCATTCAATCTCGGTGGGTGCCGACCTTGGTCGGCACTCAATCTCGGTAGGTGCCGGCCGCTGGCCGGCACGCTCTTAGAAGCTGTACTTCGTGGTGAACTGCAACCGGGTGATGTCACCCTTGTTGCCGTTCTCCACTTCGCGACGGCCGTACATCAGCTCGGCGCCGATATCGACCTTGGGCAGCGGCGAATAGAAGATGTTGCCGCGGATGCTCTGCACGCTCTTGGTCACCAGCGGGCCGAGGATGCTGTCGTTGTCGTAGTCGCTGCGCGCGTAGATCAGGTTGGTGCGCAGCTTCGGCGAGAACGCATGCCGCCAGCCCACGTAGCCGGCAAGCACGCCGGTCGGGTTGAGCTCGTCGCGGGCCACGTCGTAGGCACTGTCGGCGGTGATGCCCAGGCCGATGTAGCGGGCGATGCCTTCGCCGCCGGTCAGCTGGTAGTGCAGCGAATCGCTGTCGCCCATCACCCACTTGCCGCCCAGGGTCAGGCCGCCGGCCACCTTGTCGGCCTTGGCGCCGGTGGCCTGGTTGTCGACCTTCAGCTGACGGACGATGCCGCCGACACCGAAGGTGCCCCAGTCGCCCTTCCAGCCATAGCGCATGGTCAGATCAGGCAGGCTGCCACGGTCGGAGTTGGCGCTGGTGTTGGTCCAGGCGCCGGTGACCGGGTTGCGGGTACCGGTGAGCGTGGTGGTTTCCGGGTTTTCCAGCGCGACGCTGAAGCCGCCCTGGGTGTAGCGCACCTGGGCCTGGCGCACAAAGATCACGCCATCGGTGGGACCGACGAAGTCGACCGCTTCCGGCAGTGCGGCCGCGTCCATGAAGTTGGACCAGGTCTGGCCGGCCATCCAGTTGTTCCAGTACATGTAGGCGTGGCGCAGGGTCACACCGTAGGTATTGGTGGCGGTCTGGTTGCCCAGCGAGTTGCCGAAGAAGTCCATCTCGAAGAACGCACCGGCCTTGTTGCCCGATTCGCTCACGTTGTCGATGCCCAGGTTGAAGCGCGAGAACTTGGCGTGGGCATTGAAGTCGGTGCCCGAACGCTTGCCGCTGCCGCCGGCGCCTTCCACCGGGGTCTGGCCCGGCAGGTACAGCGAGCGGCCGGTGGCGTCGTCGGCCAGCTGGCCATCGCTGGTCTGGGTGGCGAGGAAATCGGCCTTGATGAAGCCGCCGATCTTGACCGTGGTGCCCGGCGCGGCGCCCGGGGTGATGGTGGTGACCTGGATCGGCTGCTTGCCCGCCGGCACCGAAGCGACCGGCTTCTGCTCGGCCTGCACCGTGCGGACTTCGGTCACCGCCTGCTGGGCCTGGCTGATCTGGGTCTGTTGTTGTTGCTGCGAAGACAGCAGCAGCTGGACCTGGCGTTCCAGTTCGGCAACGCGTGCTTCCAGCGCTTTCTCTTTGGCGGTCTCAGCGAACGCCATGCCCGGTGCGACCAGGGCGACCAACAGGCAGGCCGCCAAAGGTTTGCGCACGGCTTTCAACGTACGGTGGCTCATGTTGCCCTCTCTCCCAAGTGGCAAGGTGATGCCGCGCGTGGGGCACGGTCGAGCCGAGACTGCGGGGCGATTATGTATAGCGGCTATTCGCCATTGGTCGAACCCGGCCCTGCTGGGCGCTCACTTTCGACCATGGTCTAACCAGAGTGATGACGCGGCCGGGGGTGGATGGGGCAAACTGAAGGGGATCGGTCGCTGCGATGCTGCGACCGCACATACAAAGTCAACGTGCAAGTGAGGGTGCCATGGCTGATATCTACCCCGTCGATCCGCAGTTCGCCGCCAAGGCACGCATCGACAAGACGTCGTACGAACAGCAGTACCAGGCTTCGGTGACCGACCCGGATGGTTTCTGGGGCAAGGCCGCCGAGCGCCTGCAATGGATGCGCAAGCCGACGAAGATCAAGAACGTCAGCTACGACCTGTCCGACTTCCACATCAAGTGGTTCGAAGATGGCGAGCTCAATGCCAGCGTGAACTGCCTGGACCGCCAGCTCGAGACGCGCGGCGACAAGACCGCCCTGCTGTTCGAGCCGGATGGCCCGGATGCACCCGCCCAGCACGTGACCTATCGCGAGCTGTACGAGCGCACCTGCCGCCTCGGCAATGCGCTGCGCAACCTCGGCGTCAAGAAGGGCGACCGGGTCACCATCTACCTGCCGATGATCGTCGACGCCGCCGTGGCCATGCTGGCCTGCGCGCGCATCGGTGCGATCCACTCGGTGGTGTTCGGTGGCTTCGCACCGAACTCGATCGCCGACCGCGTCAGCGACTGCCAGAGCAAGCTGATCATCACCGCAGACGAGGGTCTGCGCGGTGGTCGGAAGATTCCGCTGAAGGCCAACGTCGATGCAGCGTTGAAGCTGCCCGGCACGAACACGGTTGAAACCGTGCTGGTAGTGCGTCACACCGGCGGTGCGGTCGACATGCAGGCGCCGCGCGACCGCTGGTTCCACGATGTGGTGGACAGCCAGCCGGCCACCTGCGAGCCGGAACGCATGAACGCGGAGGACCCGCTGTTCATCCTCTACACCTCCGGTTCCACCGGCAAGCCGAAGGGCGTGCTGCACACCACCGGCGGCTACCTGCTGTACGCGGCCTACACCCATGAAGCGGTGTTCGACCTGCGCGAGGACGACATCTACTGGTGCACCGCCGACGTCGGCTGGGTCACCGGCCACAGCTACATCGTGTACGGGCCGCTGGCCAACGGCGCGACCTCGCTGATGTTCGAAGGCGTGCCGAACTACCCGGACACCTCGCGCTTCTGGAACGTCATCGACAAGCACAAGGTGACCATCTTCTACACCGCCCCGACCGCCATCCGTGCACTGATGCGCGAAGGCGAGGAGCCGGTGAAGAAGACCTCGCGCGCGTCGCTGCGCCTGCTCGGCAGCGTCGGCGAGCCGATCAATCCGGAAGCCTGGCGCTGGTACTACGAAGTGGTCGGCGACAGCCGCTGCCCGATCGTCGATACCTGGTGGCAGACCGAGACCGGCGGCATCCTGATCTCGCCGCTGGCCGGCGCGATGGACCTCAAGCCGGGCTCGGCCACCCTGCCCTTCTTCGGCGTGCAGCCGGCGCTGGTCAATGCCGATGGCGAGATCCAGGACGGCCCGACCGAGGGCAACCTGATCATCCGCGATTCCTGGCCGGGCCAGATGCGCACGGTGTACGGCGACCACCAGCGCTTCATCGATACGTATTTCCGCACCTACCCGGGCAGCTACTTCACCGGCGACGGTTGCCGCCGCGACGAAGACGGCTACTACTGGATCACCGGCCGCGTCGACGACGTGATCAACGTGTCCGGCCACCGCATCGGCACCGCCGAAGTGGAAAGCGCGCTGGTCTCGCACCCGAAGGTGGCCGAAGCCGCGGTGGTCGGCTTCCCGCACGACGTGAAGGGCCAGGGCATCTACGCCTACGTCACCCTGGTGGCCGAAGAAGCACCGAGCGACGAACTGCAGAAGGAACTGGTCGCCTGGGTGCGCAAGGAGATCGGCCCGATCGCCACGCCGGACCACCTGCAGTGGGCGCCAGGCCTGCCGAAGACCCGCTCGGGCAAGATCATGCGCCGCATCCTGCGCAAGATCGCCGAGAACGCGCCGGACCAGCTCGGCGACACCTCGACCCTGGCCGATCCCTCGGTAGTGGCGTCGCTGGTGGACGAACGCAAGGTGCGATGATGCATCACCCGGGGTCAGATCCCTTTCCGCCAGGAAAGGGCTCTGACCCCATGTAGCTTCCCCCACGGTTCCCCCCGACCATGACCACCCTCCTGATTGCCGATGACCACCCGCTGTTCCGCGAAGCCCTGCGTGGGGCGGTGCAGCGGGTCATCCCCGGCGTGCAGCTGTTCGAGGCCGACAGCGTGGAAGCGCTGTATGCGCTGGCCGACCAGCACAACGACGCCGACCTGGTCCTGATGGACCTCAACATGCCCGGTGCGCAGGGTTTCAACGCGCTGGTGCACATGCGCTCGCTGCACCCGCACCTGCCGGTGGTGGTGGTATCCGCGCGCGAAGAAGCCACGGTGATGCGCCGCGCGCTCGACCACGGCGCGCTGGGCTTCATTCCGAAGTCTGCGGATTCGGACACCATCGGCCACGCACTGGGCACCATCCTTGATGGTGAGACCTGGGCGCCGCCGGAAGCGCACAACGTGCCGCCGACCGAGCGCGAGGAACGCGAAGTCGGCCAGCGCCTGCGCGAACTGACCCCGCAGCAGTTCCGCGTGCTGCAGATGCTCGGCGCCGGCCGCTTGAACAAGCAGATCGCCTACGACCTCAACGTCTCCGAAGCGACGATCAAGGCCCACGTCACCGCCATCCTGCGCAAGCTCGGCGTGACCAACCGCACTCAGGCCGTGCTGATGGCCGGCAAGCTGGCCATCGACGACGACGCCATCGTGCTGCCGCCAGAAGAAGACTGAAGGTAGTGCCGGCCGCTGGCCGGCAATCCCCTGAAACGCGCGACATCATCTGAAACCGCACTGGTAGGTGCCAAGCTTGCTTGGCACGCTCTCGGCGTTGCGCATGCCGGCCAGCGGCCGGCACTACCAGGCACCGCTGCGCTCTCGATATAGCCATCGCTATACAAACCAGCCCTGCCTGCGCGTTTCGCTGGAAATGCGCCACGCGCGGATCGCGGTGCTAAGCTTCGCGTCCCCTTGGGGAGTAGCCGGATTCCTTCGCAGGAATCGTCCACGTCAACATACTCGGCCAGTGCGCCGTGGCGTGGACAACCATGATGGTTGGCGAGACCAGCGGCCCGCGCGCGCAACGTCAGGTTGGGCGCGAGCGCAGGCCGTGCGTCCGTCCTAGCCCGACCTCAGCCACCGCCCATGTCCCCCATTTCGATCCTCCTGATCGGCTTTGCCATGTCCACCGATGCCTTCGCCGCTGCCATCGGCAAAGGTGCGGCCATGCGCAAGCCGGTCTTCCGCGACGCACTGCGTGCCGGCATCATCTTCGGCGTCTTCGAGGCGATCACGCCCATCATCGGCTGGCTGCTCGGTCGGGCCGCCCTCCAGTACGTCGAAGCCTTCGACCACTGGATCGCGTTCGGCCTGCTCGGCGCGCTGGGCATCCACATGATCTACAACGGCCTGCGCCCGGACAGTGCCGAGGAAGACGAAGACCCCTCGCAGCACCACGGCTTCTGGAAGCTGGCGCTGACCGGTTTCGCCACCAGCATCGACGCGATGGCGGTGGGCATCGGCCTGGCCTTCATGGACGTGCATATCGGCGTGATGGCTGCGGTGATCGGCCTGTGCACGCTGACCATGGTCACCGTCGGCATCATGCTCGGCCGCGTACTGGGCAGCATGGTCGGCAAGCGTGCGGAGATCATCGGTGGCGTGATCCTGGTGATCATCGGTGCGACGATCCTGTACGAACACCTGCACGGCGTGGGGTAACGCACCCGCGATTACGTGGTTGCCGGCCAGCGGCCGGCACTACTGCGCATCGCGCAGCGCGCCCAGGAAGGCGCGCAGNCATCGCGCAGCGCGCCCAGGAAGGCGCGCAGCGAGGCGGGCTTGATCGGCTTGGTCAGCACGCGGTAGCCGCGTTCGCGCGCCATCCGTTTCAGCTCGTCGCGGCCATCGGCGGTCAACAGTGCGCCGGGCAGCGGGTAACCGGCTGCCTCGCGCAACGCCACCAGCGCATCCAGGCCGTCCATGCGGTCGTGGAGGTGGTAATCCACCAGCATCACCTGCGGGCGCTCGGCGATCTTTTCCAGCGCCTGGTCAACGGTGGCGGCGGTGATCACCTGCACCTGCCAACGGCCGAGCAGTGCGCGCATGCCGTCGAGGATCTCCTCGTCGTTGTCCACGCACAGCACGCGCAGGCCAGCCAGCGAATCGCTGCGTACCGGTGCGGCCACCGCCTGTACCGGCGTGGCCAGCTCGGTATAACCCGGCAATGGCGCCACCCGCGGCAGGATGATCGAGAACATCGAGCCCTTGCCGACCCGGCTGCGTGCGTTCAACCGATGGTCAAGCAGGCGCGAGATGCGCTGGCAGATCGACAGCCCCAGTCCCAGCCCCTGCTCACCCCAGTCGAACGGCTGCTGGTAGCGGTGGAACTCGTCGAAGATCTGCCGCATGTGGTGCTCGGGAATGCCGGGCCCGGTATCCCAGACCTGCAGCTCCACTTCGTCGCCGCGCTGGCGCACGGCCAGCACGATGCGGCCCTGGCGGGTGTAGCGCAGCGCGTTGGCCAGGAAGTTCTGCAACACGCGGCGCAGCAGGCGGCGGTCACTGCGCACCCACGCCGGGCGCGCGAACAGGTCCAGGCGTAGGCCACGACCAGCGGCGACCGGGGTGTACTGCGCGGCCAGTTCGCGCATCAACGCGCTCACGTCGAACTCGCCGATCACCGGGTGCAGGCCACCGGCATCCAGACGCGATACATCCAGCAGGCCATCGAGCAGTTCTTCGGCCGCGCGCAGCGACGCGTCCACGCGCTCGGCCAGATGCTTCTGCTCGTCACTCACGTGATCACTGTCGCGCAGTGCCGAAGCGAACAGGCGCGCTGCGTTCAGCGGCTGCAGCACGTCGTGGCTGATCGCTGCCAGGAAACGGGTCTTCGACTGCTGCGCGACCTCGGCCTCATGCGAGCGTTCGGCCACACGCTGTTCCAGCGTCTCGTTGGCTTCCAGCAGCGCTTTTTCCGCGTGCTTGTAGTCGGTGATGTCGTTGTAGCTGGTCACGTAGCCGCCACCGGGCAGCGCCTGGCCGCGCATCTCGATCACCTTGCCATCGCTTCGGGTGCGCTCGAACACGTGCGGTGAGCCAGCGCGCATGTAGCCGATGCGGCGATTGATCTGCACCTCGATATCGCCCTCGCCCAGCTCGCCGCGCTCGGCGTTGTAGCGGATCAGGTCGGCCACCGGGCGGCCCACGTAGAGCATGCCGTCGGGGTAGCCGAACATGTCCTGGTAACGTCGGTTCCACGCGGTCAGGCGCATGTCCGGGTCGACCACGCTGACCCCGGCGCTGATGTTCTCCAGCGTGGTCGACAGGATCTCGCGGTTGAAACGCAGCTCCTGCCCCGCTTCGTCCAGCACCGCCACCACTTCACCCAGATCCATGCCCGAGCCACGCAACAGGCTGGTCAGCAACAGGCGTGCCGACGCCGCACCGATCGACGCGGCCAGCAGGCGCTCGGTGAACTGCACCCACGGCCGGTCCGCAGGCGCCGAGGATTGCAGCTCGCGGCCCAGCGACTGCGCCTGCTCGAAGAACGAACGCCGCGCATGGCGCTCGCCAACCACGCGCGAGGCCAGTGCCAGCAGGTCACCCACGTGCACGTGACCAGGCCAGCCACCGGCCACCGACGGGCGCTCGGCATACGGGTCGAGGAAGGGTGCGGCGCGCAGCCGCTCGTCGACGCCGGGCCGCCAGCGCGCGGACACCAGCATCATCGTCGCTGCATTGACCAGCAGCGACCAGAACGTGCCGTGGGTCAGCGGGTCCCAGCCGGTCATGCCGAACAGCTGCTGCGGCCGCAGCCACTCGATGCCGAACGGGCCGTGCTGCACCCAGGCGGCATCGACCCAGCCGGCCATGGTCATCGCCGGCAGCAGCAGGGTGTACAGCCAGGTGGCGAAACCGAGCAGCATGCCCGTCTCGACGCCACGACGGCTGGCGCCTCGCCAGTACAGGCCGCCGATCAGACCGGGCGCGAACTGCGCCACCGCTGCGAACGCCATCAGGCCATACGAGGCCAGCGTGCTGTCGTTGCTGCTGGTGCGGTAGTAGCTGTAGGCCATCAGCGCCAGCAGCAGGATCGCCAGGCGGCGGATCCACAGCACGCGCGAGGCGACGTCGGCGGCCTCCTGGTGGTCACCGCTCCGGCGCAGCAGCACCGGCATCACCAGGTCGTTGCTGACCATGGTGGCCAGCGCGATCGACGACACGATCACCATGCCGGTGGCCGCCGAGAAGCCGCCCACATAGGCGATCAGCGCCAGCGCGTTGCGGCCCTCGGCCAGCGGCAGGGCCAGCACCATCGAGTCGTCGGCGACGCTGCCACCGGTGCCGAACAGGGTCACGCCGGCGGTGGCGATCGGCAGCACCATGCCCGAGATCAGCACCAGGTAGCCGCCGAACATCCAGCGCGCGCGGCGCACATCGCGCACGTCACCGCACTCGACCACGGCCACGTGGAACTGGCGCGGCAGGCAGATGATGGCGAGGAAGCTGAGCAGGGTCTGCGAGATGAAGCCCACCGGCGGCAGGCCGGTGAACAGCGTATGCACCGACTCGACCACCGCGTCGGTGCGGTTGCTCAGCCACAGGTAGGCGAACACGCCCACGGCCAGCATCGCCAACAGTTTGATCACCGATTCGAAGGCGATCGCCAGCATCATGCCGTGATGGTGTTCGGTGGCATCGACCTGGCGGGTACCGAACAGGGTGGCGAACAACGCCATCAGCAGCGCCACGTACAGCGCGGGATCGGTGAAGAAGCCAGTGGGGCCGGTGTTGCCAGTCAGTACCTGCAGGCTCATCGCCACCGCTTTGTACTGCAGGGCCAGGTACGGAATGATGCCGATCAGCGCGATGATCGCCACCAGCGCCGCCAGCCGCCGCGAGCGGCCGAAGCGCGATGAGATGAAGTCGGCGATGGACACCACGTTCTGGCTGCGTGCGATCAGCGCCAGGCGCTCGATGATGCGCCAGCCGAACAACAGCAGCAGCAACGGACCGATATAGATCGGCAGGTAGCCCACGCCGTTGCGCACGGCGGTGCCGACCGCGCCGTAGAAGGTCCACGACGAGCAGTACACGGCCAGTGCCAGGCTGTAGACCACCGGCCGCAGCCACGGCCGGTCGGGGTACATCGGCCGACGGTCACCCCACCACGCCACGCCGAACAGCAGCGCGGCATAGGCAACCGAGACCAGCAGCAGGATCCAGCTGGAGACCACGCGCGCGTTTCCGTCGGAGGAACCCGCAGTGTAGGCCAGGCATGGCCGGGTGTACGGGCTCGTTGGGGGCAACCACCCCCACCAGGGTGGGGGCTTCCGCGGTGCGGGCCACGACCGTTGGTCGTGGCTGTGCAGGGGTGGGATATATGGG
>NZ_RAHU01000012.1:0-61291 GCF_009659995.1 Stenotrophomonas sp. MH181796
GGTTTACACCCAAAACCCCGCTGCTCACGCAGCGGGGTTTTTCTTTGTGCTCAGGAAATACCGGTAGTGCCGGCCGCTGGCCGGCAGGCGCGTTGATGAAACCGCCGCGAGCGGCGGCGCCAACCAAGGTTGGCGACTATCGATGGCAGAGTGCCAACCAAGGTTGGTATCCACCAATGTTGGAGCGCAAAAAAAAGCGGCGCCCTGTCGGGCGCCGCTCAGGCTTGAACCATGGTCAGTCGAGCATGGCTCGACTTACTTGGCCGGGACCTTGTCCTTCATCATCGCGTCGCGGGCAGCCTTGAACGGGTTGCCTTCGTACCAGTTCGGCCAACGATCACCACCGGCCAGTTCCTTGCCCACGCCGTACATCAGCTGCAGGTCTTCCACGCTGCCGTCCAGCTTCCAGGTGGCCGCATCGAACTCGTCCTTCGGGCCGTGGTAGCGGTTGGCGCCGTAGTCGGCTGCAGCCTTGCGGCCCGCGTCCACGCCACCCTCGCGCAGGTCTTCGCCGCCATCGGCGTACAGGGCCGGAACGCCTGCCTTGGCGAAGTTGAAGTGATCGGAACGGAAGTAGAAGCCGCTCTGCACCGAGGTCTCGCCGTGCAGGGTACGGTCCTGGGCGGCAGCCAGCGGCTTGAGGATGTCCTCCAGCTCCGAGCTGCCGAAGCCGGTGACGGTCACGTCCTTGGCACGGCCTGCCACCGACATCGCATCGATGTTGATCACGCCCGCGATCTTGTCCAGCGGGAAGGTCGGGTGGGCGACGTAGTACTTCGAACCCAGCAGGCCGGACTCTTCCAGGGTCACCGCCAGGAACACCACCGAACGCTCCGGCTTCGGCTCCTGGTGGGCCATGGCTTCGGCCACTTCGAGAATGCCGGCCACGCCGGTCGCATTGTCGACTGCGCCGTTGTAGATGTTGTCGCCGGTCTCACCCTCATGCTTGCCCAGGTGGTCCCAGTGCGCCATGTACAGCACGGCCTCGTCAGCGCGCTTGCTGCCCGGCAGCACGCCCACCACGTTGCGCGACTGCTTCTGCGCGATCTGGCTCTTCAGGTCGACCGCAGCGGTCGCCTTCAGCGGCACCGGCTTGAAGCCACGCTTGCTGGCGTCCTTGTAAGCCTGTGCCAGGTCCAGGCCGGCACCGGCGAACAGCGCCTTGGCGGCGTCGGCACTCAGCCAGCCCTGCACCGGGATACGTGCTTCCGGGTCATCCTTGGCCGGCAGGTCGTACTGCGGGCCGGCCCAGGAGTTCTTCACCACGTCCCAACCATAGGAAGCGCCGGCGGTGTCGTGCACGATCAGTGCAGCAGCGGCACCCTTGCGCGCGGCCTCCTCGAACTTGTAGGTCCAGCGGCCGTAGTAGGTCATGCGCTTGCCGTCGAACAGCTTCGCGTCATCGACATGGAAGCCCGGATCGTTGACGAACATGACGACCGTCTTGCCCTTCCAGTCCTGGCCGGCGTAGTCGTTCCACTTCTGCTCCGGCGCGTCAACGCCGTAGCCGACGAACACCAGGTCGCTGGCATCGACCTTCACCTCGGCCTGGCCGGTACGGGTGCCGACCACCATGTCGGTGCCGAACTTCAGCTCGGTGGTCTTGCCGCCCTGGGTGATCTTCAACACGGTCGATTCGTCGGCCGTGGTCTCGGTCATCGGCACATCCTGGAACCAGCTGTCGCCGTTGCCGGGCTGCAGGCCGATGCGCTGCATCTGGTCGCGGATGTAGTTGACCGTCAGTTCCTCGCCCTTGCTGCCCGGGGCGCGGCCTTCGAACTCATCCGAAGCCAGGGTCTTGACCATCTCGGCGAAATCGCCGGCGTTGATCTCCGGGGAGAACTGATGGGCGGCCGGCTTCGCAGCGGCGGTGTCGGTGGCCGGCGCGGCGGCCGGCGTGTCTTCGCCTTTGCAGGCACTGAGCGCGGCCGCAGCGGCCAGGCACAGGAGGAGTTTGCGGGGCATCATCGATTCCTGGGAAACAAAGGGCGGCCGCACGTCTTGTACGACCGGTATCAGCGAGTATCACCGAACCCGAAGGCCGGTGCGCTCAGTCCGCGGGGGCGGTTTCGGTATCGAACGGGATCGGCTCGGCGCCGGTGACCGGCCCGATGCGGGCGGTGCGATGCACGTACAGCACCACTTCGCGTTCGAACTGCAGGGAGCCGTTGACCACCGCATTCGGTCCGATGATCACGCGCGGCTTGCGGCTGGCGGTCAGCGAGACGCTGAAGTTCGGTTTGCGCACGTGCACGCCGCCGTTGACCTGCGAGCCGATGCCCACGGTGATGTCACCGTTGACGGTCTCGACGTCCTTGCCGACGCGGCTTTCGACCAGACCGATGCCGCCGTTCACGGTTTCAACGCCGCCTTCGACCTCGCTGCCGCGGTCGGTGAAGATGCTGCCGTTGACAGTGCTGACGCTGCCGCGCGCGATGACTTCGCGGCCCAGGCGCACACCGCCGTTGACTGTTTCGATCTTGCCGGTGCGTGCGCGGTCGGCGACCTTCACTCCGCCGTTGACGGTATCGATGCTGCCGGTCTCGACGCCTTCACCGACGCGGATACCGCCGTTGACGGTATCCAGCTTGCCGTAGCGTTGGCCGGCTTCGGCGCTGATGCTGCCGTTGACCTTGCTGATGTTCTCCTGGGCACAGACTGGCCCGGTGGCCAGTAGTACGCCCAACAGCAGCGGAATGGAAAGAGCTTTCATGGGGACCTCGATGGATGTGCGGCTGGCAGGCCGCGTGCGGAGATGTCACCATTCCCCGGTAGCCCCTGCAACTGCCTGAAGTCACTGGAAAGCCCTTGCGCGACAACGCCTTGCCATCACGCCGACATCACATCGCCGCCTTGCGCGGCGGGCGCTGCCTGCTGTTGGGGCTGGCGATCGCCCTGGCGCTGCCGCTGCCGGGCGCCGCGCAGACCACGCGCGAGACCGAGCGCAAGCTGCAGAAGCTGCGCAGTGAGCTGAAGGGCGTGGCGCAGGAGCGTCGGCAGATCGAGGGCCAGCGCGGCCAGGCCTCACGGCAGCTGCGTGAGGCAGATGAAAAGGTGGCCCGCACCGGCCGTGCGTTGGCGCAGACCGAAACCGCGCTGCGCGAGCAGGGAAGGGCCCTGGCCGAGGCCGAACAGCGCCGCAGCACGTTGCAGGCCAACCTCGCCCAGCAGCACCGCGAGCTGGCCGGCCTGCTGCGCGCGGCCTACCAGCTGGGCAACCATGCACCGTTGAAACTGCTGTTGTCGCAGGACACGGTGGCCGATGCCAACCGTGCCCTGGCCTACCACCGCTACCTGCAGCGCGAGCGGGCACAGCGCATCACCACGCTGACGGCTGACCTGAAGGAACTGGAAGCGCTGCAGGCGCAGATCGCCGAGCGCAAGCAGAAGCTGCAGGGCGCGCAGCAGGACCAGAAGCAGCAGGCAGCGGCCCTGGAAGTCGATCGCCGCGATCGCGCAAAGACGGTTGCCTCGCTGGACGAGCGCTTCAAGGACCAGCGCGAGAAGGAACAGGCGCTGGGCCAGGATGCCAAGGCGCTGGAAACACTGCTGGCCAATCTGCGTGCGGCCGCCGCCCGTGCCGAGGCCGAGCGTCGCGCGGCTGCACGCCGTGCGGCCGCGGAGAAGGCGGCCGCCGAACGTGCCGCACGCCAGGCAGCGGCACAGGGACGGCCGCCACCGCCCACCAAGGTTCCGCCGGCGGTGGCGTCCGCACCGGCCCCGAAGGTCGGTGGCCTGGGCTGGCCGTTGTCCGGCAACCTGTTGGCGCGCTATGGCGGCAAGCTGCCCGATGGCCGCACCAGCAGCGGCGTACTGATCGGTGCGCCGGCCGGCAGCGCCGTCACCGCCGTGGCCGACGGCACCGTGGTGTTCTCCGACTGGATGACCGGCTACGGCATGATCCTGATCGTGGACCACGGCAACGGCTACATGAGCCTGTACGCCCACAACGACACCCTGCTGAAGGATGCCGGCGCGCGGGTCAGCCGCGGCGATGCGGTGGCCAAGGTCGGCAATTCCGGTGGCCAGGGCGTGACCGCGCTGTACTTCGAGCTGCGCCGGGGCGGGCAGCCGGTCAACCCCGACAGCTGGCTGCAGCGGCGCTGAATCCGGCGCTGCCGCGTGGCGGGCGGATTCAACGGGAATTTAGCTGTGCTTCGCGCATAATCGACGCATGTGCCTTGGGCACGATGCCAACGTCGACAGGAGTGATCCATGCGCGCAGCCCGTACCGCCACCCTCTTGCTGGCCCTGTTGCCAGCGCTGTCCTGGGCGCAGCAGACCGCGCCCGCTCCGAGCCAGGAAACCAGTGGGCAGGCAGCGAACAGCGAGGAGGCGGTGACCTCGAAGGTGCCGCTGGAGGAAATCCGCCGCTTCGTGGCCGTGTACAACGCGGTGCGTGCCGCCTATGTCGACCCGGTCGATGACAAGAAGCTGATGCAGGCGGCGGTGCGTGGCCTGCTGCTTGACCTCGATCCGCACAGCACCTACTTCAACAAGGAAGACGCGCAGGCCTTCGACGAGCAGGCCAATGGTGCCTACGAAGGCATCGGCGTGGAGCTGCAGCAGCAGCCGGACAACGCCAGCATGAAGGTGATCTCGCCGATCGACGACACGCCGGCGGCCAAGGCCGGCATCCTCGCTGGTGACCTGATCATCGCCATCGACGGCAAGCCGATCAGTGCGATCGATGCCAGCGAACCGCTGCGCGGCCCGGCCGGCAGCAAGGTAGTGCTGACCATCGTGCGCGAGGGCAAGCCGAAGCCGTTCGATGTCAGCCTCACCCGCCAGACCATCCGCGTGACCAGCGTGCGCAGCCGCCTGCTGGAGCCGGGTTATGGCTACATCCGCCTGAGCACCTTCCAGGCCGATACCGGTTCGGACTTCCAGAAGCACGTGCAGCAGCTGCAGAAGCAGTCCGGTGGCCAGCTCAAGGGTCTGGTGCTGGACCTGCGCAGCAACCCGGGTGGCCTGCTGACTGCTGCGGTGCAGGTGGCCGATGATCTGCTCGACAAGGGCAACATCGTCAGCACCCGCGGTCGCATCAGCATCAGCGATGCCCGTTTCGACGCGACCCCGGGTGATCTGCTGAAGGGCGCACCGGTGGTGGTGCTGGCCGATGCCGGTTCGGCCAGTGCATCGGAAGTGCTGGCCGGTGCGCTGCGCGACAACAAGCGCGCGCGCGTGGTCGGCAGCCGCACCTTCGGCAAGGGCTCGGTGCAGACCGTGCTGCCGCTGGACAACGGCGATTCGGTGAAGCTGACCACCGCGCGCTATTACACGCCCAGCGGCAAGTCGATCCAGGCCACCGGCATCGTGCCGGACGTTGAACTGAAGCCGGCCGCTACGCCGGCCGAGGATGCACTGCCGGCCAGCCTGAGCGACTACAGCGAAGCGACCCTGCCGGGCCACCTGCGCGGCGACGACGAAGGCACCGAGGGCTACCACGCCGGTGCGGTGCTGCCGGGCGATGGCCCGATCAACGACGCGCTGGCCGAGCTGAAGAACCCGGGTTCGGTGGCCGCGCGGTTGAAGGCCGAAGCGGCCAAGGCGGAGGCTGCCAAGGCCGCGAAGGCTGCAGCGGCGAAGCCCGAAGCCAAGCCGGAGCCGAAGGTCGAACCGAAGGCGGACAGCACGCCGGAAGCCAAGCCCGCCCCGGTTCCGGCCAAGCCCTGATTCTGCAGAGTCGAGCCATGCTCGGCTGATCTACGAACGAGCGGGTGAGCGTGGAGCTGGCCAGCGGCCGGCATGACCCGGTGTCAGAATCCGTGGCGCTTGCGCAGGCGGCGGGCGATGGCCGCCCGCACGTAGACCCCGTACACCACGCCGAACACGAAGCCGCCGATGTGCGCCCACCAGGCCACCATGCCGAAGCTGGGGCCGATATGGGCGAATACGACCTGCAACGCGGCCCAGACGCCGATCAGCAGGTAGGCCGGGGCGCGCACGAACTCCAGGAACAGGCCGAGCGGGATCACCACGCCCAGCCGTGCGCCCGGGAACAGGGCCAGGTAGGCGCCGATCAGTGCGGACACCGCACCGCTGGCACCGATGATGATCTGGTCCGGGCTGCCCATGGTGTAGATCGCCACCAGGTTGGACACCGCGCCGCCCACCAGGAACAGCAGCAGCAGCCGCCACGGGCCCAGCACCCGCTCGGCGGGCAGGCCGAAGATCAGCAGGAACACCAGGTTGCCCAGCAGGTGCGACCAGTCGGCATGCAGGAACAAGGCGGTGAACAGGCGCAGCACGCTGCCGTCCTGCAGGGTCGCCCACCAGTCCAGCGGGTGGGTCAGGCCGGTGGACAGGGCACCCCAGTCCAGCCAGAGGCTGCCGCGGGCATCGTCCGGACGCGAGATCGACCACAGGAACGCCAGCCACAGTGCCGCAAACAGCACGGGCGTGGCCCAGCGCAGGGCCGCCTTCTTGCGCGACGGGAGGGAGACGAACATGGGCACTAGCCTAGCGTGCGGGCGCTTGCGGCGGGGATTGTCCTGTTCAGCTTTTGGGACGAAAAAACCGCCACTGCTGTTATTGTTTCATTAACAGCTCTGGGTAATACTCGCATACGGCGTCGTATGTCGGGAGGGGAATCCGGCGCGCTCCGATGGGTCCCAGGACCTGCCGGGCGCAGGCGCACTCAGAGCAACATCACCGCTTACCGGAGAGAGAACTACGATGCAAACCGCTTCCACCATTGCCCGTCTGACCCTGCTGGCCGTCGGCGTTGCCGGTGCGCTGGCCGCCGCCGACGCCAACGCTGCCGCCTTCCAGCTGAAGGAAAACAGTGCCAAGGGCCTGGGCCGCGCGTTCGCCGGCTCCACCTCGGCCGAGGGCGACGCTTCGGTCATCGCCACCAACCCGGCCTCCATGCGCCTGCTCGACGGCACCATGCTGCAGGGCGACGTCAGCGCCATCAGCTTCGGTGCCAAGTTCCGTGGCCAGGGCAAGTACGCCAACGGCGCTCCGATTTCCGGCGGCAACGGCGGCGACGCCGGCATGATCGCCCCGGTCCCGGCGGCCTACTTCCACCTGCCGTTCGGCGAGAAGGAGAACATGCACTTCGGCGCCTCGCTGACCGTGCCGTTCGGCTTCAAGACCGAATACGACCGTGACTGGGTCGGCCGCTACAACGGCGTCAAGACCGAGCTGCAGGCGATCGACCTGGGCGTGGCGTTCTCCTACGACGTCAACCCGTACCTGTCGTTCGGTGCTTCGGTGTTCGCCGAGCGTCTGAACGTCGACCTGACCAGCGCCGTCGATACCGGCACCGCGATCAACGCCAGCGCCCAGCAGAAGGCTGCCGCTGCCGTTCTGGCTGCCGGTGGCACCGCCGCCCAGGCTGCTGCCGCCTCGCGTCAGGCCGCTGTCGCCATGGCCCAGCAGGGCTTCGCTCCGGGCACCGCCGATGGCTTCCTGCGCATCAAGGGTGACGAAGTGTCCATGGGCTACACCCTGGGCATGACCGTCAGCCCGGTGGAAGGCACCAACATCGCCTTCAGCTACCGCTCGCAGGTCAAGCACAAGATCAACGACGGCAAGGCCGACTTCACCATTCCGGGCAACGCCGCAGCCTTCCTGGCCGCTGCCGCTCCGGGCACCTTCATCGACAGCAAGGGTCGTGCCTCGATCACCCTGCCGGCCAGCGCCACCGTCAGCTTCACCCACCGCGTGAACGACCAGTGGAAGATCATGGCCGACGTCTCGCGTACCGCCTGGAGCAAGTTCGACCAGGTGGCCGTGCAGTATGACTCCAACCAGCCGGACAGCGTGCTGCCGTTCCACTACCGCGACACCACCTTCGCGTCGATCGGTACCGAGTACCGCATGAACGAGAAGCTGACCCTGCGCGGCGGTCTCGCCTACGACCAGACCCCGACCACCGACGCCCACCGCGACGTGCGCGTGCCGGACACCACCCGCAAGTGGCTGTCGCTGGGCCTGACCTACGCGGCTTCGGAAAAGATGGAATACAGCGTGGGCTACACCCACCTGTTCACCAAGGATCCGAACATCACCTCGACCTCGGCCACGGCCAACACCGTGACCGGCAAGTACAAGGTCAGCGGCGACGTGCTGGCGGCTTCGATGCAGTACAAGTTCTGATCCAGGCGATTGCCTGACGCAGGACGAAGGAGGCCCCGCGCAAGCGGGGCTTTCTTTTTGTGGGGCGGCTCGGGGCATCCACGCATGGCGTGGATCTACCGGATTGTCCACGCAGCGCGCGGATCCATGACAATAGGGCGATGAACCTGTCCGATCCGAACTTCCAGCTGGAGCTGGCTGCCAACATCGCCGTCGCCGGCTCGATCCTGCTGGCCGGCCGCAACAACGTGCACACCTGGTGGCTGGGCATCGTTGGCTGCGCCTTGTTTGCCGCCGTGTTCGAACGATCGCACCTGTACGCGGACATGGTGCTGCAGTTCTTCTTCATCGCCATCAGCGTGCTGGGCTGGTGGCAGTGGCTGCGTGGCGACCATGGCGCGCCGCTGCCGATCACCGCGCTGCGGCCGCGGGCATGGGCCTGGCTGGCGCCGCTGGCGGTGGTGGCCACGTTCGGCTACGGCTGGATGCTGACCCGGCTGACCAACGCCTATGCGCCCTACATCGATTCGGCGGTGCTGGTGTTGAGTGTGATCGCGCAGATCCTGATGATGCGGCGCAAGCTGGAATCGTGGTGGGTGTGGCTGCTGGTGAACACCGTTGCGGTGCCGCTGTACTACAGCCGTGGCCTGCACCTGACCTCGATCCTGTACGTGGGCTTCTGGATCAATGCGCTGGTGGCCCTGCGCCATTGGCGGCACCTGATGCGCGACGAGGCCAGGGCGGCCGATGCCGCTGCCTGAGCGCGTTGCGCGCGGCCTGGTAGTGGGCAAGTTCTGCCCGCTGCATCTCGGCCACGAACGCCTGATCGACTTCGCCGCCACGCGCTGCCAGCAGCTGCTGGTGATCGGCTGGTCGCAGCCGGGCTTTGCCGGCTACAGCGCCGAGCGCCGCGAGCGCTGGCTGCGTGCGCGCTTCCCGCAGGCGACGGTGGCGGTGCTGGATGACACGCGACTGGCGGCATTGTGCACGCAGCACGGTTTGCCCGTGCGCACGCTGCCGCAGGACAGTGATGACGAACAGGTGCAGCGCGACTTCACCGCCTGGTTGTGCCTGAACCTGTTCGGTGGGCCGGTGCAGGCGGTGTACACCGGTGAGGACTACGGCGACGGTTTTGCCGATGCGCTGGCAGCCTGCTTCAACGCACCGGTGCGGCATGAACGGCTGGAACGCTGGCTCGATGTCGGCCAGGCCAGTGGCACCCAGCTGCGCGCCGATCCGCATGCGCATCGCCATGGCCTCGCACCGCAGGTGTATGCCGGCCATGTGCAGCGCGTGGCGTTCATCGGTGGCGAGTCCAGCGGCAAGACCACGCTGGCGCGCGTGCTGGCCGAGTGCCTGCAGACCGCCTGGGTGCCGGAGTACGGCCGCACCCTGTGGGAGCAGCAGGGCGGAGAACTGACGCCGGACGATCTGCTACGCATTGCAATGACACAGCCACAGCACGAAGACGAGGCCGCGCGGCGCGCGCATCGCTGGCTGTTCTGCGATACCACGCCGTGGGTGACGCTGGGGTACAGCGGCTGGATGTTCGGCACGGCACCGGAGCCGCTGCGGCAGGCGGCACGACGACGCTACGACCTGCTGTTCCTGTGCGCACCGGATATTCCGTTCGACCAGGACGGTACGCGTGTGGGCGAAGCCTTCAGGGCGCAGCAGCATGCGTGGTACCTGGCGCAGCTGCAGGCAGAGGGTGTCGAGTACGTGCTGCTGGAAGGCGATCTGGAGATGCGCATCGCACGGGTGCAGGGCGAGCTGGCGAAGCGGGCGGACAACCGGTTCAGTGTCGCCTCGCCTCTGTAGCCGAGCCCATGCTCGGCGCTACAGGAAAAAAAGCGCACACAAAAAACCCCGCTTTCGCGGGGTTTTTCGTTCACTGCAACTACTGGGCGATCAGTCGCCCAGGGTCAGCAGCGAGGCGTTGCCGCCGGCGGCGGTGGTGTTCACCGTCACCGTCTTTTCGGTGGCGAAGCGCAGCAGGTAGTGCGGGCCGCCGGCCTTCGGGCCGGTGCCGGACAGGCCCTGGCCGCCGAACGGCTGCACGCCGACCACCGCACCGATCTGGTTGCGGTTGACGTAGACGTTGCCGACGTGGACGCCGTTGCTGATGCGGTCGACGGTCTCGTCAATGCGCGAATGCACGCCCAGGGTCAGGCCGTAACCGGTGGCGTTGATCTGGTCGATCACCGCGTCGAGCTGGTCGCCCTTCCAGCGGATCACGTGCAGGACCGGCCCGAAGATTTCCTTGTGCAGCTGGCCCAGGTCCTTCAGCTCATACGCGCGCGGTGCGAAGAAGGTGCCGTTGGCCGCTTCGGCGGACAGCTCGGCGGCGGCGATCAGGCGCGCTTCGCGGTCCATGCGTTCGGCGTGGTCCTGCAGGATCTTCAGTGCATCGGCGTCGATCACCGGGCCGACGTCGGTGGACAGCAGGCCCGGATTGCCGACCTTCAGTTCCTTCATCGCGCCGGCCAGCATGGTCATCACCTTGTCGGCGATGTCGTCCTGCACGAACAGCACGCGCGCGGCCGAGCAGCGCTGGCCGGCGGAGGTGAAGGCCGAACCGATCGCGTCCTTGACCAGCTGTTCCGGCAGCGCCGAGGAGTCGGCGATGAAGGCGTTCTGGCCACCGGTCTCGGCGATCAGCACACCGATGGCGGCGTCACGCGCAGCCATGGCGCGGTTGATCGCACGTGCGGTGTCGGTGGAGCCGGTGAAGGCCACGCCAGCCACGCGCGGGTCGGCGGTCAGCGCGGCGCCGACGGTGGCACCGTCGCCCGGCAGGTACTGCACCACCTCGGCCGGCACGCCGGCGTCATGCAGCAGCTTCACCGCGTAGTAGCCGATCAGGTTGGTCTGCTCGGCCGGCTTGGCGATGACGCTGTTGCCGGCAGCCAGTGCGGCAGCGACCTGGCCCAGGAAGATCGCCAGCGGGAAGTTCCACGGGCTGATGCAGACGAACACGCCGCGGCCATGCAGCTGCAGCTCGTTGGACTCACCGGTCGGGCTCGGCAGCTTCTCGGCGTGGCTGAACTGCTCGCGCGCCTGCTTGGCGTAGTAGCGCAGGAAGTCCACCGCTTCGCGCACTTCGGCGATGCCGTCGGGCAGGCTCTTGCCGGCTTCCTTCACGCACAGCGCCATGAACTCCGGCATGCGCGCTTCCAGCTGGTCGGCGGCGTGCTCGAGGATGGCGGCGCGGCTGGCGGCCGGGGTGCGGTTCCAGGCCGGCTGCGCGGCCACGGCATTGGCCAGGGCCTTCTGCACGGTGGCGGCATCGGCGGCCTGCCACTGGCCGACCACCTCGCGGGTGTCGGCCGGGTTGGTCACCGGCAGCGAGGCGCCGGTCGGGTTGGCACCCGGTACCAGCGGGGCGGCCTGCCATGGCTTGACGGCTGCGTTGAGCTGCTCGGCCAGGGCGCGCAGTTCGTTGTCGTTGGCGAGGTTGGCGCCCATGGAGTTCTTCCTGTCGTGGTTCTGGCTGCGCAGCAGGTCAACCGGCAGCGGGATCTTGGGATGCGGAATCGATTCGAACGAAGCGACCATCTCGACCGGATCGCGGATCAGGTCGGCGATCGGCACGCGCTCGTCGGTGATGCGGTTGACGAAGCTGGAGTTGGCGCCGTTTTCCAGCAGGCGACGCACCAGGTACGGCAGCAGGTCTTCATGCGAACCGACCGGCGCATACACGCGGCAGGGCAGGTTCAAGCGGTCGGCCGGCACCACTTCGGCGTACAGGTCGTCGCCCATGCCGTGCAGCTTCTGGTGCTCGTACACGCCGCCATTGGCGATGCTGCGCACGGCCGCGATGGTGTGTGCGTTGTGCGTGGCGAACATCGGGTAGATCGCGTCGGCATGGGTGAACAGGCGCTTGGCGCAGGCCAGGTAGGAGACGTCGGTGTTCTGCTTGCGGGTGAACACCGGGTAGCCCGGATAGCCTTCGATCTGCGCGCGCTTGATCTCGGCGTCCCAGTAGGCGCCCTTGACCAGGCGCACCTGCAGGCGGCGACCGGCGCGGCGCGCCATGTCGGCCAGGTGGTCGATCGTGTACGGCGTGCGCTTCTGGTAGGCCTGCACGACCACACCGAAGCCATCCCAGCCGGCCAGCGACGCATCGGAGAACACCTGCTCGATGATGTCCAGCGACAGTTCCAGGCGGTCGGACTCTTCGGCGTCGACGGTGCAGCCGATGCCGTAGCTCTTGGCCAGCTGTGCCAGTTCCAGCACGCCCGGCACCAGGTCCTTCAGCACGCGCTCGCGCTTGGCGTGCTCGTAGCGCGGGTACAGCGCCGACAGCTTGATCGAGATGCCCGGGGCGTTGTTGACGTCGCCATCCGGACGGCCGCCGCGTGCCTTGTGGTCGCCGCCGATGGCGTGGATCGCACGACGATAGTCTTCCAGGTAGCGCAGCGCGTCCTTCATGGTCAGCGCGCCTTCGCCCAGCATGTCGAAGGAGTAGCGGTAGTTCGCGTTGTCGCCCTTGTGCGAGCGCGACAGCGCTTCGCTGATGGTGCGGCCCATGACGAACTGGTGGCCCATGATCTTCATCGCCTGGCGCACGGCCAGGCGCACCACCGGCTCACCAACGCGGCCGACCAGGCGCTTGAACGCGCTGGGCGCATCGGCGCGGGTGGCGTCGTTCATCTGCACCAGCTTGCCGGTCAGCATCAGGCCCCAGGTGGAGGCGTTGACCAGCACCGAGTCGCTGCCGCCCAGGTGCTTTTCCCAGTCGGCATCGGCCAGCTTGTCGCGGATCAGCTTGTCGGCGGTGTCCTGGTCCGGAATGCGCAGCAGCGCCTCGGCCACGCACATCAGCAGCACGCCTTCCTCGCTGCCCAGGTCGTACTGGCGCATGAAGGCTTCGATCGCGCCCTGGTCCTTGGCCCGCACGCGCACGCGGCCGACCAGGTCGGCGGCCAGCGCCTGTACCTTGGCCTGCTCCTCGGCGGGCAGGCGGGCCTGCGCCAGCAGCTCGCGCACGTGGCTGGCCTCGTCCTTCAACCAGCCATCGGTGATGGCCTGGCGGAACGGGTTGGGGGGCGCCGGCAGTTCCGGCGACAGCAGCGCGCCGGGACGCAGGGCGTCGCTGGCGGCAGGGGAGGAGGAAGGTGCGTTCATGCCGGTCCGGCCAGTGGAAAACTTGGCGATTTTAATCATTTTTGCGGGTTGCGGAAGTGCCCCTCAGCCACCTTCGTGAAGCGCTGATAGCCCCTAGCTGCGGTGGATTCAGCGTGTTCAGCAAGCTCGGCAGAATTTGTGCTGAATTCGTCATTCGTGCCGCCGGCCTCATGCTGTGTTGCAGCATGGGAAAAAGTGTGAATGCACCCTTGCTACCGGCGAGAGGGCGGGGCTACCATCGAGACGTTTCCCGCGGCAGGAACGCGGTTGCGACATGATCGAGGTGCTTCCAGCTCCGGATGGGTCAGGTACGCAGCTGCGGCTGCGTCCCCCACGGGCGCTCGATGCCCGGCAGTTCGTCCTGTTGTTCACCGTGTTGTCGGGTGCGATGTGGCTGGTGTCCGCCCTCGGGTGGTTGGCCGGCAATGCATTCGCCCCCCTGTTCGCGCTGCTGTACAGCCTGGTGCTGGCGGCGGCACTGCGTGCCTTGTGGCGCAGTGGTGAACGGCAGGAGGAGATCCGGGTAGTGCCGGCGTACGTGGAGGTCATCCCCGTACCCGGTGGATCGCCGGTGTTCCGGGCCCACCCCCACTGGGTGCGCCTGCTCACCGACGATGAGAGGGTCCGGCTGGCATCCAGCGGCCGGCAGGTGGAGGTGGGGAGTTTCCTCGCGCCGGCCGAACGTCAGACGCTTGCAGAGACACTTGAAAGCTTGCTCGCCGCCAGCGATGGCGGCAACCGACGACGCTAAGGGTCTAGGCAATGAAGCAAAGCAGCAGGTGGGGCACGAAGTGCGTTGCAGCGGTCACCGCCATGGTGGCCGGGGGACTGATGCCGGCGTTGGCCTGGGCCCAGGCGGCCGATCCCAAGCCGTGGCAGCTGAACATGGGCAAGGGGGTGACCCAGACCTCGCGCCTGGCCTGGGAATCGAACAATCTCTCGTTGATCATCTGCACGGTGATCGGCGTCATCGTGTTCGGTGCGATGGCCTACGCCATCTTCAAGTTCCGCAAATCCAAGGGCGCGGTCGCCGCCACCTTCAGCCACAACACCAAGGCCGAGGTGATCTGGACGGTGATCCCGGTGATCATCCTGATCGTGATGGCCTGGCCGGCCACGGCCAACCTGATCAAGATGTACGACACCCGCGATGCCGAGATGACGGTGAAGGTCACCGGCTACCAGTGGATGTGGAAGTACGAATACCTCGGCGAGAACGTCACCTTCACCAGCCGCCTGGACCGCGAGTCCGACCGCGTGCGGCAGAGCGGCATCGTGCCGACCCGCGAAAGCCATCCGCACTACCTGCTGGATGTCGACAACCGCCTGGTGCTGCCGGTCGATACCAAGGTGCGCTTCGTCATCACCTCCGATGACGTGATCCACGCCTGGTGGGTGCCGGCGCTGGGCTGGAAGCAGGACGCCATTCCCGGCTTCATCAATGAAGCCTGGACCAGCATCGAGCAGCCCGGCGTATACCGGGGCCAGTGCGCCGAGCTGTGCGGCAAGGACCATGGCTTCATGCCGATCGTGGTCGAGGCGGTGTCCAAGGAAGAGTTCAAGCAGTGGCTGGCGCAGCGCAAGCCGGCGCCGCCCGCCGAGCCGGCAACGCCTGCGGCACCTGCCGAGCCGACTGCACCGACGGGAGAGGCACCTGCTGCGCCTGCCGCTGCTGAAGCCGGCAGCGCGCCAGCCACCGCGGCCAGCGGAGCGTGATGTAAAGCCCGCGGCCGTTCGCGGCCGTGGTGACAACCGATTCTGAGAGGTGTTTTGCAATGGCGCACTCGGCAGTTGGGCACGACGATCACCATCACCAGCAGAGTTTCTTCGAGCGTTGGTTCTTCTCGACCAACCACAAGGACATCGGCACGCTGTACCTGGGTTTCAGCTTCATCATGTTCATCATCGGTGCGGCGATGAGCGTGGTGATCCGCGCCGAGCTGGCACAGCCGGGCCTGCAGTTCGTCAAGCCCGAATTCTTCAACCAGATGACCACCGTGCACGCGCTGGTGATGATCTTCGGTGGCGTGATGCCGGCCTTCGTCGGACTGGCCAACTGGATGATTCCGCTGCAGATCGGCGCGCCGGACATGGCGCTGCCGCGCATGAACAACTGGTCGTTCTGGCTGTTGCCGGTGGCCTTCAGCCTGCTGCTGCTGACCCTGTTCCTGCCCGGTGGTGCGCCGGCCGGCGGCTGGACGCTGTACCCGCCGCTGTCGCTGCAGGGCGGCTACAACGTGGCCTTCAGCGTGTTCGCCATCCACGTGGCCGGCATCAGCTCGATCATGGGTGCGATCAACATCATCGCCACCGTGCTCAACATGCGCGCGCCGGGCATCGACCTGCTGAAGATGCCGATCTTCTGCTGGGCCTGGCTGATCACGGCCTTCCTGCTGATCGCGGTGATGCCGGTGCTGGCCGGTGCCGTCACCATGCTGCTGACCGACAAGTTCTTCGGCACCAGCTTCTTCAACGCCGCCGGTGGCGGTGACCCGGTGATGTACCAGCAC
This sequence comes from Stenotrophomonas sp. MH181796, assembly GCF_009659995.1. NCBI lineage: Bacteria > Pseudomonadati > Pseudomonadota > Gammaproteobacteria > Lysobacterales > Lysobacteraceae > Stenotrophomonas > Stenotrophomonas sp. MH181796. Next base: position 15,726 of record NZ_RAHU01000012.1, read on the forward strand.
ATCTTCTGGTTCTTCGGCCACCCCGAGGTCTACATCATGATCCTGCCCGCCTTCGGCGTGGTCAGCGAGATCATCCCGACCTTCAGCCGCAAGCCGCTGTTCGGCTACCAGGCGATGGTGTACGCCACCGCCGCGATCGCGTTCCTGTCGTTCATCGTCTGGGCCCACCACATGTTCACCGTGGGCATGCCGCTGGGCGGCGAGATCTACTTCATGTTCGCCACCATGCTGATCTCGATCCCGACTGGCGTGAAGGTGTTCAACTGGGTCAGCACGATGTGGCGTGGCTCGCTGACGTTCGAGGCGCCGATGCTGTGGTCGGTGGCCTTCGTCATCCTGTTCACCATCGGTGGCTTCTCCGGCCTGATGCTGGCCATCGTGGCCGCCGACTTCCAGTACCACGACACCTACTTCGTGGTCGCGCACTTCCACTACGTGCTGGTGACCGGCGCGGTGTTCGCGCTGATCGCGGCGGTGTACTACTGGTGGCCGAAGTGGACCGGGCGGATGTACAGCGAGAAGTGGGCCAAGGTGCACTTCTGGTGGTCGATCGTATTCGTCAACCTGCTGTTCTTCCCGCAGCATTTCCTCGGCCTGGCCGGCATGCCGCGCCGCATTCCCGATTACAGCGTGGCCTTCGCCGACTGGAACCTGATCAGCTCGATCGGTGCGTTCGGCATGTTCGTCACCCCGTTCATGATGGCCGCGATCCTGCTGTCCTCGCTGCGCAACGGCGAGAAGGCCGAGGCCCGATCGTGGGAAGGTGCGCGCGGCCTGGAATGGACGCTGCCGTCGCCGGCACCGGCGCATACCTTCACCACGCCGCCGACCATCCGCCCGGGGGATCTGGCGCATGACGACATCACGCATTGAGGTGGGGCATGCATAACGAGAGCCCGCTCCCGATCGGTAGCGTCGAGCCAGGCTCGACTGACGAAAAGCAGCCGAGCATGGCTCGGCTCTACAACAACGAAGCGCAGCCGACCGGCGGTCGGCTCTACCAGGGCGGAAGCATCGAACAGCAGCGCCAGCGTGCGAAGCGCACGGCGATGTGGGTCGGCGCCATCGCCGTGCTGGTCTACGTCGGCTTCATCCTCAGCGGGGTGATCGGCCGATGAGCGAGGCACCGGCCAGCACGCCGTCACCCAGCGCCGGGCTGCCGCGCCTGATCGGCGTGGCGGTGGCGGTGTTCCTGCTCACGTTCTCGCTGGTACCGCTGTACCGCATCGCCTGCGAAAAGGTGTTCGGCGTGCGCCTGGAACGCGGTCCCGGTGGCGAAGCGAGTGCCGGCGCGGCGGCCGGCAAGCGCACCGTGCGCGTGGAGTTCGATGGCGGCGTCAACTCGCGCCTGCCCTGGTCGTTCCATCCCGAACAGTTGACCATGGACGTGGTGCCGGGCGAGCTCAACGAGGCGCTGTACTTCGCCCGCAACGACAGCCAGCAGGCGGTGGTCGGCAGCGCGGTACCGTCGGTGGCGCCGGCGCGTGCGTCGGGCTTCTTCAGCAAGACCGAGTGCTTCTGTTTCACCGCGCAGACGCTGCAGGCCGGCGAGAAGCGCGACATGCCGGTGCGCTTCATCGTCGATCCGGACCTGCCGCCGGAGATCAAGACGATCACCTTGTCCTACACCTTCTACCGCAACGACGCGCTGTCCGATCGGCTGGCTCCGGCCGCCACCTCGGAAGGCGCGCACGCCGCACCCTGACCCGGATACCGACATGGCCCAGACACCGACCGATGCCAACGTGTACTTCGTCCCGGCCCAGAGCAAATGGCCGTTCGTGGGGTCCATCGCGATGATGGTGACCATGGTGGGCGTGGCCAGCTGGCTCAACGATGCCAGCTGGGGACGCTGGACGTTCTACATCGGCATCGCGATGCTGGTGCTGACCCTGTTCTGGTGGTTCAGCGACGTGGTGCGTGAGTCGCAGGCGGGCAACTACAACCACCAGGTCGATGGCTCGTTCCGGATGGGGATGATCTGGTTCATCTTCTCCGAGGTGATGTTCTTCGGTGCCTTCTTCGGTGCGCTGTTCTACACCCGCAACCTGGGCCTGTCGTGGCTCAGCGGCGAAGGCCGCGGGGTGATGACCAACGAGCTGCTCTGGCAGGGCTATTCCGCCGGATGGCCGACCAATGGCCCGGCAGCGATCGGTGGCGCGTTCCAGACCATCCCGGCCTGGGGCCTGCCGCTGATCAATACGCTGATCCTGCTGACCTCCGGCGTGACCCTGACCATCGCCCATCACGCGCTGAAGGCGGGCAACCGTCGCCAGCTGCTGATCTGGCTGGGCCTGACCGTGGTGCTTGGCCTGGGCTTCCTGACCCTGCAGGCGGAGGAGTACATCCACGCCTACAAGGAACTGAACCTGACGCTGGGCTCGGGCATCTACGGTTCAACGTTCTTCATGCTGACCGGCTTCCACGGCGGGCACGTGCTGCTGGGCACGATCATGCTGATCGTGATGTGGCTGCGTTCGGCCAAGGGGCACTTCACCCGCGACAACCATTTCGGTTTCGAAGCCGCCGCGTGGTACTGGCACTTCGTCGACGTGGTGTGGCTGATGCTGTTCCTGTTCGTCTACGTGCTTTGATCAGGCGCGCATCGGTGGTGTCAGCCGCCGATGCCGTGCGGTTTGATCCAGCCCATGTAGATGCTCACGATCACCAGCAGGATCAACGCCACCGACACCGCGATGCGGCGGGTCAGTGCGTTGACCGTGCGCTTGGTCTGGCCGCGGTCGACCAGCAGGTAATACAGGCCGGCGCCCAGATTCCAGACGATGACGATCAGAAACGCGATTACCAGCAGGGTCTTCAGCGAATCACTCATGCGCGGCTCGAGGGCAGGGTGGATGCGCCTATCTGACCGCGTTTGCGCGGACTTGTCATGATGCGCCAGCACACGCGCGTGATCGGATGGCTGCTGGCGGTGCTGGCGATGGCCGGTTTCAGCGCATTGGGGCTGTGGCAACTGCAGCGCATGCATGCCAAACAGGCAATGTTGGATGCGCAGGGTCCAGCTGTGGCGCAAGCGCTTCCGTTGTCGCAGGCCCTGGCGGCGCCCGGCGCCTTGCACGGCGTGGCCGACCACGGCCGCTTCCTGCCCGGCGTGGTGCTGCTCGACAACCAGACCCGGCATGGCCGCGCCGGGGTGAAGATCTATCGCCCGTTCCGCAGTGACGATGGCAGCGTGCTGCTGGTCGATCTCGGCTGGCGTGCGCTGCCGCCGGATCGCACGTTGCCGGATGTGCCGGCGCCGCCTTCACCGGTGGCCGTGCGTGGGTTGCTGGCACCGCCGCCGTCGGCGGGACTGGCACTGGGCCCGGCGTTCTCCGCCACTGGCGAGGCCGGGCGTTGGCTGGCCAGTCGCTTGCCCGCCGAAGGCCTGGCGCGCGCGCTGGGGCTGCAGGCGTTACCCGAACGCGTCCTGCGCCTGGATCCGGCACTGCCATTCGGCGATGAGCGTGACCTGGACCTGCTGCCGAACACGCTGCCGCCGCAGCGTCACCTGGGCTACGCCGTGCAGTGGTTCGGCCTGGCCCTGACCGTGCTGGTCGTTGCGCTGGTGCTGGAGCGGCGCAGGAGACGCCCCATGGCCCGGTAGTGCCGGGCGCTGGCCGGCATCCCCTCGGATTCCTGGATGCCGGCCAGCGGCCGGCACTACCGGGGCACCCCACCCGCATCCCTTGCCCAACCATGAGAAAATGCCCCGCATGAACACTGCTACGTCCCCGCAGGCGCGCGGCTCCGGCCGCCGGACCCTGGTGCTGCTGTTTGCCGTGTTCTTCGGGGCGGTGGCGCTGGCCGCGGTACTGCGCTTCTCCGGCTGGCAGCCGACCGGGCACCGCAACGCCGGCCAGCTGCTGAAGCCGCCGGTGGACCTGCGCCAGCAGGCGCCGACCCTGGCCAGTGGCCAGCCCTATGCCTGGAATCCCGAGGCCCGCACCTGGCGCCTGCTGGTGGCCCCATCCGGCGCCTGCGACGCGCAGTGCGTCACTTTGTCGCAGGGGCTGGGCAAGGTGTGGCAGCTGTTCGGCCATAACGCCGATAATGTCGAAATCCTGTGGCTGGGTACGCCACCGGCGTCGATCGCCTCGCTGCCCGCGCTGCGGCCGCTGGCTCCGTCGCCAGCCCTGCGCGCGGCGTTGCCGGGCGTCGATGATCCGGCGGGACTGCCGGTCTACGTGATCGATCCGAACGGCTTCGTGATCATGCGCCATGCCCCGGGCTCCGACCTCGGTGGCCTGCGCAAGGACATGGCCACGTTGCTGAAACTGAAGTGAGTCCCGTTTGATGAGCCTTTCCGCGCGTCCGGCGCTGCACCGCAATTTCCACCGCCTGGCGTGGTTCGCCATGATCATGACCGCGAGCACGATCATGTTCGGCGCGTTCGTGCGCCTGTCCGATGCCGGCCTGAGCTGCCCGGACTGGCCGACCTGCTATGGCCAGGCCACCTGGCCGCAGCACGTGGAAGAGACCATCGGCCACCCGGCGGCGGAGATCCGCCCGCTGGAGACCCACAAGGCCTGGCGTGAGCAGGTGCACCGCTTCCTGGCCGGCGCGCTGGGCATCGAGATCCTGACTCTGGCACTGCTGGCCACGCGCAAGCGGCGATTCGGAAGCACGGCGGTGGTGACCGCCTGCGTGCTGGTGGCCGCCGGCATACCGCTGTACATGATGGGCTGGCATGGCACAGCCAGCGTGCTGGCGTTGATCGGTGAGGCGATCCTGCTGATCGCCGCGCTGCGCTGGAGCAACATCGACCTGGCGCGTGCGGCCCTGCTGACCCTGGCCGTGGTGATCTTCCAGGCCCTGCTGGGCATGTGGACGGTAACCCTGCTGCTCAAGCCCATCGTGGTGATGGGCCACCTGCTCGGCGGCATGCTGATGTTCGGCCTGCTGGTGTGGATGGCGTGGCGCGCGACGCACATGCCGATCACCCTGGCCGAAGCGCCGAAGCTGAAGTGGCTGCTGCGCATCGGCGTAGCGGTGCTGGTCACCCAGATCGCACTGGGTGGCTGGGTCAGCGCCAATTACGCGGCGCTGGCCTGCGGCGGTGGCAGCGCCTCGCTGGACAACTTCCCGCGCTGCGCCAACCAGTGGTGGCCGCAGCACAACTTCGTCGAAGGCTTCACTCTGTGGCGTGGCATCGGCGTGGACTACGAAGGGGGCGTGCTGGATGGCGCCTCGCGCATCGCCATCCAGATGGCACACCGCCTGTTCGCGGTGGTGGTGGCCGTCTACCTGCTGTGGCTGGGCGTGCGCCTGTTCCGGTTGCCGAGCATGCGTGGCTGGGCCAGCGCGCTGATCGCGCTGCTGGTGCTGCAGGTCACCCTCGGCATCCTCAATGTGAAGCTGGCGCTGCCGCTGGAAGTGGCGGTGGCCCACAACGGCGTGGCCGTTGCCCTGTTGTTCGTGCTGGTCAGCCTGCTGGCCCGCCTGCGTGCCCCGGACTGATTCCATGTTTTCCAATTACCGCCAGTACTGGGACCTGACCAAGCCCAAGGTCGTCGCCCTCATTGTCTTCACCGCCCTGGTCGGCATGGTCCTGGCCATCCCCGGCGTGCCCAGCTGGGAGCAGGTGCGCGCCGGCGTGCTCGGCTTCCTCGGTATCTGGCTGGCGGCCTCGGCCGCCGCCGCGATCAACCAGCTGCTGGATGCGCACATCGATGCGCAGATGGCCCGCACCTCGTGGCGTCCGCTGGTGGTGGGCAAGGTCAAGCCGTGGCAGGTGCTGGTGTTCGCCGGCGTGCTGATCGTGCTGTCGATGACCATCCTGGTGCTGTGGGTGAACCTGATCACCGCGGTGCTGACCTTCGCCTCGTTGATCGGCTACGCGGTGATCTACACCGTGTACCTCAAGCGTGCGACCTCGCAGAACATCGTCATCGGTGGCCTGGCCGGCGCGATGCCGCCGATGCTGGGCTGGGCCGCGGTGACCGGCATGCAGGGCTCGTCGGACTGGGCGTACTCGTCGCTGCTGGTGCTGATCATCTTCATCTGGACCCCGCCGCACTTCTGGGCGCTGGCAATCTTCCGCCGCGAGGACTACGCCAAGGCGGAGATCCCGATGCTGCCCGTGACCCACGGCGTGGTGCACACCCGCAAGCAGATCATGGTGTATTCGGTGGTGCTGGCGCTGGTCTGCCTGCTGCCGTACCTGGTGGGCATGAGCGGTGCGTTCTACCTGGGCGGCGCGATCGTGCTCAACGCCGTGTTCCTCTGGTACGCCTGGCGCATGCTGGACCCGCCGGACGAGCTGTTCTCGATGAAGATGTTCTATTACTCCATCGTCTACCTGATGGCGCTGTTCGCCTTCCTGCTGGTGGACCACTGGATCCTGCCCTGGTTGTGACGGGCGGGTGCATCCACGCATGGCGTGGATCTCCTGTAGAGCCGAGCCCATGCTCGGCTGAGGGTTGATCGGAGAAGCAGCCGAGCACGGGCTCGGCTCTACACTTGATCTGCGCCAGCTGCGTCGCCATTGCTGTTCCTGACCCCAAGGAAAGGACGGCGCAGGGATGCATTCGATCTTCCGCTGGACCGCGGCGCTGCTGCTGACGCTGGGCATGGCCCTTGGTGCGCATGCCGATGACACCGCCGCGCAGATCCGCCAGCATGCCGGTGACCATCGCCTGCTGGTACTGGGCGAATTCCACGGCACCCGCGAGACCCCGCTGCTGGTGCGCCAGCTGGTGGACGACTACAGCCGCACCGGCCCGGTCGTGCTGGCGCTGGAACTGCCACGCGGCGAAACCCCCACGCTACACGATTACCTGGCTTCCGACTGCGGCGAGAAGGCACGCCAGCAGCTGCGCGGGCGTGCCTTCTGGAGCGTGCGCGACGACCAGCACGATGGCCGTCGCAGCCGCGACATGCTGGCGATGATCGAAAGCCTGCGCGTGCTGAAGTCGCAGGGGCGTGTGATCGAAGTCGTTGGCTATGACGTCAATGCCAGCAAGGGCGGCAACCAGGCCCGCGATGACCACATGGCCGCCGAACTACGGCGCCTGTACCGGCGCCTGCCCGATGGCGCACGCATGGTCGTGCTGACCGGTAACGTGCACGCCCTGCTGCAGCGGCCGGGCGGTGCGCCGCCGGAAATGCAGACCCGGCCGATGGCATCGGCGTTGCGTGATCTGGACATCTACAGTGTGCGGCTGGGAGCACAGCGTGGTGAGACTTGGGCGTGCCTTGACCGATGCTCGGCCAGGCCATTGCCGGAACAGGCGGCGCGAGGGCCGCGGGTGGATACTCATGCGGGCCGGCAATACGACCTGTGGGTGTGGATGCCGCAGCTGAGCGTCGGCACGCTGGCAGAACCGTGAATCCACGCGTGGCCAACCATCAGCCGAGCTTGGGCTCGGCTCTACGGTAGATCCACGCCATGCGTGGATGATTTCCCGGTCGGGTCAGGGCTTGCGCCTGGCATACCGCTGCGCGATCACACCGCAGACGATCAGCTGGATCTGGTGGTAGATCATCACCGGCAGCACGATCGCACCGAGACTGCCACCGGCGAACAGCACCTTGGCGATCGGCACGCCGGTGGCCAGGCTCTTCTTCGAGCCGCAGAAGACGATGGCGATCTCGTCCTCACGGTTGAAGCGCAGGCGACGCGCGATGAAGGTGATCAGCGGCATCGCGATGCCCAGCAGCACGGCGGCCACGACCGCCACGGCCAGCAGCGACAGCAGCGGTGTCTTGCTCCACAGGCCCTCGGTGACGGCTTCGCCGAACGCGGAGTACACCACCAGCAGGATGGTGGCCTGGTCGGTATAGCGCAGCAGCGCGCGCTGCCTCTCTACCCAGCCGGCAATCCACGGCCGCAGCAGATGGCCGGCCACGAACGGCACCAGCAGCTGCAGCATGATGCCGCCGATCGCGTGCAGCGGGTCATGCACGCCGCCGGAGGTACCGGCCAGCGCGGTCAGCAGCAGCGGCGTCAGGAACACGCCGAGGATGCTCGACAACGACGCGCTGCATACCGCTGCAGGCACGTTGCCGCGGGCCATCGAGGTGAACGCGATGGACGACTGCACGGTGGAGGGCAGGGTGCACAGGAACAGCACACCCAGGTACAGCTCCGGGGTCAGCAGCCAGCCCGACAGTGGCTTGAACATCAGCCCCAGCAGCGGGAACAGGATGAAGGTGCAGGCCAGGATGGTCAGGTGCAGCCGCCAGTGCAGCATGCCGCCGATGATCGATTCGCGCGGCAGGCGTGCGCCATGCAGGAAGAACAGCGCGGCAATGGCGACGGTGGTGACATCGTCGAGGACGATGGCGGCGGCGCCCTTCATCGGTAGCAGCGAGGCCAGGCCGACGGTGCACAGCAGGGCGAGGGTGAAATTGTCCGGTCGCAGGCGCGACCACCAGCGGGTCATGGTGGGCAGAGTCCTTGGTGCGGAGGGTTCAGGGCGAGGTGACCGGTGTGGCCAGGCGCTGGCGGGTGGCGGCTTCCAGCGACTTCAGGCCGGCACGCTGGCCGAGCTGCAGGGCCTGTTCCGGGCTGGCGTGTTCGTAGCGTGCATTGACCAGGCCGAGCACGGCACCGGCGCGGTTGCCGGAGGCGCAGTGCAGCAGCACCGGCCCCTGGCTCTGCTGCAGGACCTGGTGCACCGCGCGTACGTTGGCGGCATCGAGCCCCTCGGCGCCGGCCACGGGAATGCGCACGTAGCGCAGGCCCAGTGATTCGGCGACGCGGGTTTCATCGAAACCCCGGTCCTCGCCGGGCTGGCGCAGGTCGATCACGGTGCGCACGCCCTGTGCGGCCAGGGCCTGCAGCTGTACAGCGCTGGGCTGGCCACCGGCATACAGGCCGGGGCGGACTTCGTTGAGGGGCGCGTCTTCGGCCAGGGCCGTCAGCGGCAGGCAGAGCGACAACAACAGCAGGCAGGTCAGGCGCAGCAGCATGGTCCTCTCCGGGAAAACGTTCTGCCGCTACAGGCGCAGTCCGGCGCGGGCCTTCAGCAGCTCGCGCAGTTCGTACTTGTCAGTATCGTCCAGACCCTGCTGCCGCTGCTTTGCCAACAGCTCTTCCAGACGTTGCACCAGCAGCTGTTTCTCCAGCTGGGCGACGGCATCGTGCAGTTCCTGGGTCCAGCTCGCATCGTCGCCCGGCATTGTCTGCGCGGCCAGGGTATGCAGCGACGCTTGCTCCTCACGCCCGTCGAAGTGCTCCAGCAGGGCGCCGGTGCTGATGTCCGGGCGCTGTTCGACCAGGCCCAGCAGCTCCAGCAGCAGCTCCACGCCGGGCAGGCGCAGGCCCTGGAAGTGGTGCTTGCCGCCCAGCGTCAGTGCCAGCGACGGCTGCTGCAGCAGTACGGCGATCGCGCCGCGTACCAGGCTGCGCTTGGCCACGGGCTGGATCGTTCGCGAGGGCTGGCGCTGCGGCATCGGCGCGCGTGCGGCCTGGGCGTTGCCGCCAAGGCCGGTCAGCTGCGCCAGCTGCTGCTTCATCAGATCGCCGAAGGCGCCGTCGGGAATCTGCGCCAGCATCGGCTTGGCCCGCTCGGCCAGGCGTGCCTTGCCATCGAGCGTGCCCAGGTTGATCTCGCGGGTCAGTTCATCGAAGAAGAACTGCGACAGCGGGGTGGCCTGCTTCAGGCGTTCGTTGAAGGCCTCGGCGCCTTCCTTGCGCACGATGGTGTCCGGGTCCTCGCCATCGGGCAGGAACAGGAAGAAGGCCTGGCGGCCATCCTTCATGCGCGGCAACACCGACTCCAGCGCCTTCCAGCCGGCGCGGCGGCCGGCGGCGTCGCCGTCGAAGCAGAAGAACACATCCGGTGCGTTGCGGAACAGCAGCTCGGCATGGTCCGGCGTGGTCGCGGTACCCAGTGTTGCCACCGCCTGGGTGACGCCGAACTGGAACAGCGAGACCACGTCCATGTAGCCCTCGACCACGATCAGCCGCTCGATCTTCTGGTTGGCCTGGCGCACCTGCCACAGGCCGTACAGCTCGCGGCCCTTGTGGAACAGCGCGGTCTCGGGCGAGTTGAGGTACTTGGGGCCGTCGTCCTTCTCGAACACGCGGCCACCGAACGCGATCACCCGGCCACGGCGGTCGAAGATCGGGAACATCACCCGGTCGCGGAACTTGTCGTAGACGTGGCCGCGATCGTTCTTGGAGAACAGGCCGGCGCGGTCGAGCAGCTTCATGCGCCGCTCGTCCTTGCCCAGCGCATCGCGCAGGCCGCTGTAGCCATCCGGTGCGTAGCCGATCAGGAAGCGCGCGCGGTTCTCTTCGTCCACGCCACGGCCATCCAGGTAGCTGCGGGCCTTGTCGCTGCCTTGCAGGTTGTTCTGGAAGAACTTGGTCGCGGCATCCAGCGCCGAGTACAGCTCGCGGCTGTCGTCCTGCTGCTGCGGGCTGCGCGGGTTCTCGCTGCGCGGCACTTCCATGCCCGCGCGCTTGGCCAGCTCATCCACCGCATCGAGGAACTCGAGGCGGTCGTAGTTCATCAGGAAGCTGATCGCGGTACCGTGCGCACCACAGCCGAAGCAGTGATAGAACTGCTTGGTGGGGGAGACCGTGAACGACGCCGATCGCTCGTCATGGAACGGACAGCGCGCCGCGTATTCCTTGCCCTGGCGCTTCAACGGCACGCGGCTGCCCACCACCTCGACGATGTCGGAGCGGGCCAGCAGGTCGTCGATGAAAGCGTCGGGGATACGGGCCATGGGCAACAGGGCAGGGCGCGGCCGCCAGGGCGCGCAGCGGGGGGCGGCGGATTCCCCTAGTTTACCCGCTGGCGCCGCCGGGACCGGCCTGTTCGGCTTCGACCCCGGCCTTGGCCAGCTGCGCCCGTGCATGCTGACGCTCGTCGATCACTGCGGTCATCAGCGCGCCGACGAAGAAGACGGCGGTGGCGTAGTAGATCCAGACCAGCGAGATCACCAGTGCGCCCATTGAACCGTAGGCGCTGCCCGGAGCCACGGTGGCGATGTAGACGCCAATCCCGTAGCGGCCGAGGGTGAACAGGATCGAGGTGATGGCACCGCCGATGAAGGCCTGGCGCCAGGCCACGCGGCGGTCGGGCAGGTAGTGGTAGAGGAAGGCGAAGGCCAGCGTGTACAGCAGCAGCGAGGTCAGGTACCCGATCGCCGGCAGTACCGAGGGCAGCTGCGCGAACACCACCTGCAAGGCGGTAGTGGCGGTCATCGACAGGATCAGCAGGAAGCCCAGCGCCAGCACCACGCCGAACGAGAACACGCGCTTGCGCAACCAGGCCTTGACGCCTTCCAGGCGTTGGCCGCTGGTGTGGAAGATCCGGTTCAGCGCGTTCTGCAGCTGGGCGAACACCGCCGTGGCGCCCACGAACAGCAGCAGCGTGCTCCACAGGCCGGCCAGTGAACCGACGCTGGGCTGGCTGTTGGCGTTGTGCAGCACGGTGTCGGCGACGCTGGCCACGCTGCTGCCAGCGACCGAACCGATCTGGCTGATCAGCGTCTGCTGCGCCGGTGGGTACAGCGAGGCGGTCAGCCACAGCAGCAGCACCAGCAGCGGTGCCATCGACAGCAGGGCGTAGAAGGAAACCGAGGCGGCCTGGGTCAGCACGTCGATTTCGACGAAGCGCTTGGCCACCGCCATCGGGAAGCTGTCCTGCAGCTTTCCCAGGCGGGATCGGACGGCAGGCAGGAAGGCGCGGGGATGGGGCATCAGCGGACAACGGTGAGGGACGGGAGAGTGTTTTTCTAGCAAATCACGACGTCATGCGGGGTGAAGCGCCTATTCAGCACCTCGTTCCGTGAGCGTCCGCGCTATCCTTTTGCTGGACCGAAGGCGCGCAAGGGGGTTGCCGTCGCGGTATCCGGGGCCGGCTGCCGCAGCGCAGGGCCACGACATTCCAATTTCTCTACAGAAGGACGCGTTATGAAAGGGATGGTCTACACCACGATGGTGTTGCTGGCGACCGTGAGCGGCTCGGCTGCCGCAGCATCGGCCGCCTGTGAGAAGGCATTCAAGACGGTAGGGGATCCGCGCAACGGCGCGATGTACATGGCCGACATCACCGTGCCGGGGCTGAAGGTGCAGAGCGCGCTGGACCAGCTGCGGCAGATCGGTGCGGAGGATGAATTCGAAGTGGGCGGGCAGCTGGTGGAAGGCAATACCGGCAACCAGTACCTGATCCAGACCAAGGGGCTGCGTACGCCGCTGGTGCTGATCGGCACCGCCGACCACACCGGCCGGGTCACCCTTGCGACGAAGCTGGCGCGTGGCCAGACGATCGGCCAGGAAGAGGCGCGGCAGTCGATGTGCGCCATGCTGGACAAGCTGAAGGGGGGCAGCCAGGGCGAAGCGCTTGCCGCGGCGGCGCGCTCGAAGCAGCCCATGCCTGCGCCGGAAGAGGTGGCCGCGCCGGACCTGTCCAAGAAGATGGGCAAGGAAGTGCGCAGCACGATGGCGGCCTACAATGCCGCCGGCAGCTTCAAGGACCTGATGCTGGGAACCACCACCAACAAGGAAGACCTGGGCGATCGTTCGGCCACCTTCCTGCCGCTGTACGCGAAGTACATCGGCCGCCGATACCGCATCGACGGGCAGGTATATACGGTCAATCGGAACAGCTACTCCACCCGCCCGGGTGAAGTGGGGTCGATCAACTACCTGGTGACGCCGGAACGCGGCCTGCTGCGGATCCGCCAGAACGACTCGTTCAACAACAACAACTACACCATCCGCTGCGAGTTCGCGCCGGACCAGGCTGCCAACTTCAGCATGCTGCGCGAGCGTGACTGGGCAAAGCTGGAAGGCGAGGTGAGCTCGCTCGAGGGCAGCTCGATGACCCTGCGCAACTGCCGCCAGGTGTAAGCGGCAGCGCCACCACGTGCCGTCATGACAAGGCCCGCATTTGCGGGCCTTGTCGTATCCGGCAGGTGCGGCGAGGTTCAGCCGGCCAGCTGCTGCTTGACCAGCTTGGACACCAGGCCCATGTCGGCCTGGCCGGCCAGCTTGGGCTTCAGGGCGCCCATCAGCTTGCCCATATCGGCCGGGCCGGAGGCGCCGGTCTCGGCGATGGCGGCCTGGATGGCGGCGACGATCTCGGCTTCGCCCATCTTGGCCGGCAGGTAGGCTTCGATGACCACGATCTCGGCGCGCTCGATCCCGGCCAGGTCTTCGCGGTTGGCGGCTTCGAACTGGCTGACCGAGTCCTTGCGCTGCTTGACCATCTTGTCGAGCACGGCGATCACGGCGGTGTCATCCAGCTCGATGCGCTCGTCCACTTCGCGCTGCTTGATGGCGGCGTTGATCAGGCGGATCACGCCCAGCTTGTGCTTCTCGCCCGCCTTCATGGCGGCCTTCATGTCTTCGGTGAGCTGCTGCTTCATGCTCATGAGGAACCTCGTGGTGGTAGGTGGGGCGGGGCGGATGCCCGAACCCGGAAACGCAAAAAGCCGGCGACGCTCGCGCGTGCCGGCTTCGGCTCCATCGCGACGGGAAGGCCCGCCGCAATGAAGATGCGTCCGATCAGTACAGGCGCTGACGCTTGGTGACGTCGCGCGACGAGCGGCGCAGCTGACGCTTCACAGCAGCGGCGGCCTTGCGCTTGCGCTCCTGGGTCGGCTTTTCGTAGAACTCGCGCTTGCGGGTTTCGGCCAGCACACCGGCCTTTTCGCAAGTGCGCTTGAAGCGGCGAAGAGCAAACTCGAAGGGCTCGTTCTCGCGGACTTTGACGCTGGGCATGGAATCTCCGGGACACAGTAGAACCGGGTCACGCCCGGCGAGCCGCACATTATAGCGGCGAATCAACAAACTGCAAGCGGCCAACCCTGAATACGGGCCGGGGGTTCGAAAGCAGTGAGATCTGCACGTCCCCCGAGGGGGCGGCAGGGGCGTCATAATAGCAGGCATGCGAGTCCTTGGCATCGAATCTTCCTGTGATGAGACCGGCGTGGCGGTGTATGACACCGACCTGGCCGGCAGCGCGGCCCTGCGCGCCCATGCGGTCTACAGCCAGATCGCCCTGCACGCCGAATACGGTGGTGTGGTGCCCGAACTGGCCAGCCGCGACCATGTCCGCAAGCTGCTGCCGCTGGTGCGACAGACCCTGGCCGAAGCCGGCCTTGGCGTGGACGACATCGACGGCGTGGCCTATACGGCCGGGCCCGGCCTGGTCGGGGCACTGCTGGTCGGCGCGGGCGTGGCGCGTTCGCTGGCCTGGGCGCTGGAGGTGCCGGCAGTGGGCGTACACCATATGGAAGGCCACCTGCTGGCGCCGTTGATGGAAGACGACCCGCCGGAAGCGCCGTTCGTGGCGCTGCTGGTGTCCGGTGGGCATACCCAGCTGGTGGCGGTGGACGCGATCGGCCAGTACCGCCTGCTGGGCGAGACCCTGGACGATGCGGCCGGCGAGGCCTTCGACAAGACCGCCAAGCTGATGGGCCTGCCGTACCCGGGCGGCCCGCAGCTGGCCAGGCTGGCCGAGCAGGGCACGCCGGGGGTCTACCGCTTCGCGCGGCCGATGACCGACCGCCCGGGGCTGGATTTCAGCTTCTCCGGCCTGAAGACCCAGGTCCTGATGGCCTGGCGCGACAGCGACCAGAGCGAGCAGACCCGCGCCGACATCGCCCGGGGCTTCGAAGACGCCGTGGTCGAGACCCTGTCGATCAAGTGCGAGCGCGCGCTGGAAGCGGCCGGGACCAATGTGATCGTGGTGGCCGGCGGTGTCGGTGCCAACAAGCGCCTGCGCGCCCGCCTGCAGCAGATGGCCGAGCGCCTCGGCGGACGGGCCTGTTTCCCGCGGCCGGCGTTGTGCACCGACAACGGCGCGATGATCGCCTTCGCCGGCGCGCTGCGGCTGCAGGCCGGCCAGCACAGCCCGCCGAAGGTGGACGTCACCCCCCGCTGGGATATGGCGACCCTGCCGGCGGTCTGAGTTCCAACGGCCGCTCCCTGTAGCGTCGAGCCATGCTCGCCTGCGCGTGATCGACGCTACGCACGCACTCCCAACGGTGACGCCGCCAACACGCTCGTCGCCCGCTCATGGCGTTGCAGCCAGCCCAGCGTATGCGGGCAGCGGGCGTGGATCAGCCGTCCGATCGCCGCCAGGTCGGCACCGATGTCGCGTTCCAGGATGGGTTCGTGGTGGGCGATCCGATTGCGCAGGAGGCGGATGCGGTCGAGGTCGGCATGGATGGACCGACGCAGGACGGACAGCGGCACCGAGGGTGCGTGTGGCAGCGCCAGGCCCATGGTCCCGGCCCAGATCGAATGCTCGAACCGTCGAGCGAACAATTGCTGCCAGAAGCCGAATCGCAGTTTGGCGATGACCTCCGGTACATCCCGCGGAGCTCCGGCGCTGCCGCGGACATCGCATAGCGAGGCAAGGGCGCCTTCGGCAGGAAGGCTGCGCAGCAGCGCTGGATGCCAGGGCCAGCATCGACCATAGCGATGCACCAGCGCCGTAGCGGCTGCATTGCGGATCACGACTTCACAGATATGCAACGGTGGCAGGAGAGCAGCACACATCTGCATGTTCCAGGCATAGAGCGTGGCTGGATCGGCTGCGCAACGAGAAGCGATGCGCTCGTAGGTCGACCATCTCTGCCGGGATAGCGCTGCCTGCAGGATCCTGCTTTCCTTCATCAACTCACTCCCAGGGAACGTGGTTTCACCTTGACCCTGGGAACGAGGCAGGAACATCAGAAAACGGCATCATGATCGTCGGTGTTTTTTCGTGGATCGGCTCGGTTTTTCACCCGGTAGTCTGCCGTGACGCATTTGCCAATTGACTGGTCTGGGAGGCACTCCTAACCTTGCGGCGTGTGCTCCGGGACTCGCGGCTGGATTCCAGCTTCCCCTGGGGACGTTGAGAGGTAGCAAAGGGCCCCGCTAGCAGGGCCCTTTGTCTTTTCTGAAGCCGTGTCCCTGCCGGCTGCTCATCGCCCGTTCCGGGCAGGCTCACCGCCGTGCCGTTACCATGGCCCCCTGTACTCGGGCTGGTAAGCGCAATGGACAAGGTTTTCATCGAGGGGCTGACGATCGACGCCCTGATCGGTATCTACGATTGGGAACGACGGATCCGCCAGGACCTGGTGTTCGACCTGGAAATGGGCTTCGACAACCGTCGTCCCGCGGCCTCCGACGACATCGCCCACACCCTGAACTACAAGGCGGTGAGCAAGCGCCTGGAGCAGTTCGTGCGCGAGTCGGAATTCGGCCTGGTGGAAACCCTGGCCGAGCGCTGCGCACGGATCGTGCTGGACGAATTCGACGTGAAGTGGCTGCGCCTGAAACTGAGCAAGCCCGGCGCGGTGCGTGGCGCGCGCGCGGTGGGCGTGATCATCGAGCGCTCGCGGGACTGATCCGGTAGTGCCGGCCGCTGGCCGGCACCCCCAACAACAACGACAACGCAAGGAGACAACTGATGGTGGACGCGGTGGTGGCGGTACAGTGGCTGGAACGGCTGCAGAACACACTGGAACCCTATCCCGGCGCCTACCTGGCGTTGATGATCTCAGCCCTGCTGATCGCCGCGGGCCTGGCCAACTGGGTGACCAAGCGCATTCTCGTGCGCGGCCTGCGGCGCCTGCTGCAGCGCCTGCCCGGCGCCGAGTCCGGGCGCGGCAGCCACCTGATGCGGGTGATCTCGCGCCTGTCCAACGTGGTGCCCAGCCAGGTGATCGCCTCGGGCATCACCCTCATTCCCGATCTGCCGCCAGGCCTGGTCAACGTCATCATCAAGCTGTGCATCGTATGGGCCGTACTGACGGTGTCGATGGCGTTCTCGCATGCGCTGGACGCGGCCAACAGCCTGTACGAACGCAAGCCCGATGCGCGCAACAAGCCGATCAAGGGCTACCTGCAGGTGGTCAAGATCGTGGTGTTCGTGGCCGCCGGCCTGTCCATCATCGCCACCCTGCTGGGGGTGAAGCTGGGCCCGCTGGTGACCGGCCTGGGCGCGGCCACAGCGGTGCTGATGCTGATCTTCCAGGACACCATCCTGTCGCTGGTGGCCAGTGTGCAGATCAGTGGCGATGGCCGCGTGCGCATCGGCGACTGGATCGAGATGCCCAGCCAGAATGCCGACGGTGACGTCATCGATATCGCGCTGCATACCGTCACGGTGCAGAACTTCGACAAGACCATCACCACCATCCCGACCAAGAAGCTGGTGACCGAGTCGTTCAAGAACTGGCGCGGCATGCAGGAGGCCGGTGGCCGCCGCATCAAGCGCGCGCTGTACCTGGACCAGCACAGCGTGGGATTCCTGGACAAGGGCGACCTGGCCTTCCTCGGCGAATTCGCATTGCTGCGTGACTACCTGCAGGAGAAGGAGCAGGAGCTCGGCCAGTGGAACGGGCGCCTGCGCGAGCAGGGCGTGGCCGAGGTCAACAGCCGCCGGGTGACCAACCTGGGCACCTTCCGTGCGTATGTGGAGCGCTATCTGCGCAGTCACCCGGGCATCCATACCGACATGACCCTGCTGGTGCGACAGCTGCAGCCGACCACCGAGGGCCTGCCGCTGGAGCTGTACTGCTTCACCCGCAGCACCGCCTGGGGCGAGTACGAGGCGGTGCAGTCGGACATCTTCGACCACCTGCTGGCGATCCTGCCGGCCTTCGGCCTGCGGGTGTTCCAGGCCTCCAGCGACGCCATGTTGATGGCCGGGCAGCGCCAATTGGCCGGCTCGGAGTAAGCTGCGATGCCTCCGGCCGGACCGTACGGATCCGGCTGGAGCCTGAAACTGAATGACGAAACCTCTCGCCAAATGGCTCGGGATCGCTAGAATGCCGGGCTTGTAAACGTTTTCATCAAGGACTGCTGGTGGCCTCCGATCGCATCGAATCCCTCATTGCCCAGATGACCGTCGAGGAAAAGGTCGGCCAGCTGGGTGTCTTCGCGGACATGGTCCGCCCGTTCGCCCCGGACGTGAACCCGGAAGCCAACGTGCGCAATGCCGACCAGGTGCTGCAGCAGGTACGCGAGGGCAAGGTCGGTTCCCTGTTCAATGGCGTGGGCGCCGAGCTGGGCCGCCGGATCCAGCAGGTCGCCACCGAAGAAAGCCGCCTGGGCATCCCGGTGATCCTGGCCGCCGACGTCATCCACGGCATGCGCACCGTGTTCCCGATCCCGCTGGGCGAGGCGGCCAGTTTCGAGCCGGAGCTGGCCGAGCGCACCGCACGCGCCACCGCCATTGAAGCCACCGCTGCCGGCCTGCACTGGACCTATGCGCCGGCGGTGGACATCGCCCGCGACCAGCGCTGGGGCCGTGGCGCCGAGGGTGCCGGTGAGGACGTGGTGCTGGGCTGTGCGTTCGCCGCCGCCCGCGTGCGCGGCTTCCAGGGCAGCGACCTGCGCGCCGACGATTCGTTGCTGGCCACGCCGAAGCACTTCGCCGCCTACGGTGCGGTGATGGCCGGCATGGAATACAACATGGTGGACATCTCGCCGCAGACCCTGCGCGACGTGCACCTGCCGCCGTTCAAGGCCGCCTTCGACGCCGGCGCGATCACCGTGATGTCCTCGTTCAACGACATCAACGGCGTGCCGGCCAGCGCCAATGCCGAGCTGCTGACCGACATCCTGCGCGGTGAGTGGAAGTTCCCGGGCGTGGTGATCTCCGACTACACCGCCGACATGGAACTGGTCGCGCACGGCTATGCGGCCGATGATCGCGATGCCACCGCCAAGGCGTTCACCGCCGGTCTGGACCTGAGCATGCAGAGCGGTTTCTACGCCGAGCACCTGCCGGGCCTGGTCGAGAGCGGCGAGGTGCCGATGGCGGTGCTGGATGAAGGCGTGCGCCGCATCCTGTGGCTGAAGGAAACCATCGGCCTGTTCGACGACCCGTACCGTTCGCTGGACCCGGCGCGCGAAGCCGATACGTCGCACCTCGCCGCGCATGACGCACTGTCGCGCGATGCCGCGCGCCGTTCGATCGTGCTGCTGAACAACCGCGACAACGTGCTGCCGCTGCAGAAGCGCGGGCAGAAGATCGCGCTGATCGGCCCGTTCGTGCAGGACCGCGAGAACATCGAAGGCTGCTGGACCCTGTTCGGCGACAAGCAGCGCTACGTGGACCTGGAAACCGGCGTGCGTGCCGCCATCGGCGACGAGGCGTTGCTGGAGATCGTGCCGGGCTGCGAACTGGAAACCGCGATTCCGGGCGGCACCGAAGCGGCCGTGGCCGCCGCGCTGCGCGCCGATGTGGTGGTGCTGGCGCTGGGCGAGCCGCAGCGCTACAGCGGTGAAGCGCAGTCGCGCGTGGAGATCACCCTGCCGCCGGCACAGCAGGCGCTGGCCGAGGCGGTGGCGATGACCGGCAAGCCGCTGGTGGTGCTGCTGCGCAATGGCCGCGCGCTGGCGCTGCAGGGCGCCGTGCGCAATGCACAGGCGGTGGCGGTGACCTGGTACCTGGGCACGCAGACCGGCCACGCGGTGGCCGATGTGCTGTTCGGTGACTACAGCCCGTCCGGGCGGCTGCCGGTCAGCTTCCCGCAGGTGTCCGGCCAGCAGCCGTATTTCTACAACCACCCGCGCACCGGCCGCCCGGAACTGCCGACGATGTCGGAGTTCAAGGCCCGCTGGCGCGAGATTCCGAACGAGCCGCTGTACCCGTTCGGGCATGGCATCGGCTACACCACCTTCGCCTACGGCGTGCCGCAGCTGAGCGCGGGCCAGCTCGGCTGGGACGACAGCCTGACCATCACCACCACGCTGACCAACAGCGGTGACGTGGCCGGTGAAGAAGTGGTGCAGCTGTACATCCACGACCGCGTGGCCAGCCGCGTGCGTCCGGTGCGCGAACTGAAGGACTTCCGCAAGGTGGCACTGCAGCCGGGCGAGTCGGCCGAAGTGGTGTTCACCCTGACCCGCGAGCAGCTGGCGTTCACCGGCCGCGACGGCGTGCTGCGTGCCGAGCCGGGCCAGTTCGACCTGTGGGTCTGCGCCTCGTCGGCGGCAGGTGAAGCCGTGCAGTTCGAACTGCTGAAGGCCTGATCGAGAAAAAGGGGACGGAGGGGATTAAGTCGTTAGTGGCACAAACGACTTAATCCCCTCCGTCCCCTTTTTTGTTGTCCTCACTGGCACGGCGCTACCATCGGTGTTCTTGAACCGATGGATGCCCGCGCATGCGCACGATCGCTGTGTTGATTCCCGCCCTGTTGTTGGCGGCCTGTTCGCAGCCGGCGCCGCCGGCCGAGCCTGCGGTGGATGCACCGCCGCCGATGGAGGCCAGTGCTGCGGCGACGCCCGCGGCTGAATCGGCGAAGGTTGCTGCTGAGCCGGCCGGCGCCGCACCGGCGGATGTGCCCGCGGAAGACGCGCGTGCACGCATCGAGACCCTGCTTGGTGATGCCGCGCAGTACGAGAAGGTGTTCAACGCGTTCAAGACCGCCGTGGTCGGCGGTGATCGTGCTGCGGTGGTGGAGGAAGTGCGCTTTCCGTTGAACATCAGCGGCGGAAAGAAGATCACCGGCCCCGGTGAGTTCCAGCGCAACTACGAGAAGATCATCACCCCGGCGGTGGTCAAGGCGGTGTCCGGGCAGGACTTCGGCAAGGTGTTCGTCAACCAGCAGGGCGTGATGATCGGTGACGGGCAGGTGTGGTTGAACGGGCAGTGCCTGGACCAGGCCTGTGCGCAGACCGAGGTGAAGGTCATCACCATCCAGTGAATGCAGACGGCCCCGCGTGCGGGGCCGTTGCGGGCAAACGTGCCGGCCAGCGGCCGGCACTATCGGGGCATCAGGTCTTCGGCGTGAGCTTCAGCAGGCGCGCCTTGCTGCCATCTTCCAGCAGCCACAGCGCGCCATCCGGGCCCTGTTCCACTTCGCGGATGCGCTCGCCCATGTTGAAGCGCTCGGCTTCGCGCGCGCTGTCACCATCGAAGGCCACACGCACCAGCGAGGTGGACGACAGGCCGCCGATGAAGCCGCTGCCCTTCCACTGCGGGAACAGGGTACCGCTGTAGATCACGAAGCCGGCCGGCGAAATCACCGGCGTCCAGGTCACCTTCGGGGCGGCGAATTCCGGCCGGGTATCGTGATCGGGAATCGGGCGGCCGTCGTAGTGGTTGCCATTGGAGACGATCGGGTAGCCGTAGTTGGCGCCGCGCACGATCAGGTTCAGTTCGTCGCCGCCAGCCGGGCCCATCTCGTGCGCCCACAGCTTGCCGTTGGCATCGAAGGCCATGCCGAGGATGTTGCGGTGACCCAGCGACCACACCTGCGCGGCAACCCCGCCCTGCGAGGCGAACGGGTTGTCGGCGGGCAGGCTGCCATCGTCGTTGAGGCGGATGATCTTGCCGAGGTTGCTGCCCATGTCCTGCGCCGGATCGAATTTCTGGCGCTCGCTGGAGCTGATCCACAGCTTGCCGTCCGGACCGAAGGCGAGGCGATGGCCGTAGTGGCCCTCACCGCTGACCTTGGGGCTTTGCCGCCAGATCACCTTCAGGTCCTTCAGCTGGCCGGCACCATTGGCGTCCAGCGCCAGCGTGGCCCGGGCCACGGCGGCACCACGGGTATCCAGCGTGCCTTCCTCGGCGTAGCTGAGGTAGATCACGTGGTTGCGGGCGAACTGCGGATGCAGGATCACGTCACCGAAGCCGCCCTGGCCGCCATAGGCGACCTTGGGAACGCCGGTGATTTCGTGCTTCTGGCCGGTGGCCAGGTCCAGATGCTGCAGCTTTCCACGCTTCTCGGTAACCAGCAGGCTGCCGTCGGGCAGGAAGGTCATCGCCCACGGTTGGTCGAAACGGCTGACTTCGGTGGCGGTGAACGGACGTTGGTCGGCGGCGGTGGCCGGAGCGGCCTTGGCGGCCGGTGTCGTCTCCGGACCGGCAGCATTGCAGGCGGAGGTGGCGAGGATCGGCACCAGGCCGAGGGCGAGCAGCAGGGGCGTGCGGGTCATGGGTATCTCCAGTGCGGGGATGCGGATGGCCGGGCTGTCCCTTGTATACCACTGCAGCGGTGACCGTCGTGGCCCGAAGGTCCTGCGCCCCCTGTGCGGCGGCCGTGGGATCGTCTAGGGTGGGCACGCCCGGGCAAAGCGTGCCCGCCTGCCTGCCAAGGACCTGCAATGAACACTGCCATGCCCCACAAGCCGTCCACCGCCTTCATCGCCGCCTCGTGGGTGGCCCTGCTGCTGGGTGCGGCGGCCTACCTGATCGGCCTGTTCAATGCCGCCACGATGGCGCTCAACGAGAAGGGCTACTACCTGACCCTGCTGCTGTTCGGCCTGTTCGCGGCGGTGTCGCTGCAGAAGAGCGTGCGTGACCGCGTCGAGGGCATTCCGGTGAGCGCGCTGTATTACGCACTGTGCTGGTTCGCGCTGCTGTCGGCGCTGATGCTGCTGCTGGTTGGGCTGTGGAATGCCACCCTGGCGTCGAGCGAGAAGGGCTTCTACGGCATGGCGTACGCGCTGTCGCTGTTCGGTGCGGTGGCGGTGCAGAAGAACACCCGCGACCTGATCGCCGCCGGCGGCGGTGAAAGCAAGCGCAGCGCGACCGTGCCGCCGCTGCCGGAACAGGAGTGATCGATCCGGTGTAGAGCTGAGCCATGCCCGGCTCAGTCGAGCATGGCTCGACTTCTACAGACGAGGTGCGAGAGCCGAGCGTAGGCTCGGCTCTACAGGGGGCTTGCGCTACCGCGTTAGACGCGGATCCGCCCGCTGCGCTTCCTCCCAGCCACGACGCGCCGCATTGCGTGCCTGCGCCCAGTCCAGGCGGCTGCGGCCGCGTTCGCTGGCCCAGCGTGATTCCAGCTCGCGTTCCACTTCCTCGTAGGCGCGGATCATGTCCTGCGCACGTGCGGCGTGGCCGATGCGGTAGGCCGGCTCATAGTCCTCGAAGAACAGCTGGTCGTCGTAGTACGGCTCGGCCGTGTAGCGTTCGCGCCAGTAGTTGCTGACCGCATCGCGCGGCGTGCTGTCGCCCGGTACGCGGCCGGGAATCTGGTACTCGGTCATGGAAGGCTCCGTTGTGGACGAAGCCTGATCGTGCCCGCGTGGCGGTTAACCGCCCGGTCTGGCAGCGTGATCGCCAGATCAATCCGCCGGGCATCGCCCGGCGCTACGCTCACCCGGCGTCGGCATCCTTGCGCGGCAGCTTGTAGATCACCGCGCCGATGGCGAACGCCACCAGCGCCGCGGCGATGTTCTGCCAGCTGGCACTGGCGAACAGCGCAACGCACAGCAGCAGCGCCAGCACCGGAATCAGCGGGCCACCGGGCAGCTTCAATGCACCGGGGCGGTCGGCGTAGCGCTTGGCCAGCACCAGTACTGCAGCGGCAGTACCGATGTAGGCGAACAGGCGCGTGGTCATCGACAGCAGCGCCAGCTGCACGAACGAACCGGACAGGGCCAGGCCGAGTGCGATCAGGCCCTGACACAGGATCGACGCGGCCGGCGTGTGGAAGCGCGGATGCACCTGCGCCAGGATCTTCGGCCCGTAGCCATCGCGGGCCAGCGCGAACAGGAAGCGCGGGCCCATCATCATCGTGTTGCTGTTGGTGCCGAGGATGGAGATGGTCGCGCCGATGGTCAGGATCAGCGCCAGTGCCTCGCCACCGAAGCCGGCGGCGGCATCGGCCAGCGGTGTGGCCGAGCTGGCCAGGCCGGCCAGCGTGCCCTGCGCCACCACCTGCACTGCGCCGTAGATGACGGTGACGGTGATGATCATGGTGATCAGGGCGAATGGAATATCGCGGCGCGGATTGCGGTACTCGCCCGCGGCGGCCGGGATGTTCTCGAAGCCGGCGTAGGCGTACAGCAGCAGCAAGGCGGCTTCGCCCATGCGCTGCAGGTCATGCGGGTCCGGGCGCTGGCCGGAGAAAGCCAGCTGCGGATCGATGTAGAACGCACCGATGGCCACGAACAGCAGCAGCGGCAGCATCTTGCCGATCACCAGCACCACGCCGGTACGCGCGGCCGAGCGTACGCCGATGATGTTGACGCCGGTCAGGAAGCCCAGCGACACCACGATCACCGCGATGCGGCCCATGCCGGCGCCGGCCCACGGCCAGAAGCGCGCTACGGCATCGGCCAGCGCGTTGCTCAATGCGGCCGCCGAACTGATGCGGGTCAGCCAGATCATCCAGCCGATCTCGAAACCGGCGAAGCGGCCGAAGGCTTCGCGGGCATACAGGTAGCTGCCTCCGGGTTCATCGAAGTAACTGGCGGCCTGCGCGTAGCAGAGCACCAGCAGCGCGACGACGATGCCGGCGGCGACCACGCCCCACAGGCTGAAGGGACCGAGCAGGGCGACGGTGGCGGCCGGCAGCAGGTAGATGCCGCTGCCGATCACATCGTTGATCGACAGGCCGACGATCTGCCAGCGGCTGACCGCGCGCTGCAGCTGCGGTTCGTCCTGCGCGCTCAACGGGCGTCTCCGCGCAGTGCGGGCAGCTGCCACTGGGCCTGCAGGCGCTTGTACTCGGTGCGCGGCAGCAGCACGAAGCGCGGCGCATCCTGCGGCCGCAGCCAGTCCAGCAGGGCCTGCATGCGCGCCTGCGGCATGGCGGTGCAGCCGGCTGTGGCCTCACCCGGCTGGCGCCACAGATGGGCGAAGATGCAGCTGCCCTTGCCGGGCTGGTTGCCCGGGTTGTGGGCAATCACGAAGCCCTGTTGATAGCGCACGTCGCCCTTGTTGTGCAGGTCCAGCCGCATCGGCTCGGTGGAGCCCTTGACCGCTGCACTGCCGACCTTCTTTTCATCCACGATGCGGTTGTAGAACGGCGAGCCGGGCACATCCATGCAGTAGCTGCTGTCCAGCATCGGCTGGTAGGGCATGGCGGTGCCGGGGCGTGTAACGGCATAGCCGAACGCGCTGCCCAGCGCGAACACGCCGGCCGGGCTGCGGCCATCGCCTTCCTGTTTCTGCGGACCGTCGGTCTGCGCCGGATGCAGGCCCAGCCCCCAGGCGCTGCCGGTACGGCCGAGCGCCACCGGGAACGCCTGCCCATGTGCATGCCAGCCCTTGCCATCACGCACATAGGCCTGCAGTTGTCCCTCGGTGCTGTCCCAGCTTTCGCTGGTGACCACGATCAGCTGGCGCGCGCCATCCAGTGGCGCGGCGTGGGCGGACATCGCCGCAGAAAGCAGCACGGCAGTAGCGAGGCGGACCAGCGATTTCATCAACGTGCGCTCCGGTCAGGAATCCAGCAGGTGGTCGATCCGCTCCAGGTTCACCGCGAGCTGCTGCTGGCGATCCGGATTGGCGTGGCAGAGCAGCACGAACAGGAAATCGAGCAGCGCGTGCATGGCGCTACGGTACAGCAGCTGCGCGACCTGCGGCGTGCGGTCGTGCGCACACACCACCAGTGTTGCATCAGCATGCGCGCGCAGCGGGTTGGCGGTGTGGCGGGTGATGGAAATCACCTTGCCACCCATGTCCTGGAACTGCCGCGACAACTGTGAAAGCTGCGGCAGGTTGCCGAATTCGGAGAAGACCAGCAGCGCATCGCCGGGACGTGCGGCCGACAGGTTGGCCAGCATCAGGATCGGGTCGGTATGCGGCACCACCAGCAGGCCGAGCAGCGACAGCCGCATGGCGAACTCGCGGGCGAACAGGCCGTCGTCACCCAGGCCGTACACGAACAGCTTCGGCGCGCCGTCGAGCAGCTGCACGATGCGCTCGATTTCCCCGCGTGGATTGGCCTGGCGGGTTTCCTCTTCGGCTTGTGCCTTGCTGCGGCGCAGGGCCTCGCCCAGGCGCAGGTAGTCATCGCCGCTGTCGGGTTCGCTGGGCGCCTGCTGCGGGTCGGCACCGGCGCGGGCGACGTCCTGGCCGATGGAGTACTTCAGGTCCGGGTAGCCCTTGAAGCCGAGCTTCTGGCTGAATTTCACCACGCTGGACTGGCTGATGCCCAGCGCGCTGGCCAGCTGCTGGGACGAGTAGTCGCGCAGCAGGTGGGCGTTGTCGAGGATGAAGTCGGCGATGCGGCGCTCGATGGCCGACATCTGCCCGCGCTCGGAACGGATCTTCAGCAGGGGCGGCATGCGGGGAGTCCGGGCATGTGTAGGCGCATTGCGGTTGGTCGCGTAGAGCGTGTCATGGAGTGGGTCGGGCGGGTGGGGTTTGCAGGGGACGCCGTGAATCCGTCCATGGAGGCTTGGCCGCCGCATCCATGCGGCGGACACCCCTGCAAACCCCACCCGCCCGACCTCGGACACATCGCGCGCGTGCCAGCCGCGAAGGGGTTACGGGGTAGGGCAGAAGCAAGAGCAGGTGCATCCACGCGTGGCATGGATTTACTGGGTGCAGCTGTTGCTTTGGACGTTGAGTCCGCCTTGTAGCGAGCCGAGCACCGCAGGTCCGGCGAGGGCGAAGAGGCGCGGGTGTCTGAGCGCAGCGAGTTCCGCGCCGTCCCTCGGCGGGCCGAGGAGCGCAGGGCACCGACGTGCGCAGCACGTCGGCTCGCGGCCGGCGGAGCGTTTCTTTTGGTTACTTTTCTTTCCGCAGAAAGAAAAGTAACGCCCGACCAGGCATCAGGTAAGGACGGCCCTTGTAGAGTCGAGCCATGCTCGACTGCGCGGGTCACCCCAGCATCTCCAGCCCACGCACTTCGGTGATGCCCAGCCCCGGTACGTCGCTGATGCTGATCTCCGATTCGTTGAAATGCACGCCCCCGCTGACCGGGTCGAACTGGCCCAGCGAGGGGCCATCCAGGTCGACCTTGGTGATCACATCGCTCTTGGCCACCGCCAGATGCACGGCGGCAGCCACGCTGATGCTGGATTCGATCATGCAGCCGATCATGCACGGCACGCCGTAGATGCCGGCGATGTCGGCAATGCGGATCGCGTTGGACAGGCCGCCGGTCTTCATCAGCTTGATGTTGATGATGTCGGCCGCGCGCTGCTGGATCAGGTCCATCACCTGGCTCGGGCTGAACACGCTTTCGTCGGCCATCACCGGCGTGTTGACGCGGTCGGTGACGTACTTCAGGCCGCTGATGTCGGCCGCCTTCACCGGCTGCTCCAGCAGCTCCAGTACCACGCCCGCTTCCTCCAGTGTGCGCATCGCATGCACCGCCTGCTTGGCGGTCCAGCCCTGGTTGGCATCCAGCCGCAGCAGGGCGCGGCCCTCCACCGCAGCATGAATCGCCTTGACCCGTTCGATGTCCAGGCCGATGTCCTTGCCGACCTTGATCTTCAGCGACTCGAAGCCGCGCTCGATCGCCGACAGCGAATCGGCCACCATCTTGTCGATGTAGTCCACGCTGATGGTGATGTCGGTGGTGATCACCGGGTCGCCGCCGCCCAGCATCTGGTACAGCGGTGCACCGTGCAGCTGCGCCCACAGGTCGTACAGCGCGATCTCCACCGCGGCCTTGGCGCTGGTGTTGCGCTCCATCGCGGTCTGCACCAGACCGCACAGGCGATTGAGGTTGGCCACGTCCTGGCCGATCAGGCGCGGCGCAATGAAGTGGCGGATCGCTTCGATGATCGAGCCGTGCGTATCGCCGGTGATCACCGCCGTGGCCGGGGCTTCACCGTAGCCGGTGTTGCCGGTGTCGGTGCGGATCAGCACCACCACGTCTTCCACGGTTTCCACTGTGCGCAGGGCAGTCTTGAACGGTGTTTTCAGCGGCACGCGCAGCATGCCCAGTTCGATGGCAGTGATCTTCATTCAGGGGGTCTTGGCACGCAGGCGTTGGATGTTGGTGATGCGGTCGATGTAGCGGACGCTGTCGCTGGCCATCATCGGCTCCAGCGGGGTGACCGAAACACCATTGAGGTGGGCCTGCACGCGCTTGCCGTCAGCACCGAACCAGCTGCCGCCCGCCGTATCGTGGATGACCCAGGTGCGGCCGTCGACGTGGCCGATGGCCATCATCACGTGGCCGGGGATGTAGACCAGGTCGCCCACCTGCAGGGCGGTGACGGCGCGGTCGCGCACGGCCTTGCCGTCCTTGCCGGTGAACGGCAGGCGATCCAGCGCCGGACTGACCGCCTGCGCGCTGGTATTGCGTGGCAGCAGCACGCCGAAGCTGCGGTAGATCTCGGATACGAAACCGCTGCAGTCGCGGGTGTCGTAGTCGTGGCCCCAGCCGTAGCGTTCACCGAGGAACTTGAAGGCCTGCTGCAGCAGCAGGCGTGGGGTCAGCGGCAGGTAGTCGGCGGCGGTGTCCTGAGAGCGCGGCAGCAGCGCCGGTATCAGCTTCAATCGACCATCGGCCTCGCGTACCGGCAGCTGCACCACCCACGATGCGTGCGCCTGCTGGCCGTTCACCGGCTCTGACGCCGGCCAGTCGGCCAGCACCGGCAAGCGCACGCCCATGTCCAGCTGCAGGCGCGAGACGCGCGGTTCTTCCGGGGTGTAGGCAGTCTGCGCGGTGGCGCCGGTGATGATCCGGTAAGGTCCCTGCGCGCCGTAGCCGAGCACCGTGGCTTTGTCGTCGCTGGCGATGGCATCGGCCTCGATCCATGCGCTGTAGCGCTCACTGTGCACGAACAACCAGCGGCCGTCGGCGCTGCGATGGACCACGGCAACCTTGTCGCCGGGGAACAGCGCCGACTCCTGGAAGCGGTCGATGTCGGTGTCGCCGACGCTGCTGAAGACGCGTTCGCGGGTGGGGAAGGTGCGCAGTGCGGCGCGCTTTACCACCAGCCCGTATTGCGGTGCCACCTGCGTGGGAATCGCATCCAGGCCGAGGTTGGCTTCGATCGTGCTGCGCAGTGCCGGCGTGATGGCCTGGCCCTTGTCATTGTAGAGGGCACGCGTGGGCCAGCTCGACAGCGCGGTGATGCTGGCGCGCACCGCCGCCGCATCCAGCTGGGCTGGCAATGCGGCGATGTCCTGGATGTGGCTGTCCTGTGACCGCATCCGTGCGTTCTGTGCCTCGATCTGGCTGCGGTCCAGGATCGGCACATCGGCGTTGTCCAGGCGCGCGGCCCAGTACTGGGGGGTGAGGTAGGCCTCGTGCAGGCCGATCACATAGGGCAGCGGCGCGCCCGGGTCGGGCGGCGGGGCCGCCTGTGCAAAGGCCGGTGCGGCCAGCAGGCACAGGGCCAGGGTCAAGCGGCGTGGCCAATGCCGATGCCGTTCGCGGGAAGCCAGGATCATGCGCTGCACACCCTCCTCGAATGCCTGTTGGAATATTTATTCCTTTTAGCATCGAAAGCAAGAATAAATTATTGACCGACATCCCGGCCCGTGTTACACAGCCGTTACCACCCGCGCTGGGGAAGTGTCGCTGTGGATCCTGCCGTTCGCAAACCACGTCTGCCTGCCACTGCGGGCCTGTGTGCCGCGCTGCTGCTGTGGGCGTGGTCGGCGGGAGCGGAGCCGCCACCCTCGGCCATCCAGTTTGCGCGGGTCGTGCAGATGATCGACGCGGGACGGTTCTCCGAAGCCGGCAGCGAACTGAACACCTGGTCGGCTGCGGACGCGGCGGAGCCTGGCGTCAGTTTCGACGACATCGCGTTCCAGGAAGAGCGCATGCGCCGCATCCGCCTGGATTTTTCCCTCGACGAAGCCGCCGCCAAGTCTGCCGTGCGCCGCTGGATTCCCGACCTGACCGAGGAGGAATTCGCACGCTGGGACCAGCTTGGACTGATCGAACACCTCGACATCGATGGCACGCGCTGGTACTTCAAGCGCGCACCGTCGAACCTGTTCCTGCTCAGCGACGAGGCACGTGCGCGCCGCCGCGCGGATGCACCGATGCCGGCGCCGGGCCCAAACGAGGTGCTCAACGCGCACCACGCACGCGTGCTTGCCGCAGCGGAACAAAGTGGCCGGGCGTCGGTACTGCCGCAGCGCATTGAATTCACCCAGTCGCTCACGGTGAAAGCCGATGCGGTGCCGGCCGGCGAGACCGTACGCGCCTGGATTCCGTACCCGCGCGAGATCCCGGGCCAGCAGGAGCAAGTGCAGTGGCTGGGCAGCACCCCGGGCAAGGCGCGCGTGGCACCAGCCAGCACCCTGCAGCGTACCGCCTATCTGGAAGCCAAAGCGGTGGCCGGGCAGCCGACCCGCTTCGAGGTCCGCTATGCGGTCACGATCCTGGCCCGGCATACCGCGATCGATCCGGCCAAGGTGCAGCCGACACCGGCCGATCCGGCACTGAAACCCTACCTGGCCGAGCAGCTGCCGCACGTGCGCTTCACGCCGGCGCTGAAGCTGTTCTCCGACCAGGTGCTGCAGGGGGAAACCCGCCCGTATGAAGTGGTGCGCAAGCTGTTTGCTGCCGTGGATCGCATTCCATGGGCCGGTGCGCGCGAATACTCCACGATCAGCAACATCAGCGATTACGCGCTGCATGCCGGGCATGCCGACTGTGGGCAGCAGACCCTGCTGCTGATCGCGCTGCTGCGTATGAACGGCATTCCCGCACGCTGGCAGTCGGGCATGGTGTTCTCCGGCGATGGCAGCGGTTACAACAACCTGCATGACTGGGGGCAGGTCTACCTGGCGCCGTATGGATGGCTGCCGATGGACGTGACCACCGGCGCACTGGCCAGCGACGTGCCGGCCCTGCGCGATTTCTACCTGGGTGGCCTCGACGGCTACCGCATCGCCTTCAACGACGATTTCGGCCAGGCCCTGGTGCCGGCCAAGCAGCACTTTCGCTCGGAAACGGTCGACTCGCAGCGCGGCGAGGCCGAGTGGGTAGGCGGCAACCTGTACTTCGACCAATGGAGCTACGACTTCCAGTGGCGGGTACTGCCAGCCGGGCAACGCTAGCGCGACACATCGCACTCCACACCATTCAATTCTTGCAGGAGAGAGCAGGGGATGAAGGCTTACAGCATCAAGCGGGCGGCGTTGTGCGTCGCCCTTGGGGCGTGTCTGGGCATGATCGCGCCCAGCGCATTCGCACAGGATGGTTCGGTGGTTGGCCGGTTGGTCACCGATTCGGGCCAGCGCCTGGACGCCGCTACGGTGACCGTGCGCAATCCGGCCACCGGTTTCTCGCGTTCGGTGAAGGCCGACGCCAACGGCAGCTACCGCATTCCACAGTTGCCGGTAGGCACCTACACGCTGGAGGTCGCGGTGGCTGGCGGTACGCCGGCGCAGGTGGGTGAAGTGACGGTGTCGCTTGGCAACGCCACCACGGTCAATGTGCCCGTCTCTGGCATCAGCACGCTGGGTGCCGTGCAGGTGCGCGCGCCACAGGTCATCTCGATGGTCGACGTGACCTCCACCGATTCGTCCATGAACCTCAGCCGCCAGGACATCGAGCGGCTGCCGGTCGACCAGGACCTGAAATCAGTGGCGATGCTGGCCCCGGGCGTGGTCTCGGGCAAAGGCTCGCTGGGTGCGCAGGGCATCTCCTTCGGTGGTTCGTCGGTGGCCGAGAACGCGGTCTACATCGATGGCCTTAACGTGACCGACTTCTACAACCGCGTCGGCTTCTCATCGGCGCCGTTCGCGTTCTTCCAGGAATTCCAGGTGAAGACCGGCGGCTACTCGGTGGAGTTCGGCCGTACCACCGGCGGCGTGATCAACGCTGCGACGCGCTCGGGCAGCAACGATTTCCACGCTGGCGTCGAGTACACCTTCGAGCCGCGTGCCTGGCAGTCCAGCAAGAACGATCACTACACCGCTGACGGCACGCCGTACATCATCGGCAGCCAGGACAAGCACACCACCAACCGGCTCAACGTGTGGGGTTCGGGTGCACTGGTACAGGACCGCCTTTTCTTCTTTGGCATGTACGAGATCCGTGACAACCGCGCCCAGTACACCAACAACGATGGCAACGTCTTCAACCAGGGCAGCACCAACGATCCGTTCTGGGGCGGCAAGCTGGACTGGCAGATCAACGACAACCACCGCCTGTCGCTGATGGGGTTCTCGGACAAGGACAACTGGGCCTACGACGTCTACGGCTTCGACCTGGCCAAGGGCGAGCCCACTGCCAAGACCAACGAGATCTACACCACCAATGGCGGCAAGAACTGGGCCGCCTCCTACAACGGCCAACTCACCGAAGGGCTGTCGGTGCGTGCGATGTACGGCAAGAACCAGCGCTATGCCTCGCAGCGCAGCATGACCGACCTGGAGTGCAACCGCGTGGTGGCCGAGAGCGGACTGGCTCCGGCAGGCGTACCACTGGGCTGCACCACCAACTCCACCGTGCAGTCGCGCGTGGATGATCGCGAGCAGGCGCGGCTGGATTTCGAGTGGCAGCTGGGTACTCATCTGCTGCGCTTCGGTGTGGATCACGAGAAGAACGTATCCACCTATGATCGCTACTATCCCGGCCCGGGCGCGTTCTACTACAACGTCTACAAGACCACGCCGGGTTCGATCCTGGAAAACGGTGGCGTGGTGCCGGCGGGCACCACCGCCTACGTGCGCGCGCGGCGCAATGAAGTGGGGGGCGAGTTCGAGAGCACCAACGCGGCGTACTACCTGGAAGACAACTGGTCGGTCACCGACAACCTGCTGCTGAATCTCGGCATCCGCATGGAGACCTTCGACAACAAGGACGCTGAAGGCCGCAGCTACATCAAGATGGACAACATGTGGGCGCCGCGCGCCGGCTTCGCCTGGGACATCAAGGGCGATGGCGCGATGAAGCTGTTCGGCAACATCGGTCGTTACTACCTGCCGGTGGCCAACGTGATCAACATCAAGCAGGCCGGTGGGCTGCTTGATGAGCGCGCCTATTACGCTTTCAACGGCTGGGACATCCGCGAGATCAACGGCAGCCGCTACGCCGTGCCGCGCACCGGTGCGCAGATCGGGCCGGTGGACAACTCGCAGGGCGATGGCACGGTCGGTGACCTGCGCTCGGAAGTGGACCGCGACATGGACCCGGTCTACCAGGATGAACTGATCCTGGGCTTCCAGCAGATGCTCAACGAGCGCTGGTCCTATGGGGTGCGTGGCATCTACCGCAAGCTGCACAACGCCATCGATGACATGCACATCACGGCCAGCGCGCAGTGCGGCAATGCCGAAGTGGGCTGGGTGATGGCCAACCCGGGCAGGAAGGTCACCGTGTGGGGTGATACCAACTGTGACGGTGTCTCCGATGGCTGGTTGACCGTGGACACCAGCAAGGAGGGCTTCGCCCAGTACGACGACAAGGGCAACTACATCGGCCAGATCGGCTGGGACAAGCCGCGTCGCGACTACAAGGCGCTGGAACTGCAGCTGGACCGTGGCTGGGACGGCACGTGGGCGATGAATGCCTCGTACACGCTGGCCTACGGGCGCGGCAACGCCGAAGGCCCGGTCAACTCCGATACCGACTTTGCCGATACCGGCCGCACCGAGAACTTCGATGATCCGTGGGTCAACCGCGGGGGCTACGGCTACCTGGCCAATGATCGTCGCCATCAGTTGAAGCTGCGCGGCAGCTACGCGATTACCGAGAACCTGCTGGTCGGCGCCACCCTTGACGCCCGCTCCGGCGGTCCGATCACGGGGTTTGGCGTGGGTAACCCCAGCGGCAATACCAAGCCCTTCCACAGCTACTACATCTGCGTGCAGAACTGCACCTCCAGTGTTCCTTCCGAGCGCGTCTACGAGCATTCCCCGCGCGGAGGCTACGGGCGCATGCCGTGGACCTACGAACTGGGAGCGAACATCACCTGGAACAAGCAGTTCGGCGAGGCCGACCTGAAGGTGAAGCTGTCCATCTACAACCTGACCAACCAGCAGAAGAAGATGTCGGTGGACCAGGAGAAGGAGAACGCCATTGGGCACATCAGCGACACCTTCCTGTGGCCGACCAGCTTCCAGTCGCCGCGCTATGCACAGCTGACCGTAAGCCTGAGCTACTGAGGCACCCTCCCGCGCCATCCCGATGGGTGGCGCGGGGGCTGGGTCACACCCCGTGAGGAACGCCCATGCACCCCCTGCTGATCCTCGCAGCGGCACTGGCCGCACCCTCCGCTTCGGCGGTCGATACCGCATCCATCGATGCCGATGTCGCCGCCGTGGTCCGGGCCGAGCATCTCCCCGGGCTGGCGATGGCGGTGGTCGAGAACGGACAGGTGGTCTATCGCCATGCCGAAGGCGCGCGCGGTGATGGCGGCCGCATCGACGAGGACACGCTGTTCAAGATCGCCTCCAACAGCAAGGCGATGACCGCCGCACTGCTGGCGCGGCTGGTGCAGCAGGGCAGGCTGCGCTGGGACGATCCGGTGCAGCGCCATCTGCCGGGCTTCCGCATGCACGATGCATGGGTGGGGCAGCAGATGCAGGTGCGCGACCTGCTGATCCACAACAGCGGTCTCGGCCTGGGTGCCGGTGACCTGATGCTGTGGCCGGAACCGAACACGTTCTCCCGTGCCGACATCATCGCCGGGCTGGCGCACCTGAAGCCGGTCAGCAGCTTCCGCAGCCACTATGCCTACGACAACCTGATGTACGTGGTGGCCGGCGAAGTAGCCGCCGCGGCCGCTGGCAAACCCTATGACCAGCTGATGCGCGAGCAGGTGTTCGAACCACTCGGCATGACGCGCTGCCAGCTGGGGGCCTGGTCGCTGAAACGCGTGGGCAACGTCGCCCAGCCACATGCCTGGCATGGTGATCGCAATGCGGTGGTGAACGCCGACGGTGCCATCAGCCCGGACCTGCCGTCGATGGCGGCCGGAGGCATCCGCTGTTCGCTGCGTGACATGACGCGCTGGATGCAGGTACTGCTGGATCCTGCCGTGGTGCCGGACTGGTTGGACAGTGAACAGCGCCGCACGTTGTGGACATTGCACATGCCGATGCCGCTGGGTGAGCGCCAGCGGCGCTGGGACAACGCGCATTTCTACGGCTACGGCTATGGCTGGCGCGTGTCCGACATGGACGGGCAGTGGAAAGTAGCGCACACCGGCACGCTGTCGGGCATGTACTCGTCGCTGGCGCTGCTGCCCGACCGGAAGGTGGGCGTGGTGATGCTGATCAACGGCGAAGGCGAGGACGCGCGCACGGCCCTGATGCAGGCCACGCTGAAGCGATTCACCACACCCGACGATGCGCGCCCGGCGATGGCGTACCTGGCCGAGCTGAGGGCTGACCAGGCAACGCGGGCGGCGACCGGCCATTCGCGGCCGTCCACCGTTGCGGCGCAGGAGACGAGCCGCACGGATCTGCCACGCTGGCAGGGCCATTACCGCGATCCGTGGCTGGGCCCGGCCTCATTGTGCCCGGGCGCGGACGGCCTGCGCTTCAGCGTGGACAAGTCGCCCCGGCTGCAGGCCACGGTGCTGCAGTTGCAGGGGCGTTGGCTGCTGCGCTGGGATACGCTGGGCGAAGACGCACAGGCCTGGCTGCAACCCGGTAACGGTGCGCCGCCCACACTGGACCTGCGTGCCATCGACCCGGACATCGACTTCAGCTATGACTTCCAGGACCTGCATTTCACTCGTACTGGCGACTGCGCTGGCAGCGAGCGCCAGCGCCGCTGAGCCGCCGCGCGTTTCGCCGGCCACCGATGCCGCCAGCGCCGGCCTGGTCGAAATCC
Organism: Stenotrophomonas sp. MH181796; assembly: GCF_009659995.1. Lineage (NCBI taxonomy): Bacteria > Pseudomonadati > Pseudomonadota > Gammaproteobacteria > Lysobacterales > Lysobacteraceae > Stenotrophomonas > Stenotrophomonas sp. MH181796. Next base: position 51,087 of record NZ_RAHU01000012.1, read on the forward strand.
GGTCGCTGGCACCGCACATCGACATGGACATCCGCTACGCCAGCGCCAACAACTTCACCGGCGCGCGCGTACCGGGTTACGAGGCGCCCTCGTGCTTCCTGCTGGCGCCGGTGGCCAAGGCGCTGGCGCAGGTGGAACAGGACCTGCGCGCGGATGGGCTTGGCCTGCGGATCTACGACTGCTATCGCCCGGTGCGCTCGGTGCAGGCCTTCATGGCCTGGGTGAACGACCCGCGCGAGCGCTCGCGCAAGGCTTTGCAGTACCCGGATCTGGACAAGCCGCGGCTGCTGGCCGACGGCTACATCGCCGAGCGCTCCGGCCACAGTCGCGGTGCCACGGTCGATCTCGGCCTGCTGGATTGCCGTAGCGGCCGCTGCTCGCCACTGGACATGGGGACCGACTTTGATTTCTTTGGGCCTCGCGCGCATACGCAGACGAGCGGACTGAGCGCTACGCAGCAGGCGAACCGCCAGCAGCTGGTGCGCGCGATGGCGCGCCGTGGTTTCGTCAACTATCCGCAGGAGTGGTGGCACTACACCCTGCAGCCCGAGCCGGATCCCGGCACCGCGTACGACGTCCCGGTGCGGTAGGGGTTACCGGCAGGGGGCACCCTCGACAATTTCCCGCTGCTCCTGGTAGGTGTCGACCTTGGTCGACACGGTAGATCCACGCCACGCGTGGGTGCCTTTCGTTCAATTCCCGCGATATTCGATTTCGATGGAGATTCATCCACGCATGGTGGGGATCTACCGTGGCCACCAGATCGGGTCCGGGGCAGATCCCTTACACTGGCCGCCTCTTCATCCCTGCCCACCCGATGAACCTTCCCCTGCACTTCGGCCTGCTCGGCACCCTGGAGGCCGGCGCCATCGCGCTGCTGGTCGGCCTGCTGGTGTACTTCCTGTGGTCGCAGTTGTGCCGGTTGCTGCACTGGACGGTCGGCCACGCGATCGGCTGGTCGTGTGTCATCGCCGTGATCATTTCCGCCGGCATCGATGCATGGAAGCTGTTCTACATGGGCATCGTGCGCCTGGAGTCGCCGCTGTACGCGCGCCTGTTCCTCGCCACCATCCACGATCCGAACGAACTTGGCAGTCGCGTGGTGCTGGAAATCGCCGGCGCGCTCGCTGGTGTTGCCCTCGGCTGGGTGGTGTTCAGTTCGCGGTCATCGGCGCAGAACGTCGACTGACGCAGGTTTTTCGTTCGCTGCCGGTTAAATCCGGCAGCGCTGAATGCGCATCTTATGAGCTGCTCACTTGCTGCTAACCACCGCGCTAAAGCATGCGTGGAGGTGAGTGGTTAATCGTGCGTGTTGACGCCGGTCGCGGGGCAAAATCGATTCAGAAAGGCAGTGGCAGGGTAGGTGCCGTGCGGAGACAACACGCCGCGCAACACCACCCAATCGGTAGGAGACACCCCTGATGACTATTCGCAACCGCAAGCCCCTGATCGCCCTGATCGTCGCCGCCGGCAGCGTGCTGGCCATTCCGGCGATGGCCCAGTCGGCCAAGCAGCAGGCCGCGCAGGCACAGAACGAGGCCGCGCAGGCGCAGCAGTCGGCGGCACAGGCAGGGCAGGCGGCTGACCAGGCGACCAATGCGGCCGCAGCGGCCTCGGCACAGGCCAATGGCGGTGGCCAGACCTGGGCCAGCATCGATACCGATGGCAACGGCACCATCAGCAAGACCGAGGCGCAGGTGAATGCCGGGCTCGCCCAGGTGTTCGACCAGGCCGATACCAACAAGGACGGCGAGTTGAGCGCCGACGAGTACAAGGCCTACGTGGCCGCCCAGCAGGCCGGTGCAGGTGCCGGGGCGGCGCAGGGCCGCTGATCCACGCCTGATTCGGGAAGACCGGTGCATGGGGACCCGGGCGGCTGCAGCCGCCCGGGTTTTTGCTGTATTGACGGCGCCCGCAGCGGGCTCGACCATCCGCACATGGCAACCCTCAAAACCCATTTCGAGGCCATGGCACGCTACAACGCCTGGGCCAACCAGCGCCTGTACGCCGCCGTGGAGGCGTTGCCCGAGGAGGACTACCGCAGGCCGTGCGGCGCGTTCTTCGGCTCCGTCGAAGGTACGCTCAACCACCTGTTGGTGACGGATCGCATCTGGCTGCGCCGGTTGGCCGGGCAGGGCGATACCGGCTATGCGCTCGATACGCTGCTGTTCACCGATTTCACCGCGCTGCGTCAGGCGCGGATCGAGGAGGATGCCGGCATCGTCGCGTTCGTGCTCGGGCTGTCCGACGCAGCCTTGGCGACCCGTGTCGCCTATCGACGCGTGTCCACGCCCGAACCGCAGCTGCAGCGGGTGGACGCCGGGCTGGCGCACTGGTTCAACCACCAGACCCATCACCGCGGCCAGGTACATACCCTGCTGACCCAACTGACCGGCCAGGCCCCGGCACTGGACCTGCTGGTCTACCAGCGCCAGCACGGCGACTGAGCGTGCCCGGTGTCCCACGTGCCGGGACGGCGGTATCCTTGTGCGATGACTACCCCCACGCCTGCGCCGTCGCGCGCCATCGGCCTGGTCGGTTTTGACGGTGACGATACGCTGTGGAAGAGCGAGGACTACTACCGCAAGGCCGAGCAGGATTATCTTGACCTGCTGTCGCGCTACGTCGACGTGCATGACACGCAGACCGCGCGCCACCTGCTGGAAGTGCAGCAGCGCCACCTGGGCACCTTCGGCTATGGCGTGAAGAGCATGACGCTGTCGATGATCGAAGCGGCCATCGACATCACCGGCCAGCGCATCGAGGCCAAGGACATCCAGCGCATCCTGGATATCGGCCACGACACCCTGCGCCACCCGGTCGAGCTGATCGACGGTGTGCGCGAAGCGGTGGCGGCCATCGCCGAGCACTACCCGGTGGTGCTGATCACCAAGGGCGACCTGTTCCACCAGGAAGCGAAGATCAAGGTCGCGAACCTGGCCGAGCTGTTCCCGCGCATCGAGATCGTCTCCGAGAAGGACCCGGAGACCTACGCCCGCGTGCTGGCCGAGTTTGACCTGCCGATGCAGCGCTTCGTGATGGTCGGCAACTCGCTGCGTTCGGACATCGAGCCGGTGGTGACCCTCGGTGGCTGGGGCGTGCATACCCCGTATGCGGTGACCTGGGCCCACGAGACCCAGCACGGCGTGGCTGACGATGAACCGCGCATGGTCACCGCCGATACCGCCCACGACTGGCCGGCTGCACTGGCGGCGATCGAGGCCAAGGCCGCGGCGGCGGCCTGACAGGGCGCGGCGGCTGCGGCAGAATCGGGGCATGAACGTCCGACTGCGCGCGCTGTTGTTGTCCCTGCTGCTGGTGCCGGCCACCGTGCTGGCCCAGCAGAGCGCCGAGCGCTCGGCGGCCTACACGGTGGAAACCGGTGACAGCTGGGTCGATGCCCAGCTGCAGGACATCAACCACTACGCCGAACGCTACCCCGACGCCTTCCTCGACGAAGTGTCGCGCTATGCCGAGGTGCCGCGCGGTTACATCAGCGCGCTGTTCACCACCCATGGCTGGCAGGCCGGGGATATCTACTTCGCCTGCTTCTGGGCCAAGGCCAGCGGCCAGACCTGCCGCGACAGCGTGCGCGCCTTCAGCCAGGACCCGGCGGGCGGCTGGGAGGCGGTGGTGAAGCGCATGCCGACCAAGCCGGACAACCTGCACTACCGCGCCGTGCGCCATGCCATCGTGGCCAGTTACCAGCACTGGGACCGGCCGATCACCCTGGATGCCACCCTGAGGCGCCAGCTCAAGCGGTAGTGCCGGCCGCTGGCCGGCAACTGCATCATTCCAGGCATCCCGAGGTTGCCGGCCAGCGGCCGGCACTACCGATTTCCGCCATGTTGCTCTGCATATCGCCGCCGCCGCGCGCTCCGGCGACAATACGGGTTCGAGCTGTTCCCCGTTCCCGTAATCGAGTGACTGATGAGCGCCTCTTTCGTTTCGCCTGATGTGATCCGCCGCCTGTTCGCGCAGGCCATGTCCCGCATGTACCGCACCGAAGTGCCGCTGTACGGCACGCTGGTGGAACTGGTGGAGCGGATCAACGCGCAGGTGCTTGACCAGGACCCGGCGCTGGCTGCGCAGCTGCAGCGCAACGACGAGCGTGCGCGCCTGGATGAAGAGCGCCACGGTGCGATTCGCGTCGGCACCGTGCAGGAACTGGCCACGCTGCGCCGCCTGTTCGCGGTGATGGGCATGTACCCGGTCGGCTACTACGACCTGTCCGTGGCCGGTGTGCCGGTGCACTCCACTGCGTTCCGCCCGCTGACTGGTGCCGCACTGGCGCAGAACCCGTTCCGCGTGTTCACCTCGCTGCTGCGCCTGGAGCTGATCGAAGACGAAGCGCTGCGCGCCGAATCGGCGAAGATCCTTGCACGTCGCCGCATCTTCACCGAGGGCGCGCTGGCGCTGATCGAGCAGGCCGAGCGTGACGGCGGGCTGTCGCAGGCCGATGCCGAGCGCTTCGTCGATGAAGCACTGGAAACCTTCCGCTGGCATGGCGATGCCACCGTCGATCTGCCGACCTACCACGCGCTGCACAACGCGCATCGCCTGGTGGCCGACGTGGTCAGCTTCCGTGGCCCGCACATCAACCATCTGACCCCGCGTACGCTGGATATCGACGCGGCGCAGGCGGCGATGATCGAGCATGGCATGGCCGCCAAGGCGGTGATCGAAGGTCCGCCGCGCCGTGCCTGCCCGATCCTGTTGCGCCAGACCAGCTTCAAGGCACTGGAAGAAGCCGTGCATTTCCCGGACAGCGAGGGTGGCGATGCCGGCACCCATACCGCGCGCTTCGGCGAGATTGAACAGCGTGGCCTTGCGCTGACCCCGAAGGGCCGCGCGCTGTACGACCAGCTGCTGTCGCAGGCCCGTGATGCCGGTGGCGAAGGCAGCACGGGCGGCGACTACGGCCAGCGCCTGCAGGCGGTGTTCGCCAGCTTCCCGGATGACCACGACACGCTGCGCCAGGAAGGCCTGGGCTATTACCGCTACCAGTTGACCGATGCCGGCCGCGCCGCGCCGGAGCGCGTGGCCGATCTGCCCGCCGAAGTACTGGTGGCCGCGGGCCTGGCCACCGCCGACCCGATCGTCTACGAGGATTTCCTGCCGGTCAGTGCCGCGGGCATCTTCCAGTCGAACCTGGGCGGCGAAGAACAGCGCGCCTATGCCGCGCACGCCAACCGCGAGGCCTTCGAGCAGGCGCTGGGGGTGGCGGTGAATGACGAGTTCGAGATCTACGAGCGGCTGCAGGCCGAATCGCTGGCGGCGCTGCGCACCGCGTGAAGGTAGAGCCGGCCGCTGGCCGGCTGTACCCGATGTCCGTACCTGGGATCAGATCCCTTTTCGGCAGAAAAGGGATCTGACCCCCAACGCAGTCAGCCCTTCATCGTGCCGGTATCCAGCCAGCGCTGGTGCCACGACAGCGCTTCCGGCAGCAGGTGCGGGGTGTGCTTGCCGTAGCTCTCGCGGCTGGCACGGTCAAAGTAGTCCTGCAGCTGCGCGCGGAAATCCGGGTGCGCGCAGTTGTCGATCAGCACCTGCGCACGCTTGCGCGGGGTCAGGCCACGCAGGTCGGCCAGGCCCTGTTCGGTCACGATCACCGACACGTCGTGTTCGGTGTGGTCCACGTGGCTGGCCATCGGCACGATCGCCGAGATGGTGCCGTTCTTCGCGGTGGACGGGCTCAGGAACGCCGACAGGAAACCGTTGCGGGCGAAGTCACCGGAACCGCCGATGCCGTTCATGATCCGCGTGCCCATCACGTGCGTCGAATTGACGTTGCCGTAGACGTCCACCTCGATCATGCCGTTCATGCCGATGCAGCCGAGGCGGCGCACCAGTTCCGGATGGTTGGAGATCTCCTGCGTGCGCATGATGATGCGCTCGCGGTAGAAATCGATGTTCTCCTTGAACGTCTCGTTGGCCTGCGGGCTCAGCGCGAAACCCGTGCACGAGGCATAGCTCAGCACGCCGTCGCGCAGCAGGTCGAGCATGCCGTCCTGGATCACTTCGGTGAACGCGGCCAGATCGCGGAAACCGCTCTTGGCCAGGCCGGCCAGCACCGCGTTCGGAATATTGCCCACGCCCGACTGCAGCGGCAGCAGGTTCGGCGGCAATCGGCCCTTCTTCACTTCGTGCTTGAGGAACTCGATCAGGTGCGAAGCGATCTGCTCGCTGGTCGCATCGATCGGGCTGAACGGGCTGTTGCGGTCCGGGCCGTTGGTGCGCACCACGGCCACGATCTTGTCCGGGTCGCAGCGCAGCGCGGTGTCGCCGATGCGGTCGTTGGCGTTGACCAGCGGAATCGGCTTGCGGTGCGGCGGCAGCGCGGTGCCGTAGTAGATGTCATGCATGCCGTCGACGCCGGCCGGCTGCCATTCGTTGACCTCGACGATCACCTTCTTCGCCAGGTCCAGCCAGGTCTTGTTGTTGCCGACCGAGGTGGAGGGCACCAGCGAACCGTCTTCGCGGATGGCCGAGACTTCGATCACGGCGGTATCGATCTCGCCGTAGAAGCCGAACCACACGTGCTGGGCCACGTGGCTGAGGTGGATGTCGATGTAATCCAGCTTGCCCTCGTTGATGCGGTTGCGCGCATCCGGGTCGCTCTGGAATGGCATGCGCATGGCGATGCCATCGGCCTTGGCCAGCGCGCCATCGAGTTCCGGCGCGGTGGAGGCGCCGGTCATCAGCTTGATCTGGAAGGGCTGGCCCTGGGCGTGCACCGATTCGATGCGACGGGCCAGTTCAACGGGGACGGCCTTGGGGTACCCGGAGCCGGTAAAGCCGCTCATGGCCACGGTTTCACCGGGCTGGATCAGCGCGGCTGCGGCCTCGGCGGAGACCACGCGGTCACGGAGACGCGCGTTGGCGATGCGATCAACAGACATGACGACAGTGTTTCTGGGGGGAATCCCGATTATCGGCCATCCTCCTCCGTACGGGGGGTTCTACCTTCGTGGAATGGCTTTTCCCCGCAGGGGTTACCCCTACCCACCGGTTTTGTTTTGCAGTGCAGCGTGCAAAGTGCTTTCGCAGCCCGCACGATGGCCCTGCATCCCGACGTGGGGGAGGGAGCAGAGCCCGCTGGCAGTTCGCTGCAAGCGGGCTTTTTTATTGCCTGTCGCCCAGTATGAATACGCAGCCTCCATTATTGGTAGTGCCGGCCGCTGGCCGGCAACTGCAGGAAGCTGCTGCGGAATCATCGGATCTGCCGGCCAGCGGCCGGCACTACCGGGTCGATACAATCAGCCCATGACCCTCGCCCCCGCCGATCTGCCCACCTCCCTGCAGCCCCTTGTCGACCGCGCGCTGGCGCGCCTGGCCCAGGTCCTGNGATACAATCAGCCCATGACCCTCGCCCCCGCCGATCTGCCCACCTCCCTGCAGCCCCTTGTCGACCGCGCGCTGGCGCGCCTGGCCCAGGTCCTGCCCGAGCCCGTTCCTGCCGAGCTGCTGCCGCTGTTGACCCGGCTGGCGGTGGCCAGCGACTTCGCGCTGGACACGCTGGTGCGGCAACCGGCGCTGCTGGCACAGCTGGCCGCGCCCGGCTGCCCGCCGATCCCGGCGCCGGTGCTCGATCCGCTGCAGCCCAGCGACTGGCCGGCGCAGATCCGGCGCTGGCGCACGGCGATGTCGACGCGGCTGATCTGGCGCGACCTGACCGGTCTGGACGACGTGGCGCAGACCCTGGCCGGCGCCACCGCTTTGGCCGAAGACTGCCTGCGGCTGGCGCTGGACGCCCTGCAGCAGGAATTCGCCCAGCGCCACGGCGTGGTCCGCGACGGCGAAGGCGCGCCGCAGCAGCTGGTGGTGTTCGGCCTTGGCAAGCTCGGCGGTGGCGAGCTCAACTTCAGTTCCGATGTGGACCTGGTCTACGCCTACCCGCATGGCGGCGAATCCGACGGCCCACGCGCACTGGCTGCCGAGGAGTATTTCGCGCGCCTCGGCCAGCGCCTGGCCAAGCTGCTGGACGAGACCACCGTCGATGGCTTCAGCCACCGCGTCGACCTGCGCCTGCGCCCGTTCGGCAGCGCTGGTCGCGTCGCGCTCTCGTTCGCGGCGATGGACCAGTACTTCCAGCGCGAAGGCCGCGACTGGGAACGCTATGCCTGGCTGAAGGCGCGCGCGGTCGCCGGCGATATCGAGGCCGGTGAGGCGTGGCTGCAGACCCTGCGTCCGTTCGTGTACCGCCGCTACCTGGACTTCACCGCGCTAGACGGCCTGCGCGAGATGAAGGCGGCCATCACCGCCGAAGTCGCGCGCCGTGAACTGCATGAAGACATCAAGCGTGGCGCCGGTGGCATCCGCGAAATCGAATTTCTGTGCCAGGCGCTGCAGCTGATCCGCGGTGGGCGCGAACCAGCATTGCGCGAGCGTCGGCTGCTGGTGGCGCTGGAGGCACTGGTCGCGGCCGGGCAGATCGCGCCCGAGGATGGCAGTGCGCTGCGCGAGGCCTACCTGTTCCTGCGCCGCCTGGAAAACCGCCTGCAGATGCTGCGCGACGCGCAGACCCACGTGCTGCCCAGCGATGTACTGGACCGTGAGCGCATCGCGGTCGGTCTGGGTTATCCAGACTGGGAGGTGTTGCGTGCGGCGTTGGCCGAACAGCAACAGCGGGTCAGTACCGAATTCGCCGCGCTGCTGGCGCCGCGCAAGGGTCAGGCCGCGCCCGACGCGCTGGCCAACTACTGGCGCAGCCTGCCGGATGGCAGCAATGCACCGCTGCTGGCCGAAGCCGGTTTCCTCGATGCCAACGGCGCCGACCAGTCGCTGCGCGATTTCGCCCAGGGCACCGGCGTGAAGTCGTTGTCCGATGCGGCGCGTGCGCGGCTGGACCGCGTGCTGCCCGCGCTGCTGCATGCGGCCACGCGTTCGCCGCAGCCGGATGCCGCACTCAAGCGCGTGCTCGGCCTGCTGCAGGCGGTACTGCGCCGGACCAGCTATCTCGCGCTGCTGGACGAGCAGCCCAGCGCGTTGGCGCGGTTGGTGGACGTGCTGGCGCGCAGTGCGCTGCTGGCCGAGCGCCTGGCCGCGTACCCGCTGCTGCTGGACGAACTGCTGGACGTGCGCGTGTCCGGGCCGATGCCCGATGCCGCCGGCATGCTGGCCGAGTGCCAGCAGGTGCTGGAGGTGGAAGATCCGGAATCCGCGCTGCGCTGGCTCAATGAAACGCGGCTGGCACTCAGCTTCCGCATGGCGATGGCCACGCTGGATGGCCGTCAGGGTGCAGTGGACAGCACGCGGCAACTGGCCGAGCTGGCGCAGGCGGTGGTGGTCACCGTGCTGGCGATGGCCGAGGCGGACATGCGCGCCGCGCACGGTGAGATTCCCGGTGGCCGTTTCGCGATCATCGGCTACGGCAGCCTCGGTGGCCTTGAACTGGGCTTCGGTTCCGATCTGGACCTGGTGTTCCTGCACGACAACCCGGCTGGCGTGGATGCCAGCGATGGCGCGCGTCCGCTGGAACCGGGGCGCTGGTATGCGCGGCTGGCGCAGAAGGTGATGGCACTGCTTGGGGCAGTCACTGCCGCCGGGCGCCTGTACGACATCGACGTGCGCCTGCGCCCGGATGGCGGCAAGGGTTCGCTGGTGTCTTCGTTGGCCAGTTACACCGAATACCAGCGCGAACGTGCGTGGACCTGGGAGCACCAGGCGCTGGTGCGCGCGCGTGGCGTGGCCGGCGATGCCAGCCTGCTGGCCGACTTCGAGCACGTGCGTGCGCAGACGCTGGGCCGCGAACGTGATGCCGGTGTGCTGTATGCCGACGTGTTGAAGATGCGTGGGCGCATGCGTACTGAACTGGACCGCAGCGATGCCGCACGGCTGGACCTGAAGCAGGGCGCGGGTGGCGTGGTGGACCTGGAGTTCCTGCTGCAGACCGGCGTGCTTGCGCGCAGTGCCCAGCATGCGGCGTTGTTGCAGCCGCGCGACACGCCGTCGTTGATCGATGCGTTGGCGATTGCGGGATTCCTGCCGGAAGACACCGCGCAGGCGCTGCACGGGGCACATGCAACGCTGCTGGACGTGGGCCTCGCCTGCACGCTGGACCGCCGCCCGCGGTTGGCCCCGACCACGCCCGCGATTGAAGAGGCGTGTGCCGCGATTACGGCGGCGTGCATCGCCGCGGAGCTGCCATTCGCCTGAGGATCAATGATCTGACCGTTGGCCTGTTGTTGGTAGGTGCCAACCTT
>NZ_RAHU01000013.1:0-41345 GCF_009659995.1 Stenotrophomonas sp. MH181796
TGGTCGCCGCATCCATGCGGCTCACCCCCCCGCAGCCCCACCCCGTCCGACCTCCGACGGCGTGGCGCGAGTGCCAGCCACGGAAAAACAGAAAAGATCAAAAGCAGAGCGGGCGCTTCCGGCATCCAGGCCAAACGAAAACGCCGGGCAATGCCCGGCGCTTCGTACCCCGTCTGGTGGAGAGCCCCCCTTTGTTAAGGGGGGCGCGCCAGCGGCGCGGGGGATAGGTGAAATGCGCGGGCAATTCACCGGAGGTGGATCAGTTCTGAGGAACGTTGTTCCTCAGAACTGGCCACCGAACGTGAATTGCAGCCGCTCGATCTTGTCGCCGTCTTCCTTCTTCAGCGGGAAGGCGTAGCTGATCGAGATCGGGCCGACCGGGGCGCGCCACAGCAGGGCCACACCGGTGGACACGCGCAGTTCGTTGGCCTTGAAGTTGTCCACGCCGGTGTAGACGTTGCCGAAGTCGACGAAGGCCGACACGCGTGCCGACGGGCTGTCGAACAGGCGCGGGAAGTAGGCTTCGACCGAACCGACGGTCTTCAGCGAACCACCCAGCGGCTGGCCTTCCGGATAACCGCGGGTCACTTCGCGCGGGCCGAGGGTGTTGTCCTCGAAGCCGCGCACCGAGTTGGTGCCACCTGCGTAGAAGTTCTCGTAGAACGGCAGGCCCTTGGCTGTGACCGAACGCAGGTTGCCGGCCTCGTCAGGCACCATCGCGGTCTTGTCGCTGCCATAGCTGTCGCCGTAACCCACTTCGGCGCGGGTGTTGATGACCAGCGACGGCATGATCGGCCAGTACTTGCTGATCTGGTAGTTCAGCTTGTAGTACTCGATGGTCGAGCCCGGCAGCGTCGTTTCCAGGCCAACGCGCTGGTAGGTACCACGGGTCGGCATGAAGTAGTCGTTGCGCGAGTCGCGTGCCCAGCCCAGCTCCGTGCGCCATGCATGGAAGGTCTTGCTGCCCAGTACGTTGATGTAGTCGATGATCGACTGCGGGGTCGAGCCCTGGTAGGTGGTGATCTGGTTGCTGTCGATGCCGAACATCAGCGAGACGGTATCGGTCTCGGTGATCGGCACGCCGAACACCACCTGCGCCGAGCCATTGGTGCTGTTGTACTGCGCGGTGTTGAAGTCGGAGTAGTCCAGTTCGCGCCAGGACAGGTTGTAGCCCAGCGACACGCCGTCATCGGTGAAGTACGGGTTGGTGTAGCTGAAGCCATAGCGTTGCAGGTAGCTGCTGCGCGAGGCTTCGACCGACACGCGGTTGCCGCCGCCGAGGAAGTTGTTCTGCGACAGCTGTACCGAGGTGGTCATGCCGTAGGACTGCGAATAGCCCAGGCCGAACACGAAGCTGCCGGAGGTGGTTTCCTTGACGTTGTAGACGACGTCGACCTGGTCGTTGCTGCCGCTGACCGCCGGAGTCTCGACGTCGACCGACTCGAAGTAACCCAGGCGCTGCAGGCGGATCTTGGAGCGGTCGATCGCGGCCTGCGAGTACCAGCTGTTCTCGAACTGGCGCATTTCGCGACGCATCACTTCGTCGGACGTGCGGGTATTGCCGCGGAACAGGATGCGGCGCACCGACACGCGCGGGCCCGGAACGACCTGCATGTTGATCGCCACGGTCTGGTCGGGGCGGTTGGTGGTCGGGATCGGGTTCACCTTGGCGAACGCGTAGCCGATGTTGGACAGCGAATTGGTGATGGTGTCCGAGCTGAACTCCAGCAGCGCACGCGAGAACGTGTCGCCCGGCTTCTGGATCACCATGCGCTCGACGTCCTCCTGCGGAAGGATGGTGTCGCCGCTGACCTTGATCTCGGAGATCTTGTACTGGGCACCCTCGGTCACGCCGGCGGTGAGGAACATGTCGCGCTTGTCGGGGCTGATCGACACCTGGGTCGAGTCGATGCTGAAGTCGACATAGCCGCGGTCCAGGTACCAGGAATTGAGCTTTTCCAGGTCGCCGGACAGCTTTTCCTTGGAGTACTGGTCATCACGGCGGTACCACGACGCCCAGTTGTGCTCCTTGGACTCCCAAGTTTCCAGGATGTCCTTGCTCTCGAACTTCTCGGTGCCGACCAGGTTGACGTGACGGATCTTGGCCGCCTTGCCTTCCTTGATGGCGATCGCGATGTCCACGCGGTTGCGGTCCAGCGGGCTCACGGTCGGGGTGATCTCGACGGTGTACTTGCCGCGGTCGTTGTACTGGCGGCGAAGCTCCTGGGTCACGCGGTCCAGGCTCAGGCGGTCGAAGGTGCCGCCCTCGGTCAGGCCGATGTCGGACAGGCCCTTGAGCAGCTGCTCGGACTTGATGTCCTTGTTGCCGGTGACGGTCAGCTTGTTGATCGCCGGGCGTTCCTTGACGGTCACCACCAGGATGCTGCCCTGGCGGTCCAGCTGAACGTCTTCGAAGAAGCCGGTCTTGTACAGGGCGCGGATGATCTCGCCGACCTTGTTGTCGGTGATGGTCTCGCCACGTTCCACCGGCAGGTAGGTGAATACCGTGCCCGAGCTGATGCGCTGCAGGCCATCCACGCGGATGTCGCTGACAGTGAAGGGCTCGGCTGCCTGGGCCAGGGCGGGAGCGCCGGTGACGGCGGCGAGGGCGAGGGCCAGCAGGCGGCGATTGGGGAGTCGCGTCATGTCACGTCCGGTAGGAAGGTCGATTTCATTGGTGCGGGATGCCGACGCTGTAGACGGCAACAACGTGGAAAAGTTCATCGCGGGACCAGGCCGAGGATGTCGTTGTAGAACGCCAACCCCATCAGCCCGGCCAGCAACGCCAGGCCGATGTATTGGCCGGCGGCGATGGCACGCTCGCTCAGCGGGCTGCCCTTGACCAACTCGATAAGGTAATACAGCAGGTGGCCGCCGTCCAAGATCGGGATCGGCAACAGGTTGATGATGCACAGGCTGAGCGACAGCAGGGCAAGGAACTGCAGGAACCAGTCGAGGCCGCGCTTGGCCGAGACATTGGCCACACGGGCGATGGTCACTGGCCCGGAAACGTTCTGCAGCGAGGCCTTGCCGGTGACGATGCGGCCCATCATGCCCAGCGAATCGGCGGCCAGACGGCCGGTTTCGCGCACGGCCACGGTGACCGCGTCGAGCGGGCCATAGCGCAGCAGGGTGTCGTAGGGGGGGCTGAACGAGGTCGGGAACTGCACGCCGATCTGCCAGGTCGGCTCGCCCCTGGAATCCTTGCCCTGACGCGGGGTGATTTCCAGCGCCAGGCGTTCACCGCCCCGCAGGACCTCGATCATGCCCGGGCCGCCAGCGCGGCCCAGCGTCTGGATCTCGCCGATGACCTGGTCGGCGCCGTCGATGCGCTGGCCGTCGATCGCCACGATCAGGTCGCCCGGCTGCAGCTGCCCGGCCACCACGGAGTCCGCGGTGAGCGAATCGACCAGCGCCGGTTGCAGCCACGACTGCCAGTACAGGCCGGCCAGGATCGGTACCCGCCGTTCATCGAAACCGGCCGGCAGCTGCGACAGCGGCAGGGTGCGCACGCGCATCTGGTCGGCCGGGTCCAGCACTTCCAGCTTCACGTCGCGGCGGTCCATCGCAGCGGCGGTCAGCGCCATGCTGGCCTCGCCGAGGGTGGCCACCGGGCGCTCGTCCACGCGCAGGACGCGGTCGCCGCTGGTCAGGCCAGCGCTGGCGGCGATGCCGCTGGCACGGCCGATGGTCGGCGAATAATCCTGCTTGCCGATCACGAACATCGCCCACAGCAGCAGGATGCACAGCAGCAGGTTGGCGATCGGTCCGGCGGCGACGATGGCGATGCGCTGCCAGACGGTCTTGTGGTTGAAGGCCTGGCCACGCTCGCGCGGGTGGACTTCGACCTCGCGTTCGTCGAGGAACTTCACATAACCGCCGAGCGGGATGGCGGCGATGGCGAACTCGGTGCCGTGCCTGTCGCGGCGCGACCACAGCGGCCGGCCGAAGCCGACCGAGAAGCGCAGGATCTTGACCCCGCACAGGCGCCCGACCCAGTAATGCCCGAACTCGTGGAACGTGACCAGCAGCCCGAGGCTGACAATCATCCACCAGACCGATCCGATGAAGTCAGTCATGCAGGCTCACAGTGGCGGGCAGGGGCGGCGTCGTCATGCGGGGCGAGGCGGTCGTTCAGGCGGCGTCGATGGCGTTCAGGGTCAGCTGGCGTGCCCGCTGGTCGGCGGACAACAGGACCTCCAGTGTATCGGCTGGCTGGGTCGGCAGTGTTGAAAGAGCGTTAGCAACCAGCTCCGGAATGGTCAGGAAACCGATCCGGCCCTGAAGAAACGCTGAAACCGCCTCTTCATTGGCGGCGTTCAGCACCGCCGGCGCGGTGCCGCCGGCCTGCATCGCCTGCCAGGCCAGGGCCAGGCAGGGGAAAGCGTCAGTGTCCGGGGCCTCGAAGTCCAGCCGGCCCTGGGCCAGCAGATCCAGCCCGGACACGCCCGATTCGATGCGTTGCGGCCAGCCCAGGCCAACGGCCAGGGTCGTGCGCATGTCCGGCAGACCCATCTGCGCCAGGGTTGAACCGTCCACGAACTCGACCAGCGAGTGGACCAGGCTCTGCGGATGCACCAGCACTTCGATGCGCTCACCGGGGATGCCGAACAGGTGATGGGCCTCGATCACCTCCAGGCCCTTGTTCATCAACGTCGCCGAATCGACCGAGATCTTCGGCCCCATCGACCACTTCGGGTGGGCAACGGCCTGTGCCGGGGTGACCTGGACCAGTTCGGCGCGGCTGCGGCCGCGGAACGGGCCACCGGAGGCAGTCAGCAGGATCCGGCGCACGCCGGCACCGTCGATGCTGGCGTCGCGCGAGCGCAGGCACTGGAAGATCGCACTGTGCTCGCTGTCGATCGGAATGATCTCAGCGCCAGCATGCTGGGCCGTGCGGGTCAGCAGCTCACCGGCCAGTACCAGCGATTCCTTGTTGGCCAGCAGGATCCGCTTGCCGGCGGCGGCCGCGGCCAGGGTCGAGGACAGCCCGGCGGCGCCGACGATGGCGGCAACCACGGTGTCACAGGCATCGCTGGCGGCCAGCTGGTCCAGCGCGGCATGGCCGGCATGGGCTTCGGTGGCCAGGCCGGCGTCGCGCAGGCCGTCACGCAGTTCGGTGAACAACGATTCGTCGGCGATCACCGCGTGCGCCGGCTTATGCTGGCGGCACAACGCCAGCAGCGCCTGCACCTGGCGGCCGGCGGCGAGCACCGTGGCCTGGTAGCGCTGCGGGTGGCGGGCGATCACGTCCAGCGTGGAGGCACCGATCGAGCCGGTGGCGCCGAATACGGCGACCCGGCGCAGGTCTGCGACAGCATTCATGGTCAGAATCCGAAGATTTCCTTGCCCAGTGCGAACACCGGCACCGCAGCGAGGACGCCGTCAACACGGTCGAGCACGCCGCCGTGGCCCGGGATCAGATGGCCCGAGTCCTTGGCGCCTGCATGGCGCTTGATCAGGCTTTCGAACAGATCGCCCAGCACCGAGGCGAATACCGCCACCACCGAGGTGATCAGCAGGCCCGGCAGGTGACCGGCATCGATACCTGCCAGCCAGCCGAGGCCAAGGGCCACGGCGACACCGGCCAGCAGGCCGCCGAACAGGCCTTCCCAGGTCTTGTTGGGGCTGATCCGCGGGGCCAGCTTGTGCTTGCCGAAGTGCCGACCGGCGAAATAGGCGCCTGAATCAGCCGCCCAGACCAGTGCCAGCGCAGCCAGCAGCCACAGGTGACCCTGCTTGCCCGGCGGATCGCCGCCCGCATGGATCAGCACCAGCGCGGCCCAGGCCGGGACGATGGCCAGGGTGCCGGCCAGCATCTTCACGATCCGCGAGGGCGCCGAGGGCTGTGCGCCGAAATTGAAGAAGCGCAGCCAGACCAGCGCGGCCAGCCACCAGGCGACGCCGGCCAATGTGGTGATCTGGAACAGCACCAGCGTGCTGCCATCCGCCCAGACCAGCAGCACCATCAGCAGCAGGTTCAGCACCAGCAGCACGGTGCGCGCCAGGGTGTCTTCGATGCCGGCCAGCTTCAGCCACTCCCACAGGCCGATCAGCAGCACGGCGGCGGCGGCGGCGGCCAGCCATTGCGTCGGCAGCAGCAGGATCGCGGCAATGGCGACCGGCGCCATGATCAGCGCGGCGAGGACTCGGGTCTTGGTCATGGGCTGGAGGTCTCGGTGGCCAGTGCGGCGATCTGGGCGCTGGTCAGGCCGAAACGACGCTCGCGGCTGCCATAGGCGTCCAGCGCCTGCTGCAGCAGTGCGGCATCGAAGTCCGGCCACAGCGCCTCGGTGAACCACAGCTCGGTGTATGCCAGCTGCCACAGCAGGAAGTTGCTGATGCGGGTATCGCCACCGGTGCGGATGAACAGGTCCGGCGGTGGCAGGTCGGCCAGGGCGACCTGGCTGCCCAGCAGCGATTCGTCGATCTGTTCGGGCAGCAGGCGGCCGGCGGCGACTTCAGCCGCCAGGGCGCGCGCGGCACGGGCGATGTCCTGGCGGCCGCCGTAACTGGCTGCGATCGACAGGGTCAGGGCGCTGTTGTCGGCGGTGCGTTGTTCGGCCAGCTGCATGCGGCTGACCAGGCCGGCGCCGAAGCGTTCGCGCTCGCCGATGAAGCGCACGCGCACACCGCGCCGATGCAGCTCGTCCACTTCGCGGTCGAGCGCGCCGAGGAACAGCTTCATCAGGGCATCGACTTCTTCCTGCGGCCGGCCCCAGTTCTCGCTGGAGAACGCGAACAGGGTCAGCGCCGGAATGCCCAGTTCAAGGCAGCGCTCGATGGTGCGGTTGACCGCGCGCGCGCCGGCACGGTGGCCGATCACGCGCGGGCGACGGCGCTGCTGTGCCCAGCGGCCATTGCCATCCATGATGATGGCAATGTGGCGGGGCAGGGCGGCCGGCAATGGAGGCGGGACTGAAGGCATCGACTTCAGACCGACAGCAGTTCTTTTTCCTTGTCGGCGACGACCTTGTCGACGTCCTTGATGTTGGCGTCGGTCAGCTTCTGGATGTCGTCTTCGCCACGCTTCTTCTCGTCTTCGCTGATCGCCTTGTCCTTGACCAGCTTGGCGATTTCCTTGTTCGCGTCCTGACGGATGTTGCGGATCGCGATCTTGGCGCCTTCGCCTTCCTTCTGCACCTGCTTGGCCAGCTCCTTGCGGCGCTCTTCGGTCGGCGGCGGCATGTTGATGCGGATCGCGGTGCCCAGGGTATTCGGGGTGAACTCGGCGTTGTAGAGACCCTTTTCGATCTCCTTGATCATGCTCTTGTCGAACGGCGTGACCAGCAGCGAGTGGGCGTCGGCGTTGGAGATCGACGCGACCTGGTTCAGCGGGGTGCTGGCGTTGCCATAGGCGCTGACCGTGACGCGGTCCAGCAGGGCCGGGGTGGCGCGGCCGGTGCGGATCGAGGTGAGGGTGTGCTTCAGAGCGTCGATGCTCTTGGCCATGCGCGTCTGCGCGTTGTTCTTGATGTCGTTGAGCATCGCCCGGTCCTGGGTGTAACTGGAATCGGGCGATTATAGGCGAATACGGGACGCTGCCGGGCCTGAATCGGCCCGGTTGTCGCCTGGGACTCAGGCTCAGGCCGGGTCGCGGCCCTGGACCAGGGTGCCGATGTTCGCGCCGTTGAGGATCTTCAGCAGCTCGCCCGGCTGGCCCATGTCGAACACGCGCATCGGCAGGTCGCTGTCGCGGGCCAGTGCGAAGGCGGCGGTATCCATCACTTCCAGGCCGCGACGGATCACTTCGTCGTAGCTCAGGCTGTCGAAGCGGACCGCGTCGCTGTGCTTGTTCGGGTCCTTGTCGTACACGCCATCGACCTTGGTGGCCTTCAGCAGCAGGTCGGCGCCGATCTCGATCGCACGCAGCGCGGCACCGGAGTCGGTGGTGAAGAACGGGCTGCCAACGCCAGCGGCGAAAATCACCAGGCGGCCCTTTTCCAGGTGGCGGATGGCGCGGCGGCGGATGTAGTCCTCGCACACGTCGTTGATCTTGATCGCGCTCATCACGCGGGCCTTGGCGCCCAGCTTCTCGAGGGCGTCCTGCATGGCCAGGGCGTTGATGACCGTGGCCAGCATGCCCATCTGGTCGCCGGTGACCCGGTCCATGCCGCCAGCGGCCAGGCCGGCGCCGCGGAAGATGTTGCCGCCGCCGATCACCAGGGCCACTTCGGCGCCGGCCTGCTGGGCTTCGATGACCTCGCGGGCCAGGCGGTTGATGATCTTCGGGTCGATGCCGTAGTCCTCATCTCCCATCAGCGCCTCCCCGGACAGTTTCAGAAGGATGCGGCGATAGGCGAGCTTGGACATAGGGACCTCGGGTGCGTGGAAATCGCGGGGGATTCTACGCGCATGCGGCGTCGGGCCAAAGTGTTTTGTGCACTGCGGCGCGAAATCCTGCCATCCGCCCCGGCCACGCGGGGCGTCCCGTTCAGCCCAGCTCGGCGCCGGCGGTGGCTGAAAGCTCGTCGTGGCCGAGGGCGCCGGGGGAGCGGGCAATCACCCGGTTGCGGCCCAGGTTCTTGGATCGGTACAGCACGTCGTCGGCTGCGCGCAGCAGGTCCTGCACGTCGGCAAAGCGCTCGTAGCCGCCCTGGGTGGCCACGCCGGCGGAGAACGTGACGAACAGCGGTCCGCCCTCCAGCTCGGCCATCGGCGTGGCGACGATGTTGGCCAGCACCCGGCGGATCACGTCCAGGGCCACGCTTTCGCTGGTGTTGGGCAGCAGTGCGACGAATTCCTCGCCGCCGAAGCGGGCCACGGTATCGCTGTTGCGCAGCTGGCCCTGCAGCTTGCCGGCGAAGGCGCGCAGCACCTCGTCGCCGGTCAGGTGGCCGTGGGCATCGTTGATCTTCTTGAAGTCGTCCAGGTCGATGAAGGCCACCGACAGCGGCCAGCCTTGCCGGCCGGCGCGCAGGAACTCCTGCTCCAGGACCGCTTCCAGCTGGCGGCGGTTGAGTACGCCGGTCAGGGCGTCGCGGTGGGCCTGGTCGGCCAGGCGCTTGGCCCGGGCCTCGAATTCGTCGGCGCGCCGGCGTGCCTGGTCTGCATCCTGCAGTTCGCGCAGGTTGCGCAGGGTGGCCAGTTCCTGCGCGTGGTCGATCAGCTCGCGCACCCGCAAGGGCGAGTTCAGGCCGGCCTCAAACAGGCTGGCGATGTCCGGCAGGGCTTCGCTGATGCGGGTGAGTACCTGATCGAAACGAGCGCTGTCCAGTTCCAGGCGGTCGTGGACCTGATGCAGGGCACGCTCGCGCGCGGCGTCGGCGTCGTCGTCCAGCCAGATGTCGGCGACCGCACCGGACAGCTGCACACAGGCCTGGAACGGCGATTCGGCGGCGCCCTCGTCCTCGCTGTGGCTGATGCTTTCCACCAGGTAGCGGGGCAGGCCCCACTGCTCGGCCACCCAGGCGCCGACATCTGCATGGCTGCAGCCCAGTTCCTCGCGCTCGCGGGCCACCAGATCCGTGTTGTCACGGGCTTCGCGCAGCAGTGGCAGGTAGCGCTCCGATTCGGCCTGGGCCAGGCACAGCACGCCCAGGTCCTGCAGCAGGCCGGCCAGCATCAGTTCCTCCAGCCGGCGCAGGCCGCGGGCCTGGCCCAGCTGGCTGGCGGCCAGGGCGCTGAGGATGCTGCGCTTCCACGCACGCTGGCGCAGGTCGTGGTCGGCACCGCCGCCAGCGGTCAGGCCCTGGGTGACGGTGAAGCCGAGGGCGAGGCTGATCGTGGCATTCAGGCCGAGCATGGTCAGCGCCTGGCCGAGGTTCTCGATGCGGCGGCGGCTGGCATACAGCGGCGAATTGGCGATGCGCAGCATGCGAGCGCTCAGCGCCATGTCGATGGCGATGATGTCGGCGGCGGTGGCGATGTCCGCTTCCGGGTCCTGGGCCAGCTCGATGATGCGCAGGGCAATACCGGGTGGCGAAGGCAGGTTGCGGCAGAGCGCCAGGGCAGCTGTCAGCTCGGGAGGCATGTCGGGTCGTTCAATTCCATTAGGACAAGAATACCTAGGAATGCATCACAGTCCGCGATTTTCGTTCCTGCTATGCGATTGTGGATTCCCTGCGCCGAGTATCGGCTTGATTCGCGCGCAACGCAAAGGTGTGGGTGTGGGCACCAACGGTGCGCACCCACGGGCCCACCGGCATAAAAAAAGAGCCGCGGTTTCCCGCGGCTCCTTCTGGTCGCTTCACAGCCGGAAGGCTGCAATCAGACCTGCATCGCCTTGGCAACTTCGGCGGCGTAGTCTTCCACCACCTTCTCGATGCCTTCGCCGACGATCAGCAGCTTGAAGCCTGCCACGTCGGCGCCAGCGGCCTTGACCACCTGCTCGACGGTGGTGTCGCCCAGCACGTAGGTCTGGCCGTACAGGGTCACGTCGCTGACGATCTTGTTGATCTTGCCGCTGATGATCTTTTCCAGGATCTCGGCCGGCTTGGCCTTGTCCTTTTCGGACATCTTGGCCAGCTCGATTTCCTTTTCCTTCTCGACGAAGTCGGCCGGAACGTCCGCAGCCTTGTTGTGCGGCGGCTTCAGGGCAGCCACGTGCATGGCCAGGCCACGGGCCAGCTCGACGTCGCCGCCGATCAGATCGACCAGCACGCCGACCTTGCCGTTGGTGTGGACGTACGCACCGACGTTGCCGGTGGTGTCGACCTTGACCATGCGACGGATCTGGATGTTCTCACCCAGGGTCTGCACGGCGGTGGCGCGGGCTTCTTCAACGGTGCGGCCATCGGCCAGCTTGGCAGCCTTCACGGCTTCGACGTCGGTGGCGCCCGATGCCAGGGCAGCGGCGGCGACGGCGTTGACGAAGGACTTGAAGTTGTCATCGTTGGCGACGAAGTCGGTTTCCGAGTTGACTTCGACCAGCACGGCCTTGCCGCCGTCCTGGGCCAGGCCCAGACGGCCTTCGGCGGCCACGCGGTCAGCCTTCTTGTCGGCCTTGGCAGCGCCGGACTTGCGCATGGCTTCAGCAGCAGCGTCGATGTCGCCGTTGGCTTCGGTGAGAGCCTTCTTGCATTCCATCATGCCGGCGCCGGTGCGCTCGCGCAGTTCCTTGACCAGGGAAGCAGTGATTTCCACGGGATTACCTCACGAAAGAAAGGGGTTGGGCCGGCATGGTGGCCGGCCCGTGTGACACGGTCCTGTCACGCGCCAAAGGCTGCGCGCAGGGAGGGTGGACGCCGGGCGTCCACCCCGGGGCCTGGATCAGGCCTGGGCGTCGTCGCCCTTCTTGGCAGCCTTCTTGGCCGGAGCGCGGCGGGCCGGCTTCTCTTCGCCTTCAGCAGCGGCTTCGGCGAACTCTTCCTCACGCACCGAAGCGGCGTGCGGAGCAGCAGCCTTGCCTTCCAGCACGGCGTCGGCAGCGGCGCGGGCGTACAGCTGCACAGCGCGGATGGCGTCGTCGTTGCCCGGGATGGCGTAATCAACCAGTTCCGGGTTGTAGTTGGTGTCGACCACGGCGATGACCGGGATGCCCAGCTTCTTGGCTTCCTTGATCGCGATGTCTTCGTGGCCGATGTCGATCACGAAGATGGCGTCCGGCAGGCGGTTCATGTCCTTGATGCCGCCCAGCGAGGCTTCCAGCTTGTCGCGCTCGCGACGCAGGCCCAGCACTTCGTGCTTGACCAGCTTCTCGAAGGTGCCGTCGGTTTCACCGGCTTCCAGTTCCTTCAGGCGGGCAACCGACTGCTTGACGGTACGGAAGTTGGTCAGGGTGCCGCCCAGCCAGCGCTGGTTCATGAACGGCATGCCGCAACGCTCGGCTTCTTCCTTGATGGTTTCGCGGGCGCTGCGCTTGGTGCCCAGGAACAGGACGGTGCCGCGCTTCTGGGCAACCGACGAGATGAAGTTCATCGCATCGTTGAACAGCGGGACGGTCTTTTCCAGGTTGATGATGTGGATCTTGCCGCGGGCGCCGAAGATGTACGGAGCCATCTTCGGGTTCCAGTAGCGGGTCTGGTGGCCGAAGTGGACGCCGGCTTCCAGCATCTGACGCATGGTGACCTGGGGCATTGCAATACTCCTGATATGGAACCAGCGATTCCGCCCGCGGGGATAGGTATGCGGGACGCGTGGAAGCGCGATCGGTTCCGGGGTTGGGCTTCCCTGTTGCCTCCGTGGCCGAACTCCTTGCGGAGCACCCCGGCACGGATGGGGGCAGCAGGTGTGGATTCACCGGTGACGTCCGGTGTGGACGGGTTCCCGCGCACGCAGGCGGCAGGAATCCGGTCGATTATAGCCCGCTCGGCGCGCTTGCTGCAATTGCCGGGTCCGGCGCGGTCAGGTCGATCATGCGGCCGTCCGGCAGCCGGGCCTGGAAATGGCCATCGATGTAGCCGTCGGCACGGGCCGGCAGGGCCCAGTGGCGCTCCCGGCCAGCCAGGACATAGCCGGCCAGACCCGGCAGCAGCACGGTACGGCGACCATCATTGGCGACGAAGGTGAGGTCCTGCAGGCGAGCGTGCAGTGTCCCTGTGTTGCTCAGTCGCAGCGAAGGTTGCGACGGTTTGAACTCAGTCCAGGCGCGCAGCCGTGGCTGGGCCAACGGCCCGGGCTTGCCCCGAAACAGGGGCAGCGAGTAGCGCGGCAGGCCGGGGATGCTGGGGGCGAGCACGACCCGGTAGGCCTGTTCGGCGGCCACGGGTGTGGGTTGGCGTGGCAGCAGCCAGATGCGCTGGCGGGTGCCGGGCGGGATATCGAGCCGGGTGGGGCTGGCCAGGACCTGGTCGCTGGCACGCAGCTCTTCCGCGTCGGTCTGCTGTTCCCAGGCCAGGATCCGTACCTGGCCCTGCCAGCGGTGGGGGCCAGGGTTGTACAGCCACAGTTCGCCGTGACCGCCTTCGGCGGGCAGCTGCAGGGTGGTCGGCACCAGGTCCAGCGCCGCCGCGGGCAGTGCCAGCAGCAGTGCCAGCAGGCTCAGCAGGATGCGCATCAGTAGATGACGGTCACGGCAGGCGCCGCGTCGTCGCTGTCGGCCGGCGGCGCGAGGTCGTGGATCTGCTGCGGAAGCTCGGGCGTGTCGCTGCGCTGGTGCGGTGCCGTGCATCGGGTGTTGCCGCCATCGCCGCTGCAGCCCTCGACCACGGTCAGCCGGATCTGCAGGGAGGTGCTGCCGGGTTCGGCCCATGCCGGCGTGCTGGCGACCAGCATCGCCCCGATCAGAAGTGCGCGAACCACCTGCCATCCACCGTGCTGTAGGACCCGTTGCGCGGTATCGGCCGGATCGGCCGGATCTGTAGGGTCGACTGCCAGTCGACTGGTCCTGGCGCAGGAGTGATGCGCGCATCCACGCATGGCGTGGATCTACCGAAACCCACCCCGATGGGTGCCGACCATTCCAAACCCATCCCGGTGGATGCCGACCGTTGGTCGGCACACAGGTCAGTAAGTGATCGTCACCTGCACCAGATCATTGTAGGTACCCGCCGGGGGCTGGCCGGTGACGGGCGCTACCCGGCCATAGATGGTCAGCTGCTGCGCGCTGCCACTTCCGGTGCCGCCAACGGTATCGACGTTGAGGGTATTGCCCCAGCGCAGGCTGCGCGCGGCATCGCGGTACAGCTCATAGGGGAGGTAGTAGGTGCCGCTGCCAATGGTGGTGGCCATGCGCCGGGTGGTGGAGGCAGCAGGATTGTTCTGGCCGTTGTTGAGGCTGATCTGGTAGGCGGTGTTCTTCAGGCAGGTCAGCGTGAGCGTGGCGGTCCGGTCGATGTTGGCGGGAATGCCGCCGGTGACGTTGCCGAAGTCCATGTTGGTGGTGACGTAGCTGCCGCATTGCGGCAACACATTGGCGGTGGCGGTGAAGCTGAAGGCTGCACTCGCACTGTTTGTACCGGTGGCGCCGCCATTGCAGGTGGCGGGGATGGTGGCGGTGCCGAGCAGCACTTCGTTCCAGGCCCAGGTGAGCACTACGCTGGCGCCGCTGAAGGTGCTGCTGTACGCACCCGATGCCAGGACCTGGTTGGCCGGGATCTGTCCGAACAGCTGTACGGACTGCGCGCCGCTGCCGCCGGTCAGCAGCGGTACGTTGTAGCTCATGGTCAGCTCCTGTGCCGGTGGCGTGCCGTGCGGAACCAGCCCGGTGACCTGGCCGAAGCTGGCATTGTTGTACAGCTGGAAATTCATGGTGTCGCTGGTGGAGGTGGCCATCGTCCGGAAGCTGGAACTACTGCCGCCGCCGGTGCCGGCACCGATGCCCACGCAGACGCGTACACCGGTGGTGGCCAGCAGGCTCAATGCGGCGGTGGTGCAGGTCACCGTGATGTTCAGATTGGCCGTGCTCGGGCCGGGGGCATTGCTGTTGATGTTGCCGAATGGCAGGGTCGGATTGGCGACGGCGGCGCAGACAGCCGTGGCGCGGGCGGGCGCCGCCGCCAGCAGGCACGCCATCAGCAGCAGGGCGGACAGCAGGATCCTCATGGCGCCACCTCCGGGATGCACTGCAACGGTGCCGGCTGCGGTCGAGCGCCAGATGCCACAACCCTGGGCATGTCCGGCACCTTGACCCGGCACTGGCCGCGGCTGGTAGTGATGTACAGCGTGCTGCCGGCGGCCACGTCCTCCAGGTACAGCAGGCCGTCATAGCCGACCGTCGCCTGGCGGCCATCGGGCAGCTGCACCTCGCTGCCAACCTCCAGCGGCTGTCCGTCCATTGCCAGCAGGGTCAGGCTGAGCGAGGGCCGCGAGCGCAGCTGGAACGTCACATGCGCACCTGCGCGCTGTCGTGGTGTCACCCAGTCCTCGATGCGGTCGGCACGCATGTCCTCGGGCAGGTCGAGGGTGTCGATCGAGACCCGGTTGCGCTGCCAGGACAGCAACGGACTGACCAGCAGCAGGCCGCGATCATCGGTGACGCCGATCAGGCGGTTCTCCAGCCGCACCGGCACGCCACCGACACCATTGGTGCTGATCACCGCGAACGCATCGGAGACCTCGCGGGTGGCGAAGGCATGCCCGCCCATCCAGACCAGGCTGCCACTGGCGCTGCCGTAGGCATAGTTGAGCCCGCCCTGGCGCGAGGCGCCGAACGAGTAACGGCCGACGTCATTGAGGATACCGACTTCGGCCAGCCCGCCATTGCCGTCCTCGCCGTGGCGCACCTGCGCGCGCCAGCCGATGCCGCCTGCGCTGCCGTCACCGGGCACCGGCTGGGTCACGTCGGCCACCCAGCTCTGGCTGTCGCCGTTGCGCTGGCTGGACAGGCTGGCCTGGCGGTTGTTGCCCAGGCTGGCGGTCACCGACAGGTAGATGCTGCGGTCGTCGCTGTGGTCTAGGTTCTGGTTCACCGACAGGTAGGCCGACCAGCGCTGGCTCCAGGTGCGCGACCAGAACAGGCTGGCATAGCGGTTGTCCTCGCCATCCGGGTAGCGCAGGCGCAGGTAACTGGCGCTGAGCGTGCCCAGCCGAAGCAGATCCGCGCCGACCGTGGCCTGTTCGCTGATGCTGGGTGGCAGGTTGCCCTGCAATGCCCCGAGGTCACGGTAGTCGCCGTGGCTGCGCACGCTGCGCAGGTTGACGTTGAGGCGGCGGTTGTTCCAGCTGTAACCCAGCGCCCACTGGCCACCCTGCAGGCCCTGGTAGCTGCTGTGCGCATAGGCGGCGTTGAACACGCCGGCGCCACCCAGCAGCCACCAGCCGCCGATGCCGGCCTGGGCCAGGCCACCACCGCCTTCGGCATGAGCCTCGCCGGTGAACGTGTCACTGATGCCACCGCGCCAGCTGGCACTGGCCACGGTGCGGTCGTCGTAGGCGAAGGAGCGTTGGCCGAAGTCCTCACGCAGGTGGCCGATGCCGGCGGACCAGTCCGACAGGCCCTTGGCCAGCAGCTGCTGGGTGCCATAGAAGCTGAAATCCAGGGTCTGCATGCGGCCGAACGCATCGGTCACCACCACCTGTGCGCTGCCGGTGCCGCTGATGCCCGGCTGTGCCGCCAACTGGAACGGGCCGACCGGGACCTGGCCGCTGTACTGGCGCAGACCATCGACGTACAGCTCGACCGTGGACGGCACCACCGCCTGGCCGAGGAAACTGGGCGTGGGGGTCAGTACACGATAGGGCTGCAGGCCGTAGTTACGACCGATCTGCAGGCCACCCAGGCGTACCGGCCGGGTCCAGTCGACGAAGCCGCTGTAGAAATCGCCGACCTCCAGCGTCATCGCCTGGTCGGGGAAATCCAGGCTCCAGCGCGTATCCAGGCGCACGCTTTCACCGCGCCAGCGACGATCACCGGGCTGCTGGTAGCGACGGCTGATCGCGGTGTTCTCGAAGGTGCCGTTGCCGATGCCGAACAGGCGCAGCTCCGAGCTCAGGCTGAGGTTGCCGAGCGTGTCCACCCGGCTGCCGTAGATGTCGTAGTTGAGCAGCACGCCGGGTGAGGCGCTGCCGGCAGGTGCACGCGTCTGTGGGCGGCTGAGTACGGTGGTCGGCAGGGTCAGCTGGTCCAGCGGCACGTCCAGCGCCAGGGTCTGCATGTGCGCGTCATAGCGCACCACCGCGCCGCTGATCTGGTCCAGGTAGACCGGTGCATCGCCGCTGGCATTGAAGCCGAGCTGGCGCAGGACGTCGGGGCTGGCCTGCAGGCGGCCACGGTTTTCGACGAACGGCAGCAGGCCGCGCGGCGTGCTGTTGAGCGATACGTCCAGATACAGCGTCTGGCTGGCGGTCAGCGGGGTGGGGGGCGGCAGGATCGCATCGGCGGAGATTCCTGATACGTCGGCGGCTCCCGTGGCCGCGGCACCGGACACATCGGCGGCTTCGGTCGCCGCAGGAGCCAGGGCAGCCAGCAGCGCGCCCATCAACGCCTCAGCGAGCCGGTGGTGGCGATAGCGGGGTCTGTTCCGACTCGCCATTGAGCTTGGCCGTGATCTGGTCGTTGTCGCGGTCGATCGCCATGCGCTCGATCGGCCAGCGCATCACCTGGCCGGGCAGCACATAGCCCAGCAGGCCGGGGTGCACGATGCGCGGGCGCTTGGCGCTACCGAGTGCGAGGTCGGCAATCTGTGCATAGCTGTTGCCCGAATTGGCCACCTCGACGCCGTTGCGGCCATCGCCCAGCGTCACCAGGCGCGCCTGCAGCTGCGGGGCGAGCTTGCCGGACGCGGGCTGCACGAATACCGGGATCGAGTAGCGCAGGACGAACTGCATGCCCTCGGCACGGGTGGCCAGGTCCGGCACCTCGTCCACGATCAGGCGGTAGTACTGCTGTGCCGCCGGGGGCTCCCGGGTCGGGCGCATCACCCGCACCAGCTGCTGCTGGCCCGCCGCCAGCTCCTGCATCGGCGGGGAGGCCATCAGTTCATCGGTGGGCAGCAGTTGCTCCTGGCCACCCTGCTGCACCCAGCGGAAGACGCGTACCTGCAGCTTCACCGGTGAGGTGCCGCTGTTGGTCAGCCACAGCTCGCCGGCACGCTGGCGGGCTTCCAGCTGCAGGCTGGTGGGGGCGACCTGCAGGCTGGTGGCGCCTGCCGTAGAGGTCGCCAGCAGGCACAGGGCGAGCAGCGCCACGCCGGTGGCGCGCCACGGGCGGGGTCCGGCCATGCGGGCGTGCTCCATCAATAGGTGATCGTGGCGGTGACCGTATCCAGGTAGTTACCGGTGGCCGGGTTGTTGGTGCTCAGGTTGAGGATCTGGCCGTAGACGATGTAAGGCACGGCCAGGCCGGTGCCGATGCCGGCCTGCGTGTTGGTGCCGGAGGTGGAACCCCAGACCAGGGTGTGCGCGGCATCCTGGTACAGCTGGTAGCCCACGAAGTTGTTGGCGGTCACCGCGGCGTTGGTGTTCTTCATCCGGCGGGTGGTGACGTCATTGGCAGTGCCTGCATTGGCACCCGCATTCAGTGAAATCGTGTACGGGGTCAGGGCCGAGCACTGGGCGGTCACCGTGCCCTGGCCCAGGGTGGGGGTCGCGGTGGTCGAGGCCGCCGTGCCGAAGTCAACGTTGGTGGCGGCAGCAGCCGTGATCGTGCAGGCCTTGGTCACCACCAGGGTGACGTTGAAGGTGGTGGTGTCGGCGGCCTGGGCCAGCGCTGGGCCAGCCATCAGCAGGGCCAACAGGCGCCACGCACGCAGGGAACGAAGCGGGAATCGCATGGACAACCTCCCTGACCCGAAGGTCCGTTGAACAAGGCGAAGGCGGCACGTTCGGCACCGCTTCGGCGACGGTAGCCTCAGCTTGTGCGGGTAAGTGTCTGTAATCCGTGATAAATAGGCGGGCGAAAGAGTGGAGGTCATCACGCTTTCACTTTCCTTGCCGGAACCGTGCATGGCCCGGATCGCCAGTTGGGTGGCGTTCGTTCAGATTGTGGCCGGATCGGCGATAATGGGGCCCATGAGCGTGAATCTGAAAACCCCGCAGGAAATCGAGATGATGCGAATCGCCGGCCGCCTGGCCAGCGAAGTGCTCGACATCGTCACCCCCCACGTCAAGCCCGGTGTCACCACCGAGGAACTGGACCGCATCTGCCACGACCACATCGTGAACGTGCAGGGCGCCGTTCCGGCCAACGTCGGCTACCGCGGCTTCCCGAAGACCGTGTGCACCTCGGTCAACAACGTCATCTGCCATGGCATCCCCAGCGAAGGGAAGGTGCTCAAGGATGGCGACATCATCAATATCGACGTCACCGTCATCAAGGATGGCTGGCACGGCGACACCAGCCGCATGTACTTCGTCGGCACGCCTTCGGTGATGGCCCGCCGCCTGGTGGAAACCACCTACGAAGCGATGTGGCGCGGCATCCGCGCGGTGCGTCCGGGCGCCACCCTGGGTGACATCGGCCATGCCATCCAGAGCTATGCCGAAGGCGAGCGTTTCAGCGTGGTGCGCGAGTACTGCGGCCACGGCATCGGCAAGGTCTACCACGATGAGCCGCAGGTAGTGCATTACGGCCGTCCGGGCCAGGGCCTGGTGCTGCAGCCGGGCATGACCTTCACCATCGAGCCGATGATCAACGAGGGCACCCGTTACAACAAGGTGCTGCCGGATGGCTGGACCGTGGTGACCAAGGACCGCAAGTTGTCGGCACAGTGGGAGCACATGATCGCGGTCACCGAAACCGGCGTTGACGTGCTGACGCTGTCGCCGGGCGAGTCACAGGTCTCCTGACGATGCTGCCGGCGGGTTCGCTGCTGGACACGCCGGCCGCGTCGCTCAACGACCCGGACTGGGCTGCTGCCGCGCGACAGGCGCTGCAGCAGGCCGACGCGCGGCTGTACCGCCGCTTCGACCAGGGCGACAACATCGAGCGCCTGCTGGCGCTGCGCGCGCGTGCCGCCGACCATCTGATCCGCCTGGCCTGGCAGCGTTGCCTGCCGGCCGACAGTGGCCTTTCACTGTTCGCGGTGGGTGGGTACGGACGCGGTGAACTGTTCCCGCGTTCGGACATTGACCTGCTGGTGTTCGGTGATCCTGCCGCGCAGCTTGCCCACGAGGCGGAACTGGCGCGTTTGTTCGCGCTGCTGTGGGATTGCGGGCTTGCAGTGAGCCATGCCGTGCGTTCGGCGGCGCAGTGCCGCGAGGCGGCGGCTGACCAGACCGTGCTGACCGCGCTGATCGAGGCGCGCCCGATCCTCGCTGAAGAGGCCGCACGTCGCGCGTTGCGCGAGGCCACCGATGACCGCGAACTGTGGCCGGCACGTGCGTTCTTCCTGGCCAAGCTGGAGGAACTGCGCAACCGCCACCAGCGTTTCGGCGATACCGCCGACAACCTGGAGCCGGACCTGAAGGATGGCCCGGGCGGCCTGCGCGATCTCAATACGCTGGGCTGGATGGCGCTGCGCGCGTTCGGCGTGCGCGACCTGGAGGCGCTGGTCGGGCTCGGCCACCTGGGCGCCGACGAAGCGGCGGCGCTGAAGCGCGAACGTGCGGTGCTGGCGCGGCTGCGCTTCGGCCTGCACCTGGTGGCGCGGCGCCCGGAAGAGCGGCTGCGTTTCGATTACCAGAAGACCCTGGCCGCGCGCCTGGGCTTCGAAGACGATGCCGAGAACCTCGGCGTCGAGAAGATGATGCAGGGTTTCTACCGCGCCGCCCTGGTGGTGCGCCGGATCAGCGACCGCCTGCTGCAGCGCTTCGAGGAACAGTTCGATGGCGAGGCGCAGCCGGAGCCGCTGACCGTGGGTTTCTCCCTGCGCCGTGGTTACCTGGCGGCCAATGATGCGGATTGGCCGCGCGGCGACATCGGCCAGGTGTTCGCGCTGTTCGCCAGCTGGGCCAACAATCCGCAGGTGCGCGGCCTGCATTCGTTGACTGCGCGCGCGCTGGCCGAATCATTGCCGTTGCTGCCCGCCTATGACCAGGCCGACAGCGATGCGCGCGAGAATTTTCTGGCCCTTCTACGTGGCCAACGCCCGGTTGACACACTCTCGCGCATGGCGCGGCTGGGCGTGCTCGGGCAGTGGATTCCTGCCTTCGCCCAGGTCAGCGGGCGCATGCAGTTCGACCTGTTCCATGTCTATACCGTCGACCAGCACACGCTGATGGTCCTGCGCAACATCGGCCAGTTCGCCAGCAGCCGTGCCGACGAGCGCTTTTCGATCGCGCATGAAGTGTGGCCGCGCCTGCGCAAGCCGGAGCTGCTGCTGCTGGCCGGCCTGTTCCATGACATTGCCAAGGGCCGTGGCGGCGACCACTCGGAGCTGGGCGCGGTGGACGCGCGCGCGTTCTGCCAGGCGCATGCGCTGAGCACGTCCGATACCGAACTGGTGGCGTGGCTGGTCGAACAGCACCTGCGCATGTCGGTGACCGCGCAGAAGCAGGACATCGCCGACCCGGTGGTGATCCATCGCTTCGCCACCCTGGTGGGCAGCCGCGACCGCCTCGACTATCTGTACCTGCTGACCTGCGCTGATATCGCCGGCACCAGTCCGAAGCTGTGGAACGCGTGGAAGGACCGCCTGCTGGCCGACCTGTATTTCGCCACCCGGCGCGCGCTGCGCGAAGGGCTCGAGCATCCGGTACCCGCGGCCGAGCGCGTGGCCGAGGCGCGCGACAGCGTGCGCGCACTGGTGCGCGAACAGGGGTACGACGATGCCACCATCGACCGCCAGTTCGCAGTGATGCCCGACGAAGGCTTCATTCGCCTGCGTCCCGAGCAGCTGGCCTGGCAGACCGCCGCGCTGGTACCGGTGAAGCAGGGCCACACACTGGTGAAGGTGCGCCGGATCAGCGTCGACGACCCGGCGCTGGAGGTGTTCGTGCACTCCCCGGACCGTGATGGCCTGTTCGCAGCGATCGCCATGACCCTGGACCGCAAGGGCTATGGCATCCATCGCGCACGCGTGCTGGACGGCCCTGCCGACACCATCTTCGATACCTTCGAAGTGAACCCGGCCGACAGCTTTGCCGATGGCAGCAGCGCCAACCTTGAGGCGGCGCTGCGCGAAGCGCTCAGTGGCGACCTGACCCGCCTGCGGCCGTCGCGCCGGGTGGTGCCACGGCAGCTGCGCCATTTCCGTTTCGCCCCCCGCATCGAGTTCCGCGATGAACCCGGCGCGACCCGTTTTGCCCTGGTCGCTCCTGACCGCCCCGGCCTGCTGGCCGACGTGGCGTTCGTGCTGCGCAACCAGGGCCTGCGCGTGCATGATGCGCGCATTGCCACGTTCGGCGAACGCGCCGAAGACACCTTCGTGATCAGTGACGAACACGACCTCCCCCTGACTGAACCTGCCCGGCAGCAGTTGCATGACGCGATGCTGGCCTGCCTGGACCCTGATCGAAACGCCGGAGACCCCGCCTGATGGCCACCAAGCCTGTTAAGAAGACTGCTGCCACCGCCAAGAGCGCAGCGGCCAAGAAAGCTCCACAACAGCCGAAGGCTGGTCAAACTGCCGCCGTGCCGGCCGCGAAGAAGGCTGCCGCGCCGAAGAAAGCCGCAGCGGTAAAGGCCCCGGCGAAGAAGGTGGCGGCACCCAGGAAGGCCCCGGCCAAGAGTGCCGAAGCCGCACGCGCCGAAACCATCGCCCGCAAGTCGCTGCGCAAGCCGGCCGCGCCGGGCGTGGAAGAACTGAAGTTCGGCATCGAGAGCGCCTTCGAGCGCCGCGCCACGCTGACCCTGCACGAACTGGAAGGTTCGACCAAGCCGCTGGTCAACCGGGTGATCGATGGCCTGGAAAGCGGCGAATTCCGCGTCGCCGAGCCGGACGGCCACGGTGGCTGGAAGGTCAACGAGTGGCTGAAGAAGGCGGTGCTGCTGTACTTCCGCGTCAACGACATGGCCGTGGTCGATGCGCGCCCGGCACCGTTCTGGGACAAGGTCGAATCGCGCTTCGCCGGCTATGACGAAGCGAAGTTCCGCCGTGGCGGCGTGCGCGTGGTGCCGGGCGCGATCGCCCGCCGCGGCACCTACTTCGGCAAGGACGTGGTGCTGATGCCGAGCTTCACCAACATCGGCGCCTACGTTGGCGAAGGCACCATGGTCGATACCTGGGCCACCGTCGGCTCCTGCGCGCAGATCGGCCAGCACTGCCACCTGTCCGGCGGCGCCGGCATCGGCGGCGTGCTGGAGCCGCTGCAGGCCAGCCCGACCATCATCGAGGACCACTGCTTCATCGGTGCGCGCTCGGAAGTGGTGGAAGGCGTGGTGGTCGGCCACCACAGCGTGATCGGCATGGGCGTGTTCCTCAGCCAGAGCACCCGCATCTACAACCGCGCCACCGGCGAGATCAGCTACGGCTACATCCCGCCGTACAGCGTGGTGGTGTCCGGTTCGCTGCCGAGCAAGGACGGTACCCACTCGCTGTACTGCGCGGTGATCGTCAAGCAGGTCGATGCCAAGACCCGCAGCAAGACCAGCGTCAACGACCTGCTGCGCGGCCTGGCCGACTGAAGGTGGCTGCGCCGGAGGACCTGGCGCAGTCCGCGATCTACCGGCATCCGTCCGACACCCTGTTCGGGCGGATGCTGCCGCGCCTGCTGCACGCCCCGCGCTGGACCCGGCTGCGCCGCGTACTGTCGCGGCGCTGGCCGATGCCGGCGCTGGTCAGTGACGTGCGCGACGTTGTCTACGTGAGCTGGTGGGTCGACGTGCGCCACGCGCCGATGCCACCACCAGGCCATCACTATGTGGTCCATGCCGGACGCACGCCTTACACCATCCTCAGCTACCGTCACGGCCACTTCGGGCCCGCGCTGGCTGGGCCGCTGCGTTCCCTGATGCCGTCTCCGAGGCAGAGCAACTGGCGCTGGTACCTGCATCGTGACGACGATCCGGACGGGACACCGGTGGTGCTGTTCGACCGCAACGTGATGGATCAGCTGCCCTTCGTGGCCGGCGCGCGTGCCTTCAGCGATGCCATGCAGCCGCATATGTCCACCCGCTTCGAACATGTGGTGCGCACCGATGGCGGAGGGCACACCCTGATCGAAGGCGGGCAGGGCAGTGCGCCGAGGTTGCACCTGCAGTGGCAGGCCGCTGCAGGCTGGGAGGATGCGGCGGCGTGGTCGGCGGCCTTCGACGGCCACCAGGCCCTGCTGCGTTTCCTCACCTGCCAGGACGAGGCCATCGCCCGTACCTGCGACGGCCGCTGGGCCTGCACCCGCATCGCGCTGCCGGTGGAGGTCGACAGCCTGCAGCCCCTGCGCCTGATCGGTGAGCAGCAGTGTCCGCGGCTGCAGGCGATGGACTTGGCGCTGCAGGAAGGGCTGGCCTTCCGGCTGCCACGGGTGCCGTTCCGGGTCGTGTCCGAGCGCCTGTTGTGAGATTCTGGCCCTCTGTTTTCCAGCATCACAGATGGCCATGAGCACCACTGTCTACGGTTTGAAGAACTGCGATACCTGCAAGAAGGCGACCAAGTGGCTGGACCGCTTCGGCGTGCCTTACACCTTCGTCGACTACCGCGACAACAAACCCAGCCCGGAAATGCTGCTGGCATGGGCGGCGCAGCTGGGTGGCCTGGCCGCGATGGTGAACAAGTCGTCCACCACCTGGCGGCAGTTGCCGGACAACCGCAAGGCTGCCGATTCCGAGGCCGAATGGAAGCTGTTGCTGCGCGAGTATCCGCAGCTGATCAAGCGCCCGCTGGTGGTCACCGCCGACGGCGCGGTCAGCCAGGGTTTCAGTGACAACGGCTTCAAGGCACGCTTCGGCGTGGGCGACGCATGAGTGCTGTCCTCGACTTGACCTGTGAGCTGATCGCACGGCCTTCGGTGACACCGGACGATGCCGGCTGCCAGGCACTGCTGGCGGCACGCCTGAAGCAGGCCGGATTCCATTGCGATCACCTGCGCTTGGGTGACGTCGACAATCTGTGGGCGACCCACGGCCAGGGCGCGCCGGTACTGGTGTTGCTGGGCCACACCGACGTGGTGCCGCCCGGCGCGCGCGAGGCCTGGGCCAGCGATCCGTTCACGCCGCAGATCCGTGAGGGCGTGCTCTACGGCCGCGGCGCCGCCGACATGAAGGGCAGTGTCGCCGCGTTCGTGGTCGCCGCCGAGCAGTTTGTCGCTGCACATCCCGATCACCCGGGCACGCTGGCGGTGCTGCTGACCAGCGACGAGGAAGGCGATGCCATCGACGGCGTGCGCCATGTCGCACGCCTGTTCGCCGCACGCGGCCAGCGCATCGACTGGTGCATTACCGGTGAACCGTCGTCGACGGCCACGCTGGGTGATCTGCTGCGGGTCGGCCGTCGTGGCAGCCTGTCGGCCAAGCTGCGGGTGCAGGGCGTACAGGGCCACGTGGCGTATCCGGATAAGGCACGCAACCCGATCCACCAGGCCGCTCCGGCCTTGGCCGAACTGAGTGCGCGACGCTGGGACGACGGCTACGAGAGCTTCCCGCCGACCAGCCTGCAGGTCTCCAACATCCATGCCGGCACCGGTGCCAACAACGTGATTCCCGGCGAACTCGAAGTGGATTTCAATATCCGCTACAACCCGCACTGGGATGCGCCGAAGCTGGAGGCGGAGATCACCGCAGTGCTGGAGCAGCATGGCCTGCAGTACACGCTGAAGTGGCACCGCAGCGGCGAGCCGTTCTACACCCCGGAAGGCACGCTGCGCGCCACCGCGCGTGCGGTGCTGGCCGAGCACATCGGCCGTGCGCCGGAAGAAAGCACCGGCGGCGGCACGTCAGATGCACGCTTCATCGCGCCACTGGGTGCGCAGTGCATCGAAGTGGGGCCGGTCAACGCCAGCATCCACCAGGTGGATGAGAACGTACGCGTGGACGATCTGGAAGCGTTGCCGGGGCTGTACCAGCGCCTGGTGGAACGGCTGCTGGTGGGAACCCCATGACGGAATGAATTCCGCGAGGGTGGGTGCCGACCGTTGGTCGGCACGCCTCCCGCCGGGGCCGCTTCTCTACTCTGAAAAAATGAAGAACGGCGGCTCGACCGCTTTCTTCCAGTAACTCGGCGCGGCCATGTAGAAGTGTTGCGCCTCGGCCCTGGCGAACCAGTGCGCCGCCGCGTCGGTGTCTTTCTCCACACCCGGCGCACTGCGGCCCAGCAGCAGACCGGCGAAGTACTGGCCGAACACATTGCCCTTCTCACCGGCGCGCTGGTACAGCTGCAGCGCACGCACCGGATCGCGCGGCAGTCCCACGCCCTTTTCCAGCAGCGCGCCCAGGTCGACCTGCGCTTCGGCGTCGCCGTGCTCGGCACGACGCTGGATCTGCGCCACCCGCGGATGCACGGTGTCACCCTGTGCCGCCACCGCCTCCGGCAGTCGCGACGATGAACTCGGGTAGCGCTTGTAGATCATTCCGCGCAGGTCCCAGCGCAGCGCCTGCTGCGCGTCGCCTCGCTGGCGATAGGCCTTGGCGAGCCCGTAGAACGCATAGGGATTGCCGTGGTTGGCCGCCGCCAGATACGCACGTTCACCGCGTTGCCAGGAGGCGCGCAGCACCGGAGCCGGATTGATGTGGGGGCTGTCGGCATGCTGCAGCGTGCCGGAGGTCCAGATCCGGCCCAGTGCTTCTTCCGCTTTGCTGTTGCGGAAGGTCCAGGGCGTGATCGCGGCAGCACGCTCGTAGTAGGCGACGGCGCGCGGATCGTTGAAACGTTCGAAGGTCTGCGCGGTGTCCCAGGCACCGTCGAAGCTGCCGTCCGTGCCGCGTTGCTCCAGTGCCTGCTGCTGCGCCAGCGGCAGCGTGGAAGGCGGAGGCAGGGTCTGGCAGGCCGCCAGGCCCAGGCAGAGCAGGGCGGCCAGCGCTCCGGTGCGTCCATTGCGGTGTTGCATTTCCATTACACGTTCCAGGGCGGGCCATTATGCGCTTCGGGAGTGGTTGCCAACGCAACGGTTGCGCCGTGCTGGAAACCGCGGTAGGGTCGATGCCATGTCGATCCGCCTGGCCACCGCCGTCAATAACAACAACCGCAATAATCTGCGCGCGAATAATCGTGCGCGGCCGATGCGGGACTGCGCCCTGGGTAGATAGACAGCAACACACGCCCGGACACCAGAAAACCCGCATCAGCCGATGCGGGTTTTTTTGTGCCCGGGCGCAGCCCCACCCGGGCCTGGATGGCCGGTCGAACACCTTCCCACCCGTGAAATCCCCCAACAGGAGCTCCCCCATGTGTTCGATCTTCGGAATCTTCGGCCTGCAGGCCGGTGACGATCTTCCCGCTCTGCGCCGCCACGCGCTGGAACTGTCGCAGCGCCAGCGCCACCGTGGCCCGGACTGGAGCGGCGTGTACCTCGACGAAGGTGCGCTGCTGGTCCACGAGCGGCTGGCCATCGTCGATCCGGCCGGTGGTTCGCAGCCGCTGCTGTCGGCCGATGGCCAGCTGGCGCTGGCGGTGAACGGCGAGATCTACAACCACCAGGCATTGAAGGCGGCGCTGACCACCACCTACGACTTCCAGACCGGCTCGGACTGCGAGGTGATCAACGCACTGTACCGCCAGGGCGGATCGCCGGCGCAGTGGCTGGAGCAGCTCAACGGCATCTTCGCCTTCGCGCTGTGGGACCGTGACAGCGGGCGCGTGCTGGTGGCGCGTGACCCGGTCGGCGTGGTGCCGCTGTACTGGGGCCATGATGCCCAGGGACGCCTGCGCGTGGCGTCGGAAATGAAGGCGCTGGTCGACACCTGTGCCGACGTCGCGCAGTTCCCGCCGGGTCACTACTTCGACAGCGCCAGCGGTGAGCTGGTGCGTTATTACCAGCAGCCGTGGCGCGACTACGCCGACGTTCAGGGCCGCCAGGCCGACCTGGCCGAACTGCGCCAGGCCTTCGAGCACGCGGTGGAGCGACAGCTGATGAGTGACGTGCCGTATGGCGTGCTGCTGTCCGGTGGCCTGGATTCGTCACTGGTGGCG
Source organism: Stenotrophomonas sp. MH181796 (assembly GCF_009659995.1). NCBI lineage: Bacteria > Pseudomonadati > Pseudomonadota > Gammaproteobacteria > Lysobacterales > Lysobacteraceae > Stenotrophomonas > Stenotrophomonas sp. MH181796. Next base: position 27,261 of record NZ_RAHU01000013.1, read on the forward strand.
GCCGTTGCCGCGCGCTATGCGCGTCGGCGCATCGAGGATGGCGGGCAGACCGAAGCCTGGTGGCCGCGCCTGCATTCGTTCGCGATCGGCTTGAAGGGTTCGCCGGATCTTGCTGCTGCGGCGATCGCTGCCGAGGCTCTTGGCACCGTGCATCACGGCTTCGAATACACCTTCGAGGAAGGCCTCGACGCGCTGCCGGAAGTGATCCGCCACATCGAAACCTATGACGTCACCACCATCCGCGCCTCGACGCCGATGTTCCTGCTGGCACGGCGGATCAAGGCGATGGGCGTGAAAATGGTGCTCTCCGGCGAGGGCAGCGACGAGATCTTCGGTGGCTACCTGTACTTCCACAAGGCACCGGATGCGCGTGAATTCCACGATGAGCTGGTGCGCAAGCTCGACGCCCTGCACAACTACGATTGCCTGCGCGCCAACAAGTCGATGATGGCCTGGGGCGTGGAGCCGCGCGTGCCGTTCCTCGACCGTGAGTTCCTCGATGTGGCGATGCGCTTCGATGCCGCGCACAAGATGGTCGGTGCCGGCTTTGGTGGCCGCCGCATCGAGAAGGCGGTGCTGCGCGAGGCGTTCGACGGCTACCTGCCGGACAGCATCCTGTGGCGGCAGAAGGAACAGTTCAGCGATGGCGTCGGCTACGGCTGGATCGATGGGCTGAAGGCGCATGCCGAAGCACAGGTGAGCGACCGCGTACTGGCGGCGGCTGACAAGCGCTTCCCGCACAACCCGCCGCAGACCAAGGAGGCGTACTACTACCGCCACCTGTTCGAGCAGTTCTTCCCCAGCCGTGCGGCGGCCGAGACCGTGCCGGGCGGCAAGTCGATCGCCTGTTCGTCGCCGGCCGCCATTGCCTGGGATGCCAGCTTCGCTGCAGCTGCAGATCCGTCGGGTCGCGCGATCGCCGGGGTGCACGCGCAGGCACTGGCCTAAGCGCCAAAAAGGGGACGGAGGGGATTAAGTCGTTTGTCCCACAAACGACTTAATCCCCTCCGTCCCCTTTTCCGTATCATCGCCCCCTGCACATTGGGGAATGTTCATGGACGTACAGACCGGGGGCCGGGCGCCGCCGATCAAGTGGGGATGGCGCTACCTGGCCTGGGCCGGGGTGCCGTTGCTGGCCGGCGTGCTGCTGGCGCGATATGCCGGGCCTGCGGCGCCTGCGGCGGTTGCCCGTGCCACCGCCGCCGCTGAAGGCGGCTGGGCTCAGCACCTGACGTCTCCGCTGGGCCTGTTCCTTCTGCAGCTGCTGGTGCTGCTGCTGGTGGCCAAGGGCGCAGGTGCGCTGCTCAAGCGCTTGGGACAACCGGCGGTGATCGGCGAGATGGCCGCTGGCCTGATGATGGGGCCGCTGGTGCTCGGCAGCCTGCTGCCGCAGCTGCATGGTGCGTTGTTCCCGGCCAGCTCGCTGGGGCCGCTGGGCATGCTCAGCCAGCTGGGCGTGCTGATGTTCCTGCTGGTGGCCGGTGCCGAGCTGGACCTGGCGGCGCTGCGTGGCCGCCGGCGCTTCGCCTTCACGGTCAGCCATGCCGGCATCGCGGTGCCGTTCGTGCTTGGCGTGGCGCTGGCGATCTGGCTGTATCCGCAGCACGGTCCGCAGGGTGTGGGCTTTACTGCATTCGCATTGTTCGTCGGCATCTCCATGAGCATCACCGCGTTCCCCGTGTTGCTGCGCATCCTTGCCGATCGCGGCATCACACAGACGCCATTGGGTCAGACCGCGATCGCCTGCGCGGCATTGGGCGATGCCACCGCCTGGTGCCTGCTGGCGCTGATCGTGGCCGCTGCCCAGGCCAGCGGCTGGTTGCCGGCCAGCCTCAACCTGCTGTGCGTGGTCGTGTTCGTGGCGCTGATGCTGGGGCTGGTGAAGCCGTGGTTTGCCCGCCAGCAGATCGCGCCGGGCCGTGAGGGACGTTGGCTGCTGGGCATCCTGCTGTTGTCGCTGGCCAGTGCGCTGGTCACCGAGATGCTGGGCATCCACGCACTGTTCGGTGCATTCGCTGCGGGCGTCGCGGTATCGTCCAACGCGCAGTTGCGCGACCTGCTGATGGCCCGCGTCGAACCGTTCGCGGTGACCCTGCTACTGCCACTGTTCTTCGCCATGACCGGCCTGCGCATGCGCGCCGATGCGCTGCAGGCCAGCGATGTCGTGTTGTGCGTGGTGGTGATCGCGGTGGCCACGACGGGCAAGCTGCTGGGTACCTTCAGTGCCGCGCGCAGTGCGGGCATGCCCACGCGCGAAGCGTGGCGGTTGGGGGCGCTGATGAACACCCGTGGCCTGATGGAGCTGATCGTGCTCAACCTGGGTTACGAGCTGGGCCTGCTCGGCGACCGCCTGTTCGCGGTGCTGGTGATCATGGCGCTGGTGACCACGGCGATGACCGGGCCGCTGCTGAACCTGATCGAGCGGCGCAGGGGCTGAGTGCTGGACGGCATCCACGCAGGAGTGGAGGTGGGGTCAGATCCCTTTTCCTCTGGAAAAGGGATCTGACCCCGGCCGTCAACGGGCCGGCACCAGCGTCATCGTGTGCTGCGCCTTGCCGGGCAGGAACGGTGTCGGCCGCCCATGCACCCAGTCCTCGTGGCCGGCGCCCCAGTACGGCGACAGCGGATGGCCGCTCTGGCCGCCGGGCATGTGCACGATGCCGTCGGCCTCGTGGCCGGGCGAGACCACCATGCGCTCGGAGGCGCCGAAGTTCGGCGTCTGCACGCGCGGCATGTCGCGGTCGCCGGGCAGGCGGTCGGCCGGCATGCACAGCCAGCGCTTGGCGATGTCCGGCAGTGCCCGCGCGATGGGATGACAGATCGCCGCAGTATTGCGTTCGCCCCAGGTGCGCTGGGCCAGTGGGCCCTGCTTGGCCAGCTCGCTCTCGGTGCGGCGTGCGGCATCAAGCAGCAGCGCGTCCCAGCTGTCGTAGGCCGGTGGCAACAGGTTGGCGGGGCGTTGCTGCAGCATCGGCCAGGCCACGCCTTCCAGTTGTGCCAGGCGCGGGTCCAGATAGTCATCGCCCAGCTGCGCGTTGGCCGGCGCCAGCAGTGCATCGGACAGGGTATCCATCACCTGCGTGCGGAACGCGCGCACCACCCGGTAGCTGACCGAGCTGGCCGAGGCCCGGCCGCCCCATTGATGGCTGACCGCCTTCAAGCGCTTCAGTGCAGGGTCGTCACTGCGTTCGATGACGTCATGCAGCAACGCCCACCAGCGCTGCAGAAACACGGCGCGATCATCGAGCTGGATCGCCAGCAGGTCGTGTTCGTCGAAGCGGTCCTGGATTGCCAGCAGGTCGCGGATCTGCCGCGCCCGGGCACCAAGGTCATAGCCGCCGTTGCCGACGCTGGCCAGTGCCTCGCCGTCGAGGACGCGACCGTTGGCGGTCCACAGGCGATGGTTGGGGGGATCGATCAGTGCCGGCGAGGCATCGCTGCGGATCGGCCACGGTGCGCAGTCCTGGTTGTTGGCGGCAGTGAAGCCGGCCGGCGCACAGCCGGGGCCGCGGTCAGGGCGGGCACCGATCAGCCGCCAGGCAATGCGGCCGCTGCGGTCGCCGACCACCAGGTTCTGCGCGGGAATGCCGGCGCGGTCGGCGAAGTGCAGTGCACCGTCCAGGTCACCGGCGCGGGCCAGGTCACCGAAGTCCAGGCGCACGGCGCCGGGCAGGTGTGCGACCCAGCGCAGCGCATCGCCACTGCCATCGGCATGGGTATGCAGGATCGGCCCCCAGGCGGTTTCGCGTACCGGGAACAGCACGTCGGCCTGGCCAGCCACGGCGATGCGTTCTTCGTGCACGGTCATCGCGGCGTTGGCCGGTTCCGTGCGGTAGTCCGCCGTGTCGATGTAGCTGTTGGTGAAGCCCCAGGCGACGTGGCCGTTGCTGCCGACGATCACGGCCGGCAGGCCGGGCAGCGAGAAGCCGGTGACATCGACCTGGCCGCCGGCGGCCTGCGGGTCGGGGTAGCGCAGGCGTACGCGGAACCACAGGCCGGGTGCACGCAGGCCCAGGTGCATGTCGTCGGCGACGATCGCGCGGCCGTCGGCGGTAAGTGCACCGGCCACCGCGAAGTTGTTGCTGCCGATGGCGTCGGCCTCTTCCTGCTCGGTGCCCGTTTTCCCCTTCAAAGTGCGCAGATCGAGCTGGCTGGCATCGGGCAGGGCGGCGTTGCCGGTGGGTTCGCCGAACAGCGGTGCATCCCATTCGGTGCCGTCGTGGGCGATCAGCGCGTACAGCGCCGGCGGCACCACTGCGCGGATGCGGCTCAGTGCAAGCTCGGTCTGGTTGTTCGGGTCCTGCAGGTCGGCGTACATGGCCAGCCCGGCCAGCACGCTGTCGCTGGCCTGCCACGGTTGTGGCGATTGCCGCAGCAGCAGGTAGGCCCACGGGCGCACGGAGAGATCGGCCAGGCCCTCGTTGACGCCATCCACGTAGGCGCGCACCGCCTCGCCGTTGTCGCCCAGTGCGGCCTGCAGATTCGCCTCGGTGCGTGCGCGCAGGCGATGCACGCGCATGCGCTTGTCAGCATCGATGGCCTTCGGCCCGAACAGCGCCGACAGCTCGCCGGCGGCACTGCGGCGCATCAGGTCCATCTCGAAATAACGTTCCTGCGCGTGTACGCGGCCGAGCGCACGCATCGCGTCGGCCTGGCTGCCGGCGGTAATGGTGACCACGCCCAAGGCATCGCGCTCGATGGTGACTGGCTTGGCCAGCCCCGGCAGCGCATGCTCGCCGTCCAGGTCGGCCAGGCTGCCGCGCAGCAGCAGCCATAGCACCAGGACGGTGACCAGCGCGATGGCGATCAACACGCCCAGCACCCAACGCCATGTACGTCGCATCGCACGTCCTTTCCGAACTCGTGGGCTGATTGTAGCCGCAGGCGCAACTGCGACTGATTCCGATTAGATCACCGTATTTTGAAATGCGGCACCCTATGTCACATCGATTCACAGGAGCCCCCCATGAAAGGCAACCCGGACGTCATCGCCTGCCTGAAGGAACTGCTGCGCGGCGAGCTTGCTGCCCGCGACCAGTACTTCATCCATTCCCGCCGCTATGAGGACCAGGGCCTGTTCGCGCTGTACGAACGCCTGAACCACGAGATGGAAGAGGAAACCCAGCACGCCGATGCGCTGCTGCGCCGGATCCTGTTCCTCGGCGGTGACCCGGACATGCGCCCGCATGCCACCGAGCCGGGCAAGACCGTGGAGGAGATGCTGCAGAAGGATCTCGATACTGAATACGCGGTTCGGAACAATCTCGCCGCCGGCATGAAGCTGTGCGAGGAGAAGGGTGACTACGTGAGCCGCGACATCCTGCTTGCACAGCTGAAGGACACCGAAGAAGACCACGCCTGGTGGCTGGAGCAGCAGTTGGGCCTGATCAAGCGCATCGGCCTGGAGCTGTACCAGCTGAGCAAGATCGACGGCAACGGCGCTCCGGCGCACTGAGCCGCAGGTGGCGCCGGGCCATGCCCGGTGACCACCCGGTAGAGCCGACCGCTGGTCGGCTGCTCTGCAAAAAGCAGCCGACCAGCGGTCGGCTCTACCAGAAGAAGCACAGCGTTCTGTCGCCCGCCAGCACCGGAGCATCGCCAGCCAGCCTTCGCCCGCCAGCCGCTCCACCGCCCGCCAGCCGACAACGAAAAAGCCGGGGAATGCCCCGGCTTTTTCGTGTCCGGGGTCGGATCCGTTTTCGACGAAAACGGCTCTGACCCCTCGCCATGTTGAATGGGTCAGAGCCCTTTCCCATGGAAAGGGATCCGACCCCGCACCCTCACTCCACCGACAACCCTTCCACCTTCTGCCAGCCGCGCGGCAGCAGGTGGCCGCGGGTGGCGCGGGCGCCGAGGTAGGCGTCGAGCTCGTTGAACTTCAGGCCCATGGTGCGCTGGCCGGCGCGGACCTGCAGGGTCTGCCCCGGGCTGATCGCCACGATGGCCACCACGCGTTCGGTGGCGAGCTTGGCCTTCGGGATCTCGATGATCTTGTTGCCCTTGCCCTTGTCCAGTTCCGGCAGGTCGTTGGCGGCGATCGCCAGCAGGTTGCCGGAGCTGGTCACTGCCACGATGCGGTCGGTGGCGACGTTGGCGACCACCGACGGGGTCAGCACCGACGAACCCGCCGACAGGTTCAGCATCGCCTTGCCGGCCTTGTTGCGGCCGATCAGGTTCTCGAAGCGGGTGACGAAGCCGTAGCCGTGGGTGGAGGCCAGCACGAAGCGGGCATCCGGCTCGGCACTGGCCAGGGTGACGAAGCTGGTGCCCGCTGCCGGCGAGAAGCGGCCGGTCAACGGTTCACCATTGCCGCGCGCCGAAGGCAGGGTATGCACCGGCGTCGAGTAGGCGCGGCCCTCGCTGTCGAGGAACGCGACCTGCTGCGTGCTGCGCGCACGCACTGCGCCCTGCAGGGCGTCACCATCACGGTAGGACAGGGCGGACGCATCGACGTCGTGGCCCTTGGCGGCGCGGATCCAGCCCTTCTCCGACAGCACGACGGTCATCGGCTCGCTCGGCACCAGCTCGGTCTCGTCGATGGCCTGCGCGGCCTGGCGCTGCACCAGCGGCGAACGGCGTGCGTCGCCGAACTTCTTGGCATCGGCGGTCAGTTCGTCGCGGATCAGCTTCTTCAGCTTGGCCTTGCTGTCGAGGATGCCGAGGATCTTCTCGCGCTCCTTGGCCAGCTCGTCCTGCTCGCCGCGGATCTTCATCTCCTCCAGGCGGGCCAGCTGCTTCAGCTTGGTTTCCAGGATGTACTCGGCCTGGTCGTCGGACAGGCCGAAGCGCGCGATCAGCGCCGCCTTCGGTTCGTCCTCGGTACGGATGATGTGGATCACCTCGTCCAGGTTGAGGAACGCGACCAGCAGGCCTTCCAACAGGTGCAGGCGGCGCTCGACCTTCTGCAGGCGGTGCTGCAGGCGGCGGGTGACGGTGTTGCTGCGGAAGGTCAGCCATTCGCTGAGCAGCATCTTCAGGTTCTTCACCTGCGGACGGCCGTCCAGCCCGATCACGTTGAGGTTGACGCGGTAGCTGCGCTCCAGGTCCGTGGTCGCGAACAGGTGGCCCATCAGCTGGTCGGCGTCGACGCGGTTGGAGCGCGGCACCAGCACCACGCGCACCGGGTTGGCGTGGTCGGATTCGTCGCGGATGTCTTCCAGCCACGGCAGCTTCTTGGCGCGCATCTGCGCGGCGATCTGCTCGATCACCTTCGACGGCGACACCTGGAACGGCAGCGCGGTGACCACGATGTTGTTGGCTTCCTTGGTGAAGGTCGCACGCGCACGCACGCTGCCGTTGCCGGTCTCGTACATCGTGCGCAGGTCGTTGGCTGCGGTGATGATCTCGGCGCTGGACGGATAGTCCGGGCCCTGCACGTGCTCGCACAGATCGCGCACGCTGGCCTCGGGGTTGTCCAGCAGGTGCAGCAGCGCGCTGACAATCTCGTTGAGATTGTGCGGCGGCACGTCGGTGGCCATGCCCACGGCGATGCCGGTGGTGCCGTTGAGCAGCAGGTGCGGCAGGCGTGCCGGCATCCAGGTCGGTTCCTGCAGGGTGCCGTCGAAGTTCGGTGCCCAGTCGGTGGTGCCCTGGCCCAGTTCGCCCAGCAGCACCTCGGCGATCGGGGTCAGCTTGGATTCGGTGTAACGCATCGCCGCGAACGACTTCGGGTCGTCGCTGGAGCCGAAGTTGCCCTGGCCCTCGATCAGCGGGTAACGGTACGAGAACGGCTGCGCCATCAGCACCAGCGCCTCGTAGCACGCGCTGTCGCCATGCGGGTGGTACTTACCGATGACGTCACCGACGGTGCGCGCGGACTTCTTCGGCTTGGACGCGGNGTGCGCGCGGACTTCTTCGGCTTGGACGCGGCATTCAGGCCCAGCTCGCTCATCGAATAGATGATGCGGCGCTGCACCGGCTTCAGGCCGTCGCCGATGAACGGCAGGGCGCGGTCCAGGACCACGTACATCGAGTAGTCGAGGTAGGCGCGTTCGGCGTACTCGCGCAGCGGCAGTTGTTCGAATCCGTGGAACACGGGGCGGGCAAGTTCGGTCATGCGGCGTTGTTACCTGTTGTCGGGAGGCGGCGACGGCGGTCGCCGCTCGCAATCCTGTGATTATCCGGATGCGGCGGGGGATGCCAAGCCACGTGCAGGGTCCAGCCCGGTTTCCAGGCCGTGTCCGGCCCGTGCCAGGTAGCGCCCCGGTGGCAGCCCGAAGTGGCGGCGGAACACGGTGACGAAGGCGCTGGCGCTGCTGAAGCCCAGCGCGTGGGCGATGTCGGCCACGCTGCGGCCGTCGGTCAGCTGGCGCAGGGCCTCGGACAGGCGGGCCTGCTGTCGCCACTGGGCGAAGCTGAGGGTGGTCTCGTCGCGGAAGTGACGGGTCAGGCTGCGCGGCGAGAGGCCGGCCCAATGCGCCCATTCGGCCAGGCTGCGTTCGTCGGAGGGGTCGGCCAGCAGCTGCGAGGCGATCTTCAGCAGGCGCCGGTCGTGCGGCATCGGTAGATGCATGCGCTGGCGCGGCGCGGTGCGGATCTCATCCAGCAGTACGTCAATGATGTGCTGCCGCTCGGGCGTGGTGTCATAGCCCAGCGGCCACTCGCAGATGCGGTCGGCCAGCGCCTGCGCCAGCTTGGACAGGCCCAGTACGCAGGGGTCGGCGGGCAGGGTGGCGCAGGCCGGTGCGGCCAGCGCCATGCCCCAGCCGCGCAGCGGGCCGTCGAGGGTGACCGTATGCGGCTCCAGCGGCGGCATCCAGCCGGCCGAGCCCGGCGCCAGCGACCAGGTGCCGTGCGAGGTGCGGGTGGTCAACAGGCCGCGTTCGACGCAGATCAGCTGGGCACGCTGATGGTGGTGCCAGTCCACCTCACGGGCCAGGCCCTGCTGGCTGTCGAAGCGGAAGGCGATGACCGGCGGGCCGTCATTGCGCTCGAACCAGTCCAGTGCGTCATCCCTGAGCAGGCGCTTGGGAACCTGAATTTCTGCCTTGTTCATCATGTCCACTGGCTGAAATGTGTCATCCATTGGCTGGATTGTACTACCGGGCCACCTGACCAGATCATTAAGGTAGGCGCCTTCATTGATCCAGCCCGCTGCTGCAACACAGCATTCGATGCCAGATCGAATATTTCCATTGAGAAATATTTTTTTTGGAAGAGAATGCTCCCCCATGATCTGTCCTGCAACCACTCCCCCCAGCTTCGGCCTGCTGCTGCGCCAGGTGCGCGACGGCCTGGTCCGCCAACTCGATGCGTCCATGGCTGAAGAAGATCTGGGTATCGGCTTCACTCACTACATCGGGCTGAAGGTGCTTTCCAACATGGCCCCGTGTACTGCCAACGAGCTGGCCCAGGCCATCGACCAGGTGCCCAGCGCGGTGACCCGCCTGCTGGACAAGCTGGAAGCCCTGGGCTGCGTCCGCCGCGAACCGCATGCGCAGGACCGGCGCGCACTGCAGATCGTGCTGACCGATGAAGGCCGCGCGCTGTGGGCGCGGTTGAAGCTGCGCGGCGACGCGGTGATGGATTACGCGCTACGCGATCTTTCCGCCGATGAGCGCACGCTGCTGCTGTCCCTCCTTACCCGAATCCGCGATTCACTGACGACCCCATGAACCCGATCCCGCATTCCACTCTTCGCCGGTCCGGGCGCGCGCTGCTGGTATCAGCGCTGGCCCTGGCCCTGGCCGCCTGCGCCAGCAGTCGTGGCCTCAATCCGCAGGGCCACGTGCTTGACGTGGACAGCCTGCACAGCGAACGCACCCTGGCCGACACCGACCTGAGCGCCGCCGGCTTCCCGGCGCAGGACTGGTGGAAGGCGCTGGGCGATGCGCAGCTGGACGCGCTGGTCGCCGAGGGCCTGGCCGGCCACCCGAGCCTGGATGCCGCCGATGCGCGCCTGCGCCAGGCCCAGGCCCAGGTCGGCACCGCACGGGCCGATGAGCTGCCCAGCCTGTCGGTGTCCGGTGGCTATACCGGCCTGCGCCTGCCCGAGTCGATGGTCGGCAGCGAGATGGGGGGCCGCTATGGCGGCAGCAGCCAGGTTGCCTTCGACTTCAGCTACGGCGTGGACCTGTGGGGCGGCAAGCGCGCCGCCTGGGAAGCCGCCGTGGATGGCGCGCATGCCGCCACCGTCGAAGCCCAGACCGCACGCCTGAACCTGTCTACCGGCATTACCCAGGCCTATGCCGATCTGGCTTACGCGTGGCAGCTCAACGACGTGGCCGAGGAAGAACTGGCCCGCTCGCAGAAATCGCTGCAGCTGACCCGCCAGCGCCGCGGCGCCGGCATCGACAGCGATCTGCAGGTGCGCCAGGCCGAAGCCCGCGTGCCGGCCGCGCAGCAGCAGGTGCTGGCCGCACAGCAGCGCATCGATGCCGCCCGCACCGCACTGGCCGCCCTGGTCGGCAAGGGTCCGGACCGAGGCCTGTCGATCCAGCGCCCGCAGCCGCTGAACCCGGTGGCGCTGCAGCTGCCGGGCGTGCTGCCCAGCGAACTGCTGGGCCGTCGCCCCGACATCGTTGCCGCACGCTGGCGCGTTGAGGCGGCCGACAAGCAGATCAAGGTTGCCAAGACCAAGTTCTACCCGAGCTTCAACCTGACCGCGCTGGCCGGCGTGGTCGCCCCGAACGTGGGTGACCTGCTGAAGAGCAGCTCCACCTTCGCCTACATCGGCCCGGCGCTGAGCCTGCCGATCTTCGAAGGCGGCAAGCTGCGCGCCAACCTGGCCAACACCGACGCGCAGTACGACCTGGCGGTGGCCAATTACAACCAGGCCGTGCTGGATGCACTGCGCGACGTCGCCGACCAGGTCAACGCGGTGCGCTCGCTGGCACAGCAGGCGCACGCGCAGCAGCAGGCAGTGGACACCGCACGCTCGGCCTTCGACCTGGCCCAGCAGCGCTACCGCGCCGGTATCGGCAGCTACCTGGACGTGCTGACCGCGCAGTCCACCCTGCTGCAATCGCAGCAGCAGCTGGCCGGCCTGCAGTCGCAGCAGGTGCAGACCTCGGTGCGCCTGAGCAAGGCACTGGGCGGTGGTTTCCAGCCCGCTGACGCCGACCGCGCACCGATTGCCTCCCATTCCGATTCCTCGCATTCCTGAAGACGCCCGCCATGAGCCAGACCCAAGACACCGCGGCCCCGGCCGCCCCCAACCGCCGCGGCAACCTGCTGCGCGGCCTGTTCGTGATCGTCGTGCTGCTGCTTGCTGCACTGGCGCTGTGGTACTTCATGTTCGGCCGTTGGTTCGAAGAGACCGACGACGCCTACGTGCAGGGCAACCAGGTGCAGATCACCCCGCTGGTGGCCGGTACCGTGGTCGCCATCAACGCCGATGACGGCATGCGCGTGGAGCGCGGCCAGCTGCTGGTGCAGCTGGACCCGTCCGACACGTCGGTGGCGCTGCAGCAGGCCGAAGCCAACCTGGCCAAGACCGTGCGCCAGACCCGTGGCCTGTACCGCAGCGTGGAAGGCGCGCAGGCGGACTTGAACGCCCGCCAGGTGACCCTGAAGCGCGTGCGCGACGACTTCGCCCGCCGCAAGGACCTGGCCGCCACCGGCGCCATCTCCAACGAAGAACTGGCCCATGCCCGCGATGAGCTGGCCGCCGCCGAAGCGGCCGTGGCCGGTTCGCGCGAGACCGTCGAGCGCAACCGCGCACTGGTCGACGACACCGTGATCGCCACCCAGCCGGACGTGCAGGCCGCTGCTGCGCAGCTGCGCCAGGCCTTCCTCAACAACGCCCGCGCCGGCATCGTCGCGCCGGTCACCGGCTACGTCGCCCGTCGTTCGGTGCAGGTGGGCCAGCGCGTGCAGCCGGGCAATGCCCTGATGGCCGTGGTGCCGACCGAGCAGATGTGGGTCGAGGCCAACTTCAAGGAAACCCAGCTGCGCCACATGCGCCTGGGCCAGGAAGTGGAGCTGAAGTCGGACCTGTACGCCGGTGACGTGAAGTACAAGGGCCGCATCCAGAGCCTGGGCCTGGGCACCGGCTCGGCGTTCTCGCTGCTGCCGGCGCAGAACGCCAGCGGCAACTGGATCAAGATCGTGCAGCGCGTGCCGGTGCGCATCGCCATCGATGCCAAGCAGCTGGCCGAACACCCGCTGCGCATCGGCCTGTCGATGAAGGCGGAAGTGAGCCTGCGCGACCAGAAGGGTGAAGTGCTGCCGAGCACCCCGGCCAAGGGCACGGTGTTCGACACCGACGTGTATGCCAAGCAGCTGCATGATGCCGATGAGGTGATCCACACGATCATCCAGGGCAACCTGCCGCAGCAGGCGAAGGTGGGCTGAGGTCGCCATGTCCGCACAAGCTCCAGCCGCGCCCGGTGCTCCGGGCGCCCCGGCGGCGCCGGGTGCGGCCTCCGGGTTCCTGCCGCCCAGCGTCGCCCTGTGCACCGTGGGCCTGGCGATGGCGTCGTTCATGCAGGTGCTCGACACCACCATCGCCAACGTCTCGCTGCCGACCATCGCCGGTAACCTCGGCGCCAGTTCGCAGCAGGCGACCTGGGTCATCACCTCGTTCGCGGTCAGCACGGCCATCGCGCTGCCGCTGACCGGCTGGCTCAGCCGCCGCTTCGGCGAACGCAAGCTGTTCGTCTGGGCCACGCTGGCCTTCGTCATCACCTCGCTGCTGTGCGGCCTGGCGCAGAGCATGGGTATGCTGGTCCTGTCGCGTGCGCTGCAGGGTTTCGTGGCCGGCCCGATGTACCCGATCACGCAGTCGCTGCTGGTTTCGATCTATCCGCGCGAGAAACGCGGACAGGCCCTGGCGCTGCTGGCGATGATCACGGTGGTAGCGCCCATCTGCGGTCCGATCCTCGGTGGCTGGATCACCGACAACTACAGCTGGGAATGGATCTTCCTGATCAACGTGCCACTGGGCATCTTCGCCGCGCTGGTGGTGGGCAACCAGCTGAAGGGGCGCCCGGAGCAGATCGAGAAGCCGAAGATGGACTACGTCGGCCTGGTCACCCTGGTGATCGGCGTCGGTGCGCTGCAGCTGGTGCTCGATCTGGGCAACGACGAGGACTGGTTCTCGTCGATGAAGATCGTGGTGCTGGCCTGCGTGGCGGTGGTGACGCTGACGGTGTTCCTGATCTGGGAACTGACCGACAAGGATCCGATCGTCGACCTGAAGCTGTTCCGTCATCGCAACTTCCGCGCCGGCACGCTGGCGATGGTGGTGGCCTATGCGGCGTTCTTCAGTGTGGCCCTGCTGATTCCGCAGTGGTTGCAGCGTGACATGGGCTATACCGCGATCTGGGCGGGTCTGGCGACGGCGCCGATCGGCATCCTGCCGGTGATCATGACCCCGTTCGTGGGCAAGTATGCCTCGCGCTTCGACATGCGCATGCTGGCCACGGTGGCCTTCATCGTGTTGTCGATGACCAGCTTCCTGCGTTCGAACTTCAACCTGCAGGTGGACTACATGCACGTGGCCGGCGTACAGCTGATCATGGGCATCGGCGTCGCGCTGTTCTTCATGCCGGTGCTGCAGATCCTGCTGTCGGACCTGGATGGGCGCGAGATCGCGGCGGGCTCCGGCCTGGCCACGTTCCTGCGTACGCTGGGCGGCAGTTTCGCAGCGTCGCTGACGACGTGGCTGTGGGCGCGGCGCACCCAGGTGCACCATGCCGACCTGACCGAGCATATCTCGGCCTATCAGCCGGGCATGCAGGACCAGGTCACGGCGATGGGGCAGGGCGACCTGCAGCACGGCGCAGCGGTACTGAACAACATGATCAACCACCAGGCATCGCAGATGGGCTTCAACGACATCTTCTTCCTGCTGGGCTGGATCTTCCTGGCGATCATCGCGTTCCTGTGGCTGGCCAAGCCGCCGTTCGGCGCGGGTGCGGGTGCAGCCGCCGGTGGCGGACACTGAAACTCCCTGGAAACACGTGCTGTATTTTGACCCCGCCGCAAGGCGGGGTTTTTGTTTGTGTGCTCAGGCGTCGACGGAGTGCATCCATGCGTGGATGGGCGTCGCCATCGCGTTGACGCTGCAAACCCCGGAAACGAAAAAACCCGCTTTCGCGGGTTTGATCATCTTGAGTCGTGGTGCCCAGGAGAGGACTCGAA